>NZ_JBPYCT010000009.1:0-186135 GCF_051846875.1 Flavobacterium sp. ARAG 55.4 | reverse complement strand
TTCCACAAAACGGCAAATTGCAGCGAATCTTTCTTAAAATAATCCCTTAATCCTTTAGGACCTATACCCATTGCCTTGGCAATGCTGCTTTTGGTTTGGGATTGCTGTATAATGTGGTAATGGATAAAATTCCCTATTGGAGGGTATTGTTCGGCTTGGGCAGGTTTCGTATTATCAGACATAAGGTGTTGTTTTTTAGAAGGATAGTGTCAAATATAAGCAAAATTTCTATAGTATTTTAGCTTCATAGTACCTAAAAACTCCTCATAGCAAACTTAAAACATCTTTTTTAGTACTTAAAAAGTACTTGTAGCCTACTTAAAAACTCCTTATAGCTACTACTAAAGCAGCTATAACAAACCTAAAAACTCCCTTTGAGTACTTAAAAATACCCTATAAAGAACCTAAAAACTACTTTAAGGCACTAAAAAAGTACCTATATCGAACCTAAAAAATTCTTTTTAGGCATAAAAAAGCCCCATTTATTGAATGGAACTGGAAATAATGGTTGTATTTATACTGTAACGTGTACAATGTAATTAAGCAAAGCTAATTTTGTATCATTTCAATAAAGGAGAAATCACATAATATGAGCATCAAGTGTGATTGCTTCATTCTTCGCAATGATTTTGTACAGGAAACGTCCAAAAAAACAACCTCTTTTAAAACATAAAAGAGGTTGTTATAAGTAAGAATGCTAAAATATTATTTCACATCCAGTGCAATTTTTCCGGATTTTACTCTGCTGGCTTTGGCTTCAAAAGATAATTTTCCTGTTTTTTCAGCTGCTTGTACAATGACTGTTAATTGACCGTTGAAAAGGTGCATTTTAGGCAAATGGAATAAATCCAGACAAGTAGGATCTCCATTGGCGGAAGCCTTATAATTTCCGGCTCCGCCAGCGCTGAAATTCACTAAGCTCTGGTCGTTAGGACATAAGTTTCCGTCTTTGTCTACCATTCTAACGTTGATATATACCAAATCAGTACCATCAGCCTGCATTTCAGTACGGTCTGGAACCAGTTCAAGATGGTGTGCTTTTCCGGCGGTGCGAATGATTCTTTCGGCTTTTTTAGTTCCGTTGGCATCATAAGCAACTACTTTTACTTCGCCCGGTTCATATTTTACGTCCATCCACATCAGGCGGTAGCGGTTTTGAGGTGTTGTATTGTTTTTAGTCTGCTTGCCGTAACTTTTTCCGTTTACAAACAATTCCGCCGTTGGATAATTGGTATAAGCAAAAACAGGAACGATTTCTCCTTCTTTTCCTTCCCAGTTCCAGTGCGGTAAAACATGCAGGGTTTCGGCATTTTTATTCCAGATACTGCGGTACAAATAGTAACGGTCTTTAGGAATGCTGGCTAAATCGATAATTCCGAACATCGAACTGTGGTTCGGCCAGGCATTGATGCTATACGGACTTGGTTCGCCCAAATAATCAAATCCGGTCCAGACAAACTGTCCTAAAGTCCATTCTTTGTCATCGGCCATAGCAAAATCCAAATCGGGTAAATTAGACCAGCTGCAATATTCAAAATCATAAGAGGACGACTGGTGATCCGGATAAATCGCATCTGCTTTTTTCTCTACAGGAAATTTATAAACACCACGCGAACTTACTGTTGAGGTAGTCTCAGAACCTAAAACCATATTCTGGGATAATTTGCTAAATGCTTCTCCATAGCGATTGACACGGTAATTAAATCCCGGAATATCAATCATATTGGCAAAACCATTTTCAAGCACACAAGTCACCTGATCCATTCCGCAGGTTACTAATCGGGAAGGGTCTTCACGGTGGCAGATATCCTGTAAAAACTTAGCCACTTTATAGCCTTCTGGGCTGCATTGAGTAGGCACTTCGTTACCAATACTCCATAAAATTACGCTGGCATTATTGCGGTAGTGGTGTAACATATTAATCATGTCTTTCTCTGCCCATTCTGCAAAGAAACGGTGATAACCATTTTTACATTTGGCTTTGTCCCATTCGTCAAAAGGTTCTATCATCATCATAAAACCCATTTCATCACAAAGTGCTACTAATTCAGGTGCCGGCATATTGTGAGCGGTTCGGATAGCATCGCAACCCATATCTTTTAACATTGTTAACTGACCGCGTAAAGCTGCCACATTGATTGCCGCACCTAATGGTCCTAAATCGTGGTGGTTACAAACTCCCTGGAATTTACGCAGTTGTCCGTTGAGGAAAAATCCTTTGTCAGCAATAAATTTTATATCACGAATACCAAAAGGGGTTGTATAAGTATCTACTAATTGGTCTTTTAAATAGACTTTAGAAACAGCTTTGTATAAAGTAGGTGTTTCAGGAGACCATAAAGCTGGATTATTCACCGTGAAATTTTGAACAAAGGGTTCACTGTGATTCATTTTTCGAATATCATTTTTAGTGGCAACCACTTTTCCGTTTTTATCCAGAATGTTGGTTTCTATCCTGATTTCCGTTTTATTCGGTACATTTTCTACTTTGGTTTCTAATCGCACCGAAGCATAATCCTTAGCTACATAAGGAGTGGTAATGTAAGTTCCCCAAACCGGAACGTGAACCGGATTAGTAATTACCAAATGCACATTGCGGTACAATCCGGCTCCGGGATACCAGCGCGAAGATTGTTCTTTATTTTCTAATCGAACAGATAACAGGTTTTTTTGTCCGTCAGCATTCAATAAATCCGTTACATCTATATGGAATGAATTGTATCCGTAAGGCCAGAATATGGCTTCTTTACCGTTTACGGATACATGAGCCTCGCTCATAGCACCATCAAAAATCAGACTTACACGTTGTCCTTTTTGGTAATTGGGTACACTAAACGTATTTCTGTACCAGCCTATTCCCATATAAGGTAAACCACCGGTTCTTCCTGTTTGTCTTTTGGCTTCTTTTTCTAAATTTTGTGTAATAGCTACTTTTTGGACATCATTATTTTCGTCAAAAGGGCCGTAGATTGCCCAGTCGTGCGGGATGCTTACTGTTTCCCATTTTTTATCATTAAAGCCAATCTGACTGGCATCTTTGAAATCGCCTTTAGAGAATTTCCAGTTTTTATTTAATAAAATTGATTTTCGAATGTCCTGAGCATGACTACAATGGATGTTTAGAACAATTAAGAAGAACAGTAGTTTTTTATAATTCATTTTTTCTACAAGGTTGGTTTTTATAAAATGCGTTGCAAAATAGAAAAATAATCGAACTTGAGAATCCTGCTTTTGTATAAAAAAACAACCTTCCTTTATTTTGTAAAAGAAGATTGCCTGAGTTTTTTAATGTTCTTTATTTCCAAAAGGTTTTATGATGATTCCCAGACTGAAAATAAATCCGTCAGTAGGAGCATAGATCTCCGGAAATGTGGGATTATCATGTGTAGGTAAAACCAATGGAGAAAAACGACTTTGCCTTCTGTCAGTAAAATTCTCAAAGTTGGTAAAGAGTGCACCCCATTTGAAATTTCGCATCAGTAAAAATCCCATAGTAGTATAATCGGTAGTTTTAGTTCCGTTAGATAACAGTTGTTTTCCGGTGTAATAGGTTTCAAATCCTATACGCCAGGTTTCGTTTTCATACATGATTACACTACCTGCATTGTGTTTAGGAGTAAGTGGTTTTTGTGGGTTTCCTGGCAAATAGTGCAGGCGTGCATCAATAAAAGCATAGTTTAAAAACCATTTAAAATCGTTGTAAGTCAACTTAATATTCGTTTCAGCACCTTTACTTAGGATGACTTCTGCTGCATTTTCAAATTGGAAATTAGTTCCTGAGCTGTTTAACAGCAAGGCATTTTGAATAGCGGTAACATAAAAAAGCTGGTTGGCCGAAAATCCAATTTCCCCGAAATGAGTCTGATAATTAAAATCATAATTCACGCCATAAGAACGTTCGGCTTTTAGATTGTCTTTATCAATGCCGAGTACGTTTTCGAAATTAATGGATTCTGCTTCTTCAGTAAAAATATCGGGAATTTTATATCCTAGTCCACCACCTATACGACTCGAAAAACCATTTTCATTTTTGTACAATAAAGAAATTCTTGGCAAAGGGAAAAATCCCCAGTCGGCATTATAATCGGTACGTAAACCCGTTTCCAGAATCCAGTTTTCGCTAATGTCAAATATATTATTGGCAAATAACCCGTAGGTAAACTCTTTTTGATCGCGTTGCAACAGCGCATCATCAGCTTCATCAAAATCTACCGAATAGAAATTAGCACCCAGAATCCAGTCGGTCTTAGCATTAGTTCTTTCATAACTTACTTCGGTAAAAGTATTGATTTGCTTTCCGCTAAAATTAAAATCAGGTACCTGAAGCGAACGGTCAAAATAGGAAATACTATTTTTGATGTTGAAGTTACTCAGTGAATCCAGCTGTGTTTTATAAACAGCCTGTGTACTCAGACGTTTAGAAATATTGTCTTCCGTATATTGATGAATGCCGTTTTGCTGACTTTTTATTTTTGTCATATCCCCACCAATCCGATCATCATACGTTCCGTTAACGCCTAACCACAGTGTTGTTTTTTCAGAAGGATAATAAAAGAATTTAGGATTAAAAGAAATGGATTTTGTTTTAGGCAGATTACTAAAATCATCATCTTCGGGGTCATAGGCTTTTTGATAATGTGCCGAACCATAGAGTGTAGTTCCGAATTTTTGGTTTCGTTTGCTGTAAAAAATATTTGCTGTACTTCCTAAAGCGTGTGTCTGGGTAAGCATAATATCCAAAGCCGGTTCTTCATCGGGAGTTTTCGAAACCATATTCACTAATCCGGCAATAGCGCCACCGCCGTAAAGTGTAGAAGAACTTCCTTTGATAATTTCGAATTGCTGCAAGTCTAAAGGCGGAATCTGCATAATACTTAATCCGCTGGAAAAACCGGAATATAAAGGAAAACCATCTCTTAAAAGTTGGGTATAACGCCCGTCCAGTCCCTGAATTTTTATATTTGAATTTCCGCTGCTTAGCGAAGTCTGCTGCATTTGAATTCCGGTGCTTTCACGTAAAACCATCGAAATATTCGTTGGGTTCATCGTAGCTTTTTCTTCTAATTCTTCTGCACCTATAAATTCAATCCGGGTAGGGATTTTTCTAACCGTTCTGCTGGTACGTGATGTTTGTAAAACGACTTCTTCGAGTTCGTTTTCATTGGGTTCCAAATTAAAAACAAAAACGGATTCCCCCGGAATTTGAATGTTTTTTTTCAGGGTTTCGAAACCCAGATAAGAAATTATTATGGTTTGTTTCCCATTCGAAACATCCGATAATCTGGCTTTTCCCTCAGCATCTGTAACAGCCGATTTTTTGTCTGATTCGAGATAAATGTTGGCACCAATTACGGGTTCTTTTTCAGAAACTACCTGTATTTGAATAGTATTTGTCTGTGCCTTCATTCCAAGGCATGATAATAGGATGAGCATTGCGCTCAAAATGAATTTATTCATTTGATATGAAATTTAATTAATTAAAAATGAGACTTTTGTCCGGATATTTTAACTAATTAACTGAGGAGGTTGCCAGATAGCAGCAACAGAATCAAATTGATAATTTGACTGATAAGAAGATACTACTACATTAGAAATTTCCGTATGGATTCTAAAAGTATAGATTTTAATGCTTTCAAAAGTTACCGACATTCCGCAACAACTGCAAATACAGGTCACAGGGCAGGAATCATCATGATCTTCCTGATGATTGTGATTAAGACTGATGTTATCTTTTTTCAGGTCTTCGGCATTACTTCCGTCAGAGCAGGGTTTTAAAGATAAAACAAGTATTAAAAGTGATAATATGAAGGTACTTATTTTCATTACGGCAACGAAGTTAAAAAATCTATTTTATATTCTGTGTAGCTTCGGTGTTTCTTTTATAAAAAATATAATCGGTATTGATGGGTTCGATTCCATTGGCTTTTAAATCACTGGCAATTTGAGCTCTGTGATAAGTAGCATGATTAATGATGTGAAAAATAATTTCCTGTACCGTATTTGAAAATTGAATTCCTTTAGAATTTTTATAATCTATTTTTTTATCCAATGTTATTGTTTCTAAAATGTTTAGGCTTTGATTGTAATTTTGTTGGTTGATTGTTTTTAGATTTTTTAAAGATCTCATTTCCCAAACTCCAATAGTATTTGGCTCATTTAGAATACGCTCATTCCAAATTTGTTGTGCATTTATCAAATGATTTAATAATTGCATGGATTTTTCAGGAATACAATTTTTGTTATTTTCAAATAAATGAATGAGTTCCTGATTGAAATGATAAGTATATTCGAATGCGTCTTTCAAAAAAGTGTGAGTTTCCATTGGTTCCATCTTTTGTTATAAATGAATGGTTTTTTGAATATTAATTTGTTCTAAAAAGAAATCATCATGTGACACCACAATCAGCGTTCCCTGATATTCATTGATTGCTGTGGTTAAGATTTCAATATTCTGAATGTCTAAATTATTAGTGGGTTCATCCAGAATAATCACATCCGGTGATTGATTGTTTATGGTCAAACAGCACAGCATCAAACGCATTTTTTCGCCACCGCTAAGACCTGAACAGATTTTATCCCAGGTTTTATTGGAGAACAAAAAGCGATTAAGCCGCATTTTTATATCGTGTTCTAATAATCCTGAGTTATTAAAATACTGAGCCTGTTCATACAGATTTAAATCATTTTGGATTAGTGAATAGTCCTGGTCTATATAAACTGATTGATATTCCGCTCTGAAAACACTGCCTGATGTTGGCTCTAAATTACCTAAAATAAGTTTTATTAAGGTGGTTTTTCCTGAGCCATTTTTTCCTTTTAAAGCAATTCTTTCTCCGCTGGTAATTTTGAAATTCAAATTTTTATTCCAAAGCTTTGTTTCGTAGCTGTAATTTATTTCTTCGGCAGTAAACAAAACTTTCCCTTTATGAAGATTTGAATCATCAAACCCAAATTTGATTTTGTCAAAATCCGGTCTTGTCTTACGCAACTGCTGTAAATCCTGCGCAATGGAATCTATTTTTTCAGTATGTGCATTTTTTAGTTTAGCAGTACTGTTTTCGGCATTATTACGCAGGGTATTCATCATGATTCTGGAAACTCCCGATTTTTCCTGTTTTCCTTTTCCGCGTGCATCCAGTTTTTGTTGTCTTTCTAATGTTTCCCGTTCTTTTTCTCTTGCTTTTCGCAACGCTTTTTCTTTACTGTGAATATCGTGATGTAAAGCTGCAGTTTCCAGTTGTTTTTGTTCCAGATAAAAATCATAATTTCCGCCATAAACGGTTAGTCCGTTTGGATTTAATTCACAAACTGTAGTCAACTGGCGGAGTAACTTTCGGTCGTGACTTACAATAATCAAAGTGCTGTTAGAAGACTCAATACAATCATATAGCAAATTCCTGCTTTGGCTGTCTAAATGGTTGCTGGGTTCGTCAAGCAAAATTAATTCCGGCTGATGAATACTGATTCCCGCCAGGAAAACCTTGGTTTTTTGACCGCCGCTCAGACTTTCTAATTTTTGATTTAAATCTAAATTGGGTAATTGCCAATGTTTTAAAGCTTCGATACAACGCTCTTCAATAGTCCAGTCGTCATTTAGCATATTGAAGTTTTCTTCGGATGTGTCTCCGTTCAGGATTTTGTGCAGTGCTTTTAATTTGGTATCAATACGCAAAGCTTCTGCAATAGTCAGATGATTGAACTGTCCGAAAACCTGAGGTACATAATACGGTTGTGATGCTGTATTTAATTGTCCTTCAGAAATTGGAATTTCCTGAGCAATTAATTTTAATAAAGTTGATTTTCCCACGCCATTATTGCCAATTAAAGCAATTTTGACATGATGTTTTACGGTTAAATTGATGTTGCTGAACAACAAATCCCTGTTAGGATGTGTATAACTGATGTTTTGTATAATAAGCATAATTTCTTTCTTTAAAGAGGAATGAATAATTGAAACCTGTTGTGGTTTGCGTCTTTAAATAGTCTGAAAGAAATTGGTTATCACATATGTAGTCATTATTTTTGAGAATGCAAAGTTAAGGATTTCCTCTTTTTTGCAGCAAATTTTTTTTCAAAATTGTGCTATTCTAATTTAATTGGAATAAGGATTTAAAAAAATTACCTTTGCACTTCTTAAAAAAACTTAAAATCATTTATCACTAAAGTGATATAAAGAGCGCTTTAATTTTATAACTCCTTACTCAAAAGAATGAAACAATATTTTACCCTATTTGACTTTTCGCAAAAAGTAAATTATAAAACCGAAATATTAGCAGGATTAACGGTAGCCATGACGATGATTCCAGAATCACTTTCATTTGCCATTTTAGCTGGTTTTCCGCCATTAGTGGGTTTGTATGCTGCATTTATCATGGGATTGGTAACGGCTATTTTTGGCGGACGTCCAGGATTAGTTTCAGGTGGAGCAGGAGCAACAGTCATTGTATTGATTGCACTGATGAAATCGCATGGATTGGATTATGTTTTTGCGGCGGTTGCTTTAGCAGGAATAATTCAGATTTTAATAGGTGTATTCAAATTAGGTAAATTTATTCGTTTGGTACCGCAACCGGTAATGTTCGGGTTTGTAAACGGTTTGGCGATTATAATTTTCATGTCACAATTAGAACAATTTAAGACGATTGTCAATGGTGAAAGTGTTTGGTTATCCGGAAATCCGTTGTATATCATGATTGGTTTGGTGGCTTTAACTATTGCAATCGTGATTGGTTTTCCAAAAATCACCAAAGCGGTTCCAGCATCTTTGGTAGCTATTATGGTTGTTTTTGCGTTGGTTTTTGGTTTTGGAATCCAAACAAAAACTGTGGCTGATATTGCATCAGTAAGTGGTGGATTCCCGCCTTTTCATATTCCGAACATTCCTTTCAACTTAGAAACCTTAGAATTAATTCTTCCTTACGGATTGATTATGGCTTGTGTAGGATTGACAGAAGGATTGTTAACCCTAAACCTAGTAGACGAAATTACAGGAACTAAAGGAAATGGAAACAGAGAATGTGTGGCGCAAGGAAGTGCCAATATCCTGAACGGATTCTTCTTTGGAATGGGTGGATGCCCAATGATTGCTCAAACTTTAGTGAATTTATCAGCAGGTTCCAGAGCGCGTTTGTCAGGTATTATTGCAGCCTTAACGATACTTTGTATTGTGCTGTTTGGCGCACCTGTAATTGAAAAATTACCTATGGCAGCCTTAACAGGAGTTATGATTATGGTGGCAATAGGTACTTTTGAATGGATTAGTTTTCGTATCATAAACAAAATGCCTAAACAGGATATTTTTGTTGGAGTTTTGGTAGCGGTTATTACTATTTTGATGCACAATTTGGCTTTAGCCGTATTGATAGGAGTAATTATTTCAGCATTGGTTTTTGCATGGGAAAGTGCAAAACGAATTCGTGCTAAAAAATATATTGACGAAAATGGAGCGAAACATTATGAAATTTATGGTCCATTGTTCTTTGCTTCTACAACTGCTTTTGCTGAGAAATTTGATGTGTTGAATGACCCCAATGAGGTAATTATTGATTTTAAAGAAAGTAAAATTGCCGATATGAGTGCTATTGATGCCGTAAACAAAATCACGGAGCGTTATGCTAAAGTCGGTAAGACGGTGCATTTGCGCCATTTAAGTGATGACTGTCGTCAATTGTTACAAAATGCTCAAGGCATTATTGAAGTAAATATTATGGAAGATCCTACTTATAAAGTAGTTCCGAATTAATACCAGTCATACTAATAGACAGAGCCATTACAAAATGTATTGGCTCTGTTTTTTTAGAAAAAAAATAAAGCCACGAATTCACTAATTATAATCTCATAATTCGTGAATTCGTGGTTTTTTCAATTAAATCTATTACTAATTTATTTTTTAATATAGTTTTGAAATATTTCATCAATCGGAATGCTGTTTGCATCTCCGTCGTGAACGATTAATCGGTAACGTAAAACAGTTGGTTTTTTATTCGATAAAGGAACTGCTTTAGCTCCCGGAAACGGATAAACAGCATTTTGCATACTTTTTTTAGCCCGTAATATCCAGGGATTTTTTGAATCCGGATTTTTAGGATTACATAAGATAGTAATTCCTGCTTTATTTCCATTTTTACCTAAAGAACCTGATATATCCATCCATTCGCTGGCAGGGAGAGGTAGGTTAGTAGGAGTGATTTTTCCTGAGGGATCCGTAAAAACAATATCGTCACTGAGTTTAATTCGTGGCGAAAAACCACCGTAACCTTTTTCGTCTTCTGAACCGCCAATTCGCATGTTGGGTTCCAGTGCCAATAATACAATTTCGATATCAATCAGACGGTAATGCAATTGTTTGGGATAAACTTTTATCGTTGTGGTTTCTTTTACAAAAGTTTTTTCCACACCATTTTTATTGATCCATAATGGCGATTTCCAATAAACATCAGCTTGAATAGCTTTGCTGCCGTCTTTTTGCTTTTTCTTTTTTACAGTGGCAACTTCCCAACTGAAATTTTCTATTTCCCAGCCGTCTCCTATTCGCTTATCTCCAATGTATAATTGATGCCAAGCCCAGAAAATTCCCCGATGATGCAAATGATCAGCAGGGAAATCTTCACTTAAGACACTTCCATCCAGATTATATAACGGATGAATGTAATTCGAACGAATGTATTGTCCGTTAATTGACTTTTCTGAAGCCTCCTGATACGTTAAAATACTGTCTTTGCCTTCGGTAAAATAACTTTGATTTTTTTCAATTTTTAAATGAACCTGACTAAAAGTGATTTGGCTCATAAAACCAACAGCAAGCAACAGATGGATTTTTTTGGTTAGCATCATTTAGTCATTTCATTTAAATAGTCATCTAAATTACCCAATGCCATCGTGAATCCTTCCTGGAATCCCATAGAGATAATTTGTTCCAGGTCGGCTAGTTTTTCATATTGAGCTACAATATTTACAGTGGTAGTTGCTCCGTTTTCGATAAAAGTATTGTTCCATACGGTTCGCGGAAAATCAGTGTTGATAGTTCCGTTTTCATCGCAAAAAGCATCTAATCCTGAAAAAGATTTTTGTACATTTATTTTTTTATAATCATTTCTGCACCAGTGTGTTTCGCCTTCGGGGCTAACCATGCCATAAAACCAAGTGCCACCTTCTCTAAAATCCATTGATTTGGTTTCGGTCTTATATGGCTTAGGTGCCCACCATAAATCTAAAATTTCCGCTTTAGTCCAGGCATCCCAAACTAAAGGAAGTTTAGCTGCAAATTCTCTTTTTACGTTTACAGTATTGTTTTCTTTATCAACAATAAAGTCAAATTGTAGGTTCGTTTTCATCTTTTTTGTTTTTTAAGGTTGCTAATATAGTATCTAATTCATTAAAACGGTTTTCCCAAATAGCTTTGAATTGTGACAGCCATTGGTCAATTTCTTTCATTTTTTCCAGTTCGAGTTGGTAATAAATTTCCCTGCCTTTTTGTTCTTGTTTTAAAACTTCGCATTCTGTCAGGATTCTTAAATGTTTTGAAATGGCTTGTCTGCTGGTTTCAAAATGTTCTGCAATGGCATTCGGTGTCATCGCCTGAACTGTTATCAGACTTATGATGGCTCTTCGGGTTGGATCAGCAATAGCCTGAAATATGTCTCTTCTCATTCTGAATAATTTTAATGCAATCAATCAGTTGCAAATATAATGCAATTAATTGGTTGTGCAAATATTTTATTGTTTTTTTAGCCAGCTGTAAGTTTTTGAAAGAAAAGACAACTAATATATAAAAACCAATAGATATGAAAACAATTATTGTAATGCTGCTTTTTGGAGTAGTGGGATGTGGAAAAGAATCTTCACCGGAAGGAAGATCAAAAATCAGAGATACTAATCTTCAGGAACAGATCGATAGTTTAAAACTGGAGAATGCACAAATAAAAACTGATATTCAGCTTGTTAAGGAGAAATTAAATTTAGAGCATAAATGAGCGTAGAATATGATTTTGCTTATCTTAGTTTTATTCGAAAAGAAATGTATTAGAAATGAATGCAGTTGAAAAAGAGTTTTTAGTCATTATAGCGCAATACAATGCGATGCTGCATAAAATTGTTCGTTTGTATCGGGAGAGTGCTGAGGATCGTGAAGATTTATTTCAAGAAATAGTTTTCCAGCTTTGGAAATCCTATCCTGATTTCAAAGGAAATTCAGAAATAAGTACCTGGATGTATCGTGTTGCACTGAATACAGCCATTGCTTCTTTTCGAAAAAAAACAACACCCATTAATTATCTCACACAATTACCTGATTTTGCCGAAGAGCAGCCTAATGATGAGGTAGAGCTGCGGCAGGAACGCTTGTTTGCCGTTCTAAAAGTATTGAATGACAGTGAAAAAGCATTAATAGCGCTGTATTTTGAGGAATTGTCCTATCAGCAAATTGCAGAGATTACAGGAATCAGTGAAAATTATGTGGGAGTAAAATTAAACAGAATTAAAACAAAAATTAAAACCTTGTTAAACCAATAGCGATGGAACTACATGATTTAAAATCTGATTGGAAAGCGATTGAAGCCGATTCTAAAGACGAAGCAACATTAGTAAAGATGTTACAGGAAAATAAACACCCGGTTTTGAAATCCATTCGGAAACAAATTCTGTTTGAGATTACCGGATGGGTATTTTTTTTAATGGTTTATTATTCAATGTTTGATGGTTCTGAAAAGCCTTTTTGGGTTAATTTAATTTTGATAATAAGTTTATTACTGCCTATACTTCATAACGTTTACGGATATTATCACAATCGCTATTTAACAGATAACTCGAATATTAAAATAGCGTTAGTACAGCTTTATATCAGAATTAAAAAGTTTGCATTGATTGCTGTTATTGCCAGATTGGGATTTATTTCCGGATTACTCGTGTTTTTTACGTATGGAATTCAGTTTACGATGCCAAAGTACTTTTTACTGTTGTTTACGACTGTTATTTTTTTAATTCAATTGAGAATATTATATCGTATCTGGCTTAAGAGAATTATACAAATTCAGGACTGTATTCACACGCTTGAAGAGGTTAAATAAGACAAATCTTAAAATTATATTAAAAAAACATAAAAAAATCACTAAAAGTGGGTATTGTCGGGAAATCGTAATTCCTATACTTTTATTCCCGGAAACAATAAGGCAATTAAGTGTTTAATCAACAATAAGCAAGATGACAAATTCAGAGAAAATCAGTAAAGTAAATGAATTACTTATTGAAGTAATTAAAGATGAACAACATCAACCGGAAAGTTCTTTAAGTGGTTTAAAAGATATTGTTTTGAGTATTGTTGCAGATTATTGGTACAATGAAAGAGAACCGGAAATCTTCATGGAAAATGTTATGGCAGAAATAGATTAATAATACATTATAAAAAAATAAAATTTGTCATTTTAGGGTTTGATAAATTTTTATAGATAGCCTCTTTATTTTTAAAGAGGCTTTTCTTTTTTATAAAAACAAATCCCCAATGAGATAACATCTGGCGTAACCGCTTATGCGAACGCTGTTTTCTAATAATTCACATTCCAGATATCCTCTTCTTTCTGAAAGCTGAATGGCGGATAATTTAGATTTATTCAGTTCTTTTGCCCAAAAAGGAATTAAAGTTGTATGTGCGGAACCTGTCACAGGATCTTCATCTATTCCGGATTGCGGACCAAAAAATCGCGATACAAAGTCAACATTATTCCCGGGAGCGGTTGCAATTACACCTCTGACTCCGAGCTTTACAATTTTATCAAATTGAGGCTTTAAATACAGTATTTCTTCTTCGTCATTAAACACAATCATATAATCTGTTTTTCCTTTAAAAGCTTTTTTGGGTTTTACATCAAATGCATCTAGCAGCTGATTCGTTAATTCGACAGCTTCGAATACATCGGAAGGAAAATTTAGTGAAAGTAAATCGTCTTCTTTAGTTACCATTAAATCACCACTTCTGGAAGAATAAAAGTTGATTAGTGAATCCTTATGATTTTCATAATTGAATAGTACATACGCAGCAGCTAAAGTGGCGTGTCCGCAAAGATCGACTTCAACAGTAGGTGTAAACCATCTTATCTCATATTTAGCTCCGTTTTTAACATAAAATGCTGTTTCGGAAAGATTGTTTTCAGCTGCAATATTTTGCATCATTTCATCGGTCAGCCATTCTTCCAGCGGACAAACTGCTGCGGGGTTTCCGGAAAATATATTTTTGGTAAAAGCATCAATTTGATATAATTTCATAAAGTTGTTGTTTAATTAATAATCCAAGTTTTTTAAGGCTGTTTTCGACTTTATCATCCCATTTTAATCCAAAATTTAGCCGCATACAATTGTTGTATTGGTCGTGCTGGGTAAACATTCGACCGGGAGCAAAACCTATTTTTTGCTGTATAGCAATATCAAAAAGCAGGGCAGTGTCTATCTTTGGATCCAGTTCCAGCCAAAGTACAAATCCGCCCTGAGGTTTTGAAATTTTAGTGTTTTCAGGAAAATGTTCTTCAATAGTGCGTTGAAATTGCAAATAGTTGCTGTACAATGTATTTCGTAATCCTCTAAGATGATGCTCATAACGACCATGTTCCATAAAATCAGCAATCACTTCCTGATATAATGGGGGACTGGAAATAGTATGTAAAAGTTTTTTTCTGATCAGTTTATTTTTAAATTTTCCCGGAGCAACCCAACCCACACGATAGCCGGGCGCTAAGGTTTTTGAAACAGAACCACACCACATCACGATTCCTTCTTTATCAAAAGCTTTACAGGGTTTTGGCCGGCTGGCGCCAAAAAATAAATCGCCATACAAATCATCTTCAATCAGCGGAATGTTATGCTGTGTAAGCAATCTGACAACTTCTTTTTTATTTTCTTCAGGCATACAGCTTCCCAGAGGATTATTAAAGTTTGTTACAAAGCAACAAGCGCTGATTTGAGGTAAAACTTTTTTTAAATCTTCCAGAGAAACTCCCGTTACAGGGTGGGTGGGGAGTTCAATAATATGAAGTCCCAGTGATTTTATCATTTGTAAAATACCAAAATACAGCGGTGTTTCAATAGCTACGGTGTCTCCCGGTTTAGTAACTGTAATCAAAGCATAAAATAAGGCATTTAACGCTCCCGATGTGGTTACAATGTCTTTTTCGGTTAAATTTCCACCCCAGGTAAAAGACCATTTGGCTACGTTTCTTCTTAAATTAAGGTTTCCCTGAGCGGGTTCGTATCCCGTTCCGCTGTCGTCTAATTGTCGCAACACTTTGTTAATTCCTTTGTTCAGTTTAGCTATAGGCAACATACTTTTGTCTGTAACCCCTAAGGAAAACTGAGTGATATTTTTATCTGTTAAAGTATTGAAAACCTTGCTGATTAAATCTTCAGGAGTTTTTTCTTTGTCAGATAAGTGAAGTTTACTGATTGAGGGAAGAGCTAATCTGGTATCAAAAAAATTACTGACATAATAACCGGATTTAGGTTTGGATTCTATTAATGATTTGCTTTCCAGTTCTAAAAAAGCCTGTTTTACAGTATTAATACTTATGCCGTAAATCTTTTGAACGGTGCGAATGGAGGGAAGTTTTTCGCCTGTTTTCAGACTCCCAATATGGATTTGTTCTTCAAGAATTCTTGCAATTTTTAAATATAAAATTTCTCTCGCCATATTATCAGTTTTTCTGTGTCTTGTAAAAATAATAAATTTACAACTGTGTCTGTTGTGTTTATTATTGGTAAGTATTGTTTAGCCAATTAATCAATCGTTGAGTTGTTGTATTAAGATTTTTAAACATACCCTTTTGACATTGTTGTTTGAAAAAGATTTCCGATTCTTTTATTAAATAGCCGACTATGGAATTACCTGATAAAGTGGAATCTATTGCAGCATTTAGATTGTAATTATTCCCGCTTGTTAGCATGACATAGGAATAAGCTATGATTTTGCTATCCCTTTCAGCCACAAAGAAAGGAAGTCCAAATTGGTCAGTTAATGGCATATCCGGACTTTTTAGCTTAGTAGTTGCATTCTTTTGTTGCTTATAAATTTTTACAATGGTAGGAAGATCAGCAATTGTAATAGCTCTTAATATTAGATTTTGATCAGGTTCCGGCTTCGTTTCCATAAGTTACTCTTTAGAAGAGTAAAAGTATCGAATTCAAAAAAACAAGCACAGATACAGAAATGTGGTTGTTTATGGGTACAGAATGTTTTTTAATTGTTAATCTAAAAAAAATCCTCTTTTAAATTAATTTAAAAGAGGATCCTATATTGTAAAACTTAAAAGGATTATAAGTTTGCTTTTATTTTTTCAATCAACGCCATATATTCGGTATCAGAAAGTATTACTTTGTTTGGATTCATTTCAAAAACACTTCCAAAACCATAGCCGTCTTTATATTTTGGAACGATGTGAAAATGCAAGTGCGATAATGTATCTGAAAATGCACCGTAATTAATTTTGTCAGGATTAAAAGCTTTTGCAATTGCTTTAGCAGCCGTGGCTACATCATCCATGAATGCTTTGCGTTCTTCGTCGCTTAATTCATAAAATTCCACTCCGTGATCTTTGTAAACTACATTTAAACGACCGGTGTACGACTGCTCTTTAAACAAGAACAATTGCGACACTTTTAAGTCGGTGATTTTAATCATTAAGTTATGTAAGGTTTCGTTTTCCTGACAATACAAACATTCAGAAACAGCTGATGGCATAGTGATTTATTTTAATAATATTATAAAAATGATTTTAATAAGATAGGGTAAAACTATCCATACTTTTTTACTTTTCCAAATTGTCTTTTTCTTTCAGCTTAGCGATTACTTTTTCGCTAATTTGTTTTCCCTAGGCTTGTCCCGCAACCATAGATTCCTGCATAACCTGAGGCATAGTAGCAATCATTTTTTTTCCAATAGGCGAATTGTAAAAAGCAATTAATTGGTCGATATCATTTTCGGTATAATATTTATCATAAATTGGGATAATCATATTGGTAATATCTTCAGCTTTTATTTCTTTTTTAAAATCTTCCCAAAAGGTATCATTTACTTTGGAATAAGAACTTTTAAAACTCTCCATCATTTGGTTCATCATCTGGATTGCCATTTTTCCGGAACCCATTAGTTCCATAAGTTGGTTTATTTTTTCTGTTTTTGAAGTGCTTTGCGCATTTGCCGAAAGGGAAAGAATACAGAAACTTAAAATTAAAAGTGATTTTTTCATGTTTTGGTTGGATGTAATTTATAGATTCAAAATAAAGTCTAAATGTAAGGATTTAAAATTTACTAATAAAAAATATCCCACAAAAAAAGCGCTCTCTTTCGAGAACGCTTTGTGATATTTAAGAAACTAAAAATTAGTTATTGTTTTCAATCCATTTTCTGGCATTGACAAAAGCTTCCTGCCAAGGAGTAACTTCATCGTTTCTGTGGGCTGGATAATTAGCCCAGTTCCATTGGAAAACGGAACGTTCAATATGCGGCATCGTAACTAAGTGACGACCCGTTTTATCACACAACATAGCGGTGTTAAAATTAGAACCGTTTGGATTTGCAGGATACTCTTCATAACCGTATTTACCCACAATATTATAGCTGTCTTCAGTCATAGAAAGATTAAATTTACCTTCCCCATGAGAAACCCATACTCCTAAAGTTGTTCCGGCTAAACTGGATAACATTACTGAGTTATTCTCTTTTATGGTTACAGAAGTAAAGATGCTTTCATGTTTTTGACTGGTATTGTGCAACATTTTTCCGTGTAATTCTACACCATGTTCCGGATTAATTAGTTCTAATTCCATGAACAACTGACAGCCGTTACAAATACCAACCGATAAAGTATCTTCTCTTTTAAAGAAGTTTTTCAAAGCAGTGTTTGCTTTTTCATTGTATTTGAAAGCTCCTGCCCAGCCTTTAGCTGAACCTAAAACATCTGAATTAGAGAATCCACCAACGGCCCCAATAAACTGAATATCTTCCAGAGTTTCACGTCCCGAAATCAAATCGGTCATATGAACGTCTTTTACATCAAAACCTGCTAAGTACATCGCATTAGCCATTTCTCGTTCTGAATTACTTCCTTTTTCACGAATAATTGCTGCTTTTGGTCTTGGTTTAGAAGCGTCTATTTCAGGTTTTTTTCCTGTAAAATGAGCAGGGAAATTAAAGTGTAACGGTTGGTTTTTATAATTGTTATAACGTTCTTGTGCTGTTCCGTTTTTTGATTGTTTTTGATCTAATAAAAACGAAGTTTTAAACCAGATATCTCTATAATCATTAATATTAAAAATTTCATTATTAATAATCAAATTTTCAGAAGATTCAACTCTTCCGATTTTGAAGAATTCGATATTAGCTGCTTTTAATTGAGGTTCAACACTTGCATCAGTTTTGGCCTGAAAAACAATACCAATATTTTCAGCAAAAAGGATTTTTAATAAATCTTTTTCTGCGAAAGCGGTGAAATCAACTTTGGCTCCTAAATTTACATCAGCAAAACACATTTCTAATAAAGTAGTGATTAAACCACCACTTCCGATATCGTGTCCTGCTACAATTTGGTTATCCAAAATTAATTCCTGGATTGTATTGAATGCATTTTTAAAGAAAGAAGCATCTTTGATAGTAGGCGTTTCATTTCCAATGGTATTCAGAATTTGCGCAAACGAAGAACCTCCTAATTTGTATTCATCCTGTGATAAATTGATATAATAAATGGAACCACCGTCTTTTTGTAAAACAGGTTCTACTACTTTTCTGATATCCGTACAGTTTCCACCTGCCGAAATAATAACCGTTCCCGGTGCAATTACTTCGTCATTAGGATATTTTTGCTTCATCGAAAGAGAATCTTTTCCTGTTGGAATATTGATCCCTAATTCGATAGCAAAATCAGAACAGCCTTCAACAGCAGCGTATAAACGGGCATCTTCACCTTCGTTTTTACAAGCCCACATCCAGTTGGCCGAAAGAGAAATTCCTTTTAGTCCGTCTTTAATTGGAGCCCAGACAATATTTGATAATGATTCCGCAATAGCATTACGGCTTCCTGCAACAGGATCAATTAATGCCGAAATAGGAGCATGACCAATAGAGGTTGCAATTCCTTCTTTTCCGTTAAAATCTAAAGCGACAACACCGCAGTTGTTTAAAGGCAATTGCAATGGACCGGCACATTGTTGCTTGGCTACTTTTCCACCTACACAACGGTCTACTTTATTAGTCAGCCAGTCTTTACAGGCAACTGCTTCTAATTGCAATACCTGTTCTAAATATTCAGCAATTTTTGATGCTGAATAATCTAATGGGGTATAGTTATAATCAACCGTTTTATCAGTCATTATTGTTTTTGGCGAACTTCCAAAGAAATCTTCCAATGCATAATCCATAGGTTTTGCTCCGGTAGTTTTTGATTCGAAAGTAAAACGATGATCGCCGGTTACATCACCTACTTCGTACATTGGCGAGCGCTCTCTGTCGGCAATTCGGTGTAAAGTGTCAATGTCTTTCTGACCAATTACTAATCCCATTCTTTCTTGCGATTCGTTTCCGATAATTTCTTTAGCAGAAAGAGTAGGGTCGCCCACAGGTAATTTATCTAAATCGATTAATCCTCCGGTATCTTCTACTAATTCAGAAAGACAGTTTAAGTGTCCGCCCGCTCCGTGATCGTGAATAGAAACAATTGGGTTATTATCGCTTTCCACTAATCCGCGAATAGCATTAGCGGCTCGTTTTTGCATTTCAGGATTGGATCGCTGAATGGCATTTAACTCAATTCCTGAACCAAAAGCTCCTGTGTCTGCCGAAGAAACCGCAGCACCACCCATTCCGATTCTATAATTTTCTCCACCAAGGATAACAATTTTGTCTCCTTCTTGTGGTTTGTGTTTGATAGCCTGATCTAATTTTCCGTAACCAATTCCGCCTGCCTGCATGATTACTTTGTCGTAACCTATTTTGCGTGCATTTTCTTCATGTTCGAAAGTTAAAACAGAACCGGTAATTAACGGTTGTCCAAATTTATTTCCAAAATCAGAAGCTCCATTAGATGCTTTGATTAAAATATCCATTGGTGTCTGATACAGCCATTTTCTTTCAGCCACTGCAGCTTCCCAGGGTCTGTTTTCTTCTAATCTTGAATAAGAAGTCATATAAACTGCAGTTCCGGCCATTGGTAATGAACCCTGTCCACCAGCCAAACGGTCACGAATTTCTCCTCCTGAACCGGTTGCAGCACCATTGAAAGGCTCTACAGTGGTAGGGAAATTATGTGTTTCTGCTTTTAAGGAAATAACTGAATCAAATTCTTTTATTTCATAGTAATCAGGTTTGTCAGCTGTTTTAGGAGCAAATTGCTGTACTCTTGGCCCTTTTACAAAAGCCACATTGTCTTTGTAAGCAGAAACAATATCGTTAGGGTTTTCCTGTGATGTTTTCTTGATTAATTTAAAAAGGGAAGTTTCTTTTTCTACGCCATCAATTACAAAAGTTCCGTTGAAAATTTTGTGACGACAGTGTTCTGAATTGGCTTGTGAGAAAGCAAATATTTCAGAATCAGTTAATTTTCGACCTAATTTACCTGCCAGATTATTTAAATATTCTACTTCTTCTGAGCTTAATGCCAAACCTTCCTGCTTATTGTAAGCAGCGATATCTTCAATTTCTAAAATATCTTCCGGCTGAATATGAATATTAAAAATATCCTGATTTAATTCGGTGTATTTTTGCGAAAGCATTGGGTCAAAATCAGCAAAATCTTCTGAGACTTTGAAAAATTCTTCGATACGAATGATTCCTGAAATACCCATATTTTGAGTTATTTCAACTGCATTGGTACTCCATGGCGTAATCATAGTGGCGCGGGGACCAACAAAAAAATCCGTCAACACGGATTTTTCTATTTTATTTGCATTGGCAAAAAGCCAGTTCAGTTTAGAAATATCTTGAGCCGAAATTTCGCCTTCTGTTTGTACGGCATAAATTGCGTTGCCTGGGTTTTCAAAGAAATGAATCATTGTTTTGTATTTGATGAATTACGGTGCAAATTTAGTTTAAAAAAACAGTATGAACAAGTGTAAAAAAGACTTTTTAAAGGAGCCGAAATCAGTGTGGTATTTGCCGTGTTTTGGATGCATTTTTTAATGTTTTTTACAGTCAGTCAATTTATTTTTGTAAAAAAGGGTAGGTATATAGTTCCCTTTATTTAATAATGAAATTGTTTTATTTTATAAAATCATTCTATTGTTCTAATTTTATAAAAAAATAATAGCAATGATATATTTAATAAGATTCATTTTTACAGCTTTTTTTGTGATGTGTTTTTATTCCTGTAAGTCGCAATCTGCAGCGGAAGTATATAAAAAAGCGCAAACTGTTATTTCTGATACTGCATTTGTAAATTTGAAAGAGTACAGTGTTGATTTTGTTTATGATATGAAGTATGCAACAACAGATAATTTCCTGAAAGCAAAAGTATATGATTGTGCTGAATGTTATTTGCGATTAAAAACAGTCAAAGCATTAATTGCTGCAAATAAAGAATTTATAGAAAAGGGATATCGGATAAAACTGTTTGATTGTTATCGTCCGTTAGCTATTCAAAAGAGAATGTGGGAAATTGTTTCTAATCCTCAATATGTTGCAGATCCTGCCAAAGGATCCATTCATAATCGGGGAGGGGCAGTAGATATTACCTTAGTTGATAAAAATGGAAAAGAGCTGGATATGGGAACTCCGTTTGATTTTTTTGGTGCAGAAGCTGGGCATAATTACGCCAATTTGTCTAAAAAGATAAAAAACAACAGAAAGTTTCTTAAAAAGATTATGGATAAGCATCATTTTAAAGCTTTAGATTCAGAATGGTGGCATTACAATTTACAATCGGCTTTAAAAGATAAGGTTGCTAATACAAAATGGGATTGTGAGTAACTTTTAGATAATCTTTTTAATTACCCTGAGTTTGTGGGTGTGTTTGTTGATTTCAGCATTAAAAATTCCTAAGTGATCTATGCGGTCAATTCTCACTTTACCACTGGCATGAATGATATAATTGTTTTCCATAATAATACCCACATGAATAATATTACCTTCTTCATTGTCAAAAAAAGCTAAATCTCCTGGCTCGCTTTCTTCAATGAAACTTAGGGCCTCACCCTGTGTTGCCTGTTGTGATGCATCTCTTAATAACTTGTAGCCGTTAAGTTTATAAACCATTTGTGTAAAACCGGAACAGTCAATCCCAAAAGGTGTTTTTCCTCCCCATAAATAAGGTGCATTTAAGTAAAGGTAAGATGTATTGATAATATTTTTTTTGTTTTTGATTCCGTTTACTTTAGTTCCTTCAAATTCATAATTGGCGGTGTTTATTTCGCTGTTATGTAAAAACGACAGAGAAGAACCTAATGGAATTGGTATAAGCGTGTTGGAAGACCCGGTAATGTATTCTATCAAATCAGCATTTAATATTGGCGTTTCTTTAGATAATTGGTTGTAATTAGATTCTGAAATAACCTGATATTGCTTAGAATCAACCCAGCCTTCATAATCATCATACTGCAGTTTAATGCGGGACCATTGTTTGTTTGTTTCTATTATTTTAAAATGTTCTCCAAACAAAACCTGGGAAACAATTTCGCTTCTGTCACTAGCTTCAAAACGAAGTGGTATAATGGCTAAATTACAAATTCCGAACATTAATTCTATTTTTTTAAATTCTTTCAATAACAATTGCTGAAGCTCCGCCACCTCCGTTACATATAGCTGCTGCTCCTATTTTAGCATTATTTTGTTCTAAAACATTTAGTAAACTCACTATGATTCGCGCTCCGGAACAACCCAATGGATGACCCAGAGATACTGCACCGCCATTTACATTTACTTTTTTGCTATCCAGATTCAGGATTTTGATGTTGGCTAATCCAACAACAGAAAAAGCTTCATTGAATTCAAAAAAATCGACATCGTTGAGTGTTATTCCTGCTTTGTCTAAGGCTTTTGGTAACGCCTTGGCAGGGCTTGTTGTAAACCATTTTGGTTCCTGCGCAGCATCGGCATAACTTTTTATGTAAGCCAATGGTTTTAGGTTTAATTGGGCTGCTTTTTCTTCACTCATTAATATTAAAGCAGCAGCACCATCATTGATAGTAGAGGCATTGGCAGCAGTTACTGTTCCGTTTTTTGTGAAAACGGCATTTAAAGTTGGGATTTTTTCCAATTTTACATTGGTAAACTCTTCATCTTTACTAATGATAATCGGTTCGCCACGTCTTTGTGGTACTGTAACCGGAACTATTTCGGCATCAAATTTACCCGCTTCCCAAGCCTTTGCAGAACGACGGTAGGATTCAATGGCATAATTGTCTTGTTCTTCACGACTAATATGATGTTCGGTAGCGCATAAATCGGCGTAAACACCCATAGCCTGATTGTCATAAGCATCTACCAAACCGTCTTTTTGCATACCGTCAATAAGGGTAGTTGGACCAAATTTAGTTCCATTTCTTAAATGCGTATAATGCGGAATCAGGCTCATGTTTTCCATACCACCTGCTATTACCGTTTCGGCATCGCCAGATTGTATTGCCTGAGCAGCCATCATAACGGCTTTCATTCCTGAAGCACAAACTTTGTTAATTGTTGTACAGGGAACAGTATTATTTAATCCGGCAAAAATGGCTGCCTGCCTGGCTGGAGCTTGTCCTACACCGGCCTGAATTACATTTCCCATAAGTATTTCGTCAACCATAGCTGGGTCTAAATTAATTTTATCTAAAGCTCCTTTTATGGCTATTGCACCAAGTTGTGGTGCAGTAACATTTGATAATCCTCCCATAAAACTTCCGATAGGGGTTCTGACTGCAGAAACAATTACTACTTTTTTATTCATGACTGAAATTCTTATTGGTTGTATGCTTGTAGCAAATTTACTCTTTTTTGTATAAAATTTAGATTTTCAGTTGTTGATTCTGTTTTTGAAAAAATGTTTTCTAATTTTTTTAATCTTATGTATTTGATTTTTAGTGTTTTTTGAAAACAGTAAAAAAAATAATAAAAAAAAGCATCAAAATAGTTGTGAGAAATGGGATGATGTGTTACATTTGCAACCGCAAAACAAGACACGTTCTTTGAGCTTGGAGAGGTGCCAGAGCGGTAATGGAGCAGATTGCTAATCTGTCGACGGGTAACCGTCGCCAGGGTTCGAGTCCCTGTCTCTCCGCTTAATACTTTGTCTTCGGGGTGTAGCGTAGCCCGGTTATTGTGTCCCGATTGAAATCGGGAAGACCACAGATAACGAATCTATCTATAAAAAGTTCGGGGTGTAGCGTAGCCCGGTTATCGCGCCTGCTTTGGGAGCAGGAGGCCGCAGGTTCGAATCCTGCCACCCCGACAAAACTTTGCCATAAGTTTAAAAACAAATGGACGCATAGCTCAGCTGGATAGAGCATCCCGATTATTAATCGGGACGGTCAGAAGGTTTAGATATGATAAAACAGATTAAAGGACGCATAGCTCAGCTGGATAGAGCACCTGCCTTCTAAGCAGGCGGTCGAAGGTTCGAATCCTTCTGCGTTCACAAAAAGCCACTCATTTGAGTGGCTTTTTTGTTTTAAGTTTATAAAATCCAAATTGCCTTTATCTGAAAAGCTGGTACAATAAACTTACTTTACTCTCTTTTAGTTTTTTTAGAATTTTAAGAAAAGCGATAGCAGTGATGTATGCATCTCCTATTGCAGTGTGCCGGTCCTTTTTTGATATATCAAATTTATCGGCCAGATCATCTAATGTATAGTGATCTTTACGTACCAGTAAATTAGATTTAATTAATGTTTTTTTGTATAAAACAGCGGTATCGAGGGTTTTGTTGGTTAGTTTCGGCAGACCGTTTCTTTCCAGTGCATTATTAATCATGGTGATGTCAAATTTAGTATGATGCGCAATGATAATGGAATCTCCTAAATAGTCTAAAAACAACTGAAGTACCTGTAATTCTGTTTTATGATCCAATACATCACTTCTTATAATTCCGTGAATTTGAACGCTGGATTTATCAAAATGCTCCTGATCCATATAATGCTCAAAAGCATTTTGTAAATTGATGACTCCGTTTTGTAGTACGATGGCTCCAATACAAAGAATACGGTCATTTATGTAATCAAATCCGGTAGTTTCTGTATCAAGAACAACAAACCGTGCAGATTCGATGGGTTGATTTAAATTTTCTTCAATAGGTTCCTTTAGAATTCCCAGAATTTGAAGAGACTCGGTTATTTTTTCTTTAATAGTCATTATATTGTAATTTTTCCAGGATTAAAACGCATCGAAATCACTTCTTGTAATTCTTTAATTGTTTTAAAGGTTCCCTTTAGTTTTACTTTTTCTAATTTGGAAAGTGCTTCTAATTCAATAAATTGTCCGGAATCATGATGTAAAAGACCTTGTTTTGTTCGGAATTTGAGTAAGGCTTTGTATGAATAAGCACAAGATAAATACAGTTCTTTGTTTTGTGGTTCCAACTCGGCCAGTTTTTCAAAACGTTCGGGAGTATTGCTGATTCCTTTTACAGAATGGGATAAAATCAAAACGCGGGCAGCATCAGCTAATGGCATTAAAGCACGTCTTTTAATGTCGAAAAAATCTTTATGAGCACCATCCTGTTCTACCAGAAATTGTCTGAAAAAACCTGTTGGTGACGGACTTTGTAAAGCACCGCTAACTAAATGCACATAGAAGATAGGATTGGCGGCAATATCTTCAAAAATATAATCGGCTAATTCATTGGCTAATTCTCTGTCTCCAAAAGATAAGCTGTAATCAAAAAAGATAAAGGAAAGTAAGACTTCATCTTTACCTGGTTTACTAATCCAGTCGTGAACTAATTCTTTCCATTGGTTTAAACTCAGGCACCATTTAGGATTGGAAGCCATCATTTCTGCAGGACAGTATTCATATCCAATTTCAAAAAGCCCTTTGTTAACTATTGCTGCTAGTTCCAGAAAATACTTGCTGGTTTTTTCCTGTAACTCTTCAGGGACATCTTCATAAATCAACGCATTATCCTGATCGGTGTGTAATAATTGTTCGCTGCGTCCCTGACTTCCTAATGCCAGCCAGGAAAACCGTACAGGTGGCGGGGTTTTCATCTTAGCCAGGGATAATTCTATAACCCTTTTAATACAGGCATCATTGAGCTCTGTAATAATTTTTGAGGTAATCGTTATAGGAATATTTTGGTCTAAATATCCCTGCAGCAATTGCATTATTTTGGTACGAATCGGTTTGATGGCTTTGGCTTTTTTCACCCTTTTTAATGCCTTGATTAATACGGCAGGATTATTTCCTAAAGCAACCATTACGTCGTGTTTAGAAAGAATTCCGATAGCTTTGGTATTTGCTGTCCCGTCTTTAGTAAGGCATAAATGACTGATATTGCTTTTCATCATTGCCATTTGTGCCTGTGTGATGGTCATTTTTTTAGAATAAGTAATTACCGGTGAGTTCATGATTACATCTGCAGAAGTATTAATAGAATGTTCACCGGTTACAATTTTATTTCTTAAATCTTTATCGGTTATAATCCCAATAGGTAGCATATCTTCTACTACCAGCATCGCTCCAATATTCTTTTTTGTCATAGTTGCTGCAATTTCTTTAGCTGTAGTAGCACGGGAGCAGGTAATTATTTTTTTAGAATATTTTATAGGTTGCAGATCCAGTATTTTATTATCATAATCAATGATATCATCTCCATTTGTATTTTCAAAATCAATGCGCTCTCCATATAGTTTACCACTATGGCTTTTTGAAAAAGGATTATGCGTGTTAGAAGCAAAACTATCAATTATAAAACTGCCTACATCGGCATTTTTTATAGCATAAGGTTTGAAAACAGCGATGGGAATTGCGTATAAAATGGTTTCTTCATGAGTGGTAGCTTCCATTTTATAATTTTCATGGGCAATTAATGGTCGTAAACCAAAAATATCACCTTCATCACACATATCCAGGATATCATTTTTTGCTTTTTTGCGTAATTCCACAGCTCCTTTATGAACAACATAAAAAGAATCATGTGTCTCTTCATTTTCTTCAAAAATAACAGCTCCTTTGTCTTTGTAAATTATTGAAACCTGTTCAGAAAGTACTTCTATATCATTTTTTTCTAAAAAATTAAAAGGAGGGAAATTTTTTAAAAAGTCGGCAACTCTTTGAGAGATGGTATTTTTCATTAATAATTATTTTTAGGCTTGGTTTATTTCATATGCTAATTTATTACTTTTTATGTTTTATAACTAAAAAAAGCTCCTGTTGAGGAGCTTCTTTTGTTGATAATGTATGAAATAATTATTTCTTTTTGGAGACTTTCATGTTTAGTACTTCTACCATCAGTGAGAAAGATATAGCAAAATACAAATACCCTTTTGGAATAGGAGTTACATGGCTGCCAAAAACTAAAGCATTGGATAAATGAGCACTTTCAGTAATCAGCATTAACCCAATTAATATTAAAAACGATAAACCTAAAATTTGGATTGAAGGATGTTTGTTTACAAAAGTCCCTACCGGAACAGCAAATTGCATCATAATCAAAATAGAGATAATCACAGCAGTAATCATGATATACAAGGCGCCGGTAACACCATTAGTCATTCCTACAGCTGTTAAAATACTATCAAATGAGAACACTAAGTCAATCAGGATAATTTGTAAAATCACACTGCTGAAGGATTTTGCGGCTGTTTTTCCAATTTCTTTTTCTTCTTCTCCTTTATGATCGACTTTTTCTCTAATCTCGTTAGTACTTTTATAAATCAGAAACAATCCTCCTAATAATAAAATGATACTTTGTCCTGAAACCTGAGCATTTATCCAGCTTAGTTCAATAGTAAACCATGGCTCTTTCATAGCAATTAGATAAGAAATTCCCATCAGCAATGCAATTCTCATGAACATCGCCAGAAACATCCCTATTTTAGTGGCTTTTTTGCGACTTTCTTCCGGTAGCTTTCCGGTAGCTATTGATATAAAAATTATATTATCAATCCCTAGCACAATTTCGAGAAAGGTTAAAGTCAATAACGCTATCCAGGCATCAGCATTTAAAAATACTTCCATAATAAAATATAATATGATTAAAAAAATAATTAGAATTTACAGTTCACCAACTTTAGTGACAGTTCCTCTTTGTTTTTGGTCTGAACCAACAATGCCAAATTCAAAGGTATAGGAATTTTTAGAAGTGGTCAAAATTTTCATTCCTATTGCTTTTTCTTCAGCCATATTTTTAGGATGTAGTTTTTTAAGAACATATTCGCAATCATTAACCCAGCGTATAGAAGCGGTATCAGTTTTTCCTTCAAAGGTTTCAATCTCGATGCTGTCATTACGTTGAAAAAGTGTCACTTTTTTTACACCGTCAACTTCGTGTTCAAAACGAAATTTCCCGGTTTTAAAGTCTGCACAATTGTGTTCTGCATTATAGCAGGAAACAATAATAAGAAGTAAGGGAAGTAGAATAAGTTTTTTCATTTTATTGAATTTTAATATCGTATTTGTCTAAAAGTCCCGGAATTCCCTGCATCGAAAATTTGGCTTTTCGCATCGGGTTGAATTCTGGATCAATTTTATAATTGTAAGCCGTCAGGAAATTCACTTCCTTCAATTCAGTGTCGTTAAAAACAGCATTTTCCAGATTGCAATTGTCAAAAACGGAGTTAGAAAGATTGGTTCCAATGAAACTGACTTCTTTCATAGAGCAAGAATTGAATCGGGATTTAGGCATTTTTTTATTCGAAAAAGAAGCGTAATCTAAAATACAGTCATTGAAACTCACGGTAAACATAAAATCGGCACAAGTATTAAATTGGATTCCTAATAATTTACAATTGGAAAAATGAACAGTTTTTAAGCTGGTATTACCAAGAGCAGTCATCGAAAGATTACAGTTGGTGAATTCGCAATCCATAAAAGTATTGTTAGAAAAATCACTGTTGGAAAAGTCACAGTTTTTAAAAACGCAATCTTCAAATTCGCGATTGTTCACTTTTTTGTTAATAAAAACGACTTTTTCGAATGTTTTCTGGATGTGAATTAAGTCTTCCATTAATCGTTGAATAAGGCTTTCATAATAAATTGCAGTCCTTTGAAACTCAAAATGACAGCAGTAATACAAAATGCGATCCCGAATCCCAAAACCAAATAATGCCATACATTTTGTTGATTCATAAAAGCATTATGGATAAAGGAGGGGCCTATAAAAAGCAAAGGTAAAGCGCCTGTTAAGTATTTTACGCCTTTGGATAATAATTCTTTGTTTGTAGCCATGTTTTTTTTAGTACTTAGTGATGAGTCCATAGTTCCATAGTCCTTAGTTTTTTGGAGTCCAACTAAGGACTAAATAACTAACTGCTAAGGACTTATTTAGAATTATAAAAATCAACTGCTTTACGCACACTGCCGTGTTCTTTCAATAGTTGGGCGGCTTCTTCGTAGCTTACAGGAATTTCGCCCATAATCATTTTGGTTCCGCGATCAACGAGTTTGTTGTTGCTCAATTGCATATCGACCATTTTGTTTCCTTTTACTTTTCCTAACTGGATCATCGTTGCGGTCGAAATCATATTTAAAACCAGTTTCTGAGCGGTTCCTGCTTTCATTCTGGAACTTCCGGTAACAAATTCCGGTCCTACAACCACATCAATAGGGAATTGGGCTGTTTGCGAAAGCGGGCTCCCGGCATTGCAGGAAATACTTCCTGTGATGATATTATTTTTATTACAGGCTTCTAATCCACCAATAACATAAGGCGTTGTTCCCGAAGCGGCAATTCCCACCACCACATCATTTTCATTAATATTGAATTCCAGTAAATCCATCCAGGCTTGCGTAGCATTGTCTTCGGCATTTTCTACCGCTTTACGGATGGCTTTGTCGCCACCGGCAATAATACCCACAACCAGGTCAAAAGGTACTCCAAAAGTAGGAGGACATTCCGATGCATCCACCACACCTAAACGCCCTGAAGTTCCCGCACCTATGTAAAATAAACGTCCGCCCAGTTTCATTTTAGTAACAATCTGAGTGACTAAAGTTTCAATTTGAGGTAATGCTTTTTCTACAGAAAGCGGAACGGTTTTGTCTTCGTTATTGATGTTCGAAAGCAAGTCAGCAACTGACATTTTTTCTAAATGTTCGTATTTCGAGGATTGTTCGGTGGTTTTTATGAAGGTCATTTTGTTGTGTTTCTGAGTTGCAAAGTGCCAAAGGTACTAAGTTTTCAGCAAGAATGGTAGGAGGATTTTGTTGTATTTTGATTTTTTGAAATAAAGTTTTATTCAGCTTTAATATAATTTCTAAATTTTCTAAAAAGAATTTTTTCTTGAATTCTGTAAATAAACCAAAACCAAAAAAGAATAAATGGTAATAAAAAAATACTCGATGGAGGAACCTCTTTACCACTCAAAAATGTAATTAAAATTGTAAGTGTTGGAATAATTCCGATAAAATAAAGTTCAACGCGTAATTTCGTTTTTAAATCAATTTGGGTTTTCCCATTTTTTAATTCGGTCAACTTTCCAAAACCTTTTATTCCTTCAAAATATTTAGGATTCGAGATAAAAATAAAAGTTCCTAATGAAATTTTCGAGAGAATTGTAAATTCATTCTCAGAAATCCATTCAAGTTTAAATTTTCGCTCAGTAGCAATTCGAATTTTTTCTTTTAATTCAGTGACTGAACCATTAAATTCTATTGATTCTTTCAAAAGTGCTTTTTCAATAAACTCTTCCATTATTTATTACGAATGGTTGGCTTTAGCTAAAATTACTCTTTTGGCTAAAGCCTTATAGTGTTTTTCTAATTTTATTACTCCAGCTAAAGCTTGAGGCAATTTAAAAAGAAAATATTTTAATCTATAAAAAATAAGCCAACACAATTCCTAAAACAATCATCGAAACTTTGGCAATATTAAACTTGTGTCCTTCGCTGCTTTCGAAAATAATAGTCGAAGAAATATGAAATAAAATTCCGATAACCACAGCGGTAATTTCGTTATGGAAATTGCTTAGCCCTGTAAGATAATCTGAGGCAAATGTGCCTAATGGTGTCATTAATGCAAAGCTGAGCATGAAGGCAAAAATGGCTTTTTGATTCAGATGTGAATTGATGAAAAAAGTAGTCAGAATAATGGCAATAGGAAGGTGGTGAATAGCAATCCCGATGGCTAAATTATCATGATGATGTCCTACGGGAAATCCTTCCAGAAAGGCGTGAATGCAAAGACTAATAAACAACAACCAGGGAATATGAGTCATGTTAGGATGTCCGTGTACGTGACCATGCTCAGCACCTTTTGAGAAAAACTCTAAGATGATTTGGAACAAAATCCCAAGCATAATGCAAATTCCAATATTGCTGTTGTGACTTTCATAAACATCCGGTAATAGATGCATGACGGTAAGTGAAAGCAAAAACGAACCACTAAAAGCCAGTAATAGTTTTAGATTGGTTTTGTTTTTTGGTTTGATGACCAAAGCAATAATATATCCAAGGAGTACCGAAAGTAATGGTAATAGATAATTCATTTAATTTAGCTGAATTGTTTAATTGTTTAATCATTTAACGGTGAATTTGTTTATTCGATGAAACGATTAGACAAATTAACAGTTAAACCTATCAATCTATTTAAAAATAAGAATAAGTCGTTCACTTTCTGTTTTGTGGAATTTTTTTAGTTTGTAATCCCCAAAGATATCCAAAAGATAAATTCCTGCTTCTTCCATCATGGATTCAAAATCCTGTAGAGTCAGGGCTTTTACTTTTTCGGTAAAATGATAGCTATGACCCTGGTCTTCAAAATCAATTTCTTTAAAAATATGTCCGTCTTTTACATAGCGTTTGATATGAAAATCAATACCATCAACGGTTTTTACTTCTTCAGGAACCAGTGTATTGATAACCTGATATACATTCATGAAATCAATTACTGCAAACCCATATTCAGACAGGCTGTTTTTGATGGCTTTTAAAGTCGTTAAATTGTCATCGTCATTTTCAAAATAGCCAAAACTGGTAAACAAATTAAAGATAGCATCGTATTTTTCTTCGAATGCTTCGCGCATGTCATGGACTTTAAAATGCAGGGTTTCATTGGAGCTTTTGCTGGCTTCTGCAATACTGTTTTCGGATAAATCGGCTCCTATAACATCAAACCCCAACTGGTTTAAATAAATGGCATGACGCCCTTTGCCACAGGCTAAATCCAGGACTTTTGCGTTTTCGGGAAGATTTAAATAATGCGTTAAATTATCCATAAAAAGCTGCGCCTCGTTTTCATTTCGTTCTTTATAAAGGATGTGATAGTAGGGAGTATCAAACCAGGAACTGAACCAGGTTTCTTCCGGTTGAGCCTGATTTGGAATAGTGGTTTTTTGCATTGCAGACATTTATTCTTTTCAATTATTTCTATCCCGCAAATTTAGTGTATTTTTGTGGAAATATACTATTTCAGGTTGTTTGTAATATAAACAAGGGCGAAAGCGAACTGGCATAGCAATTTAATTATTGGAATTTAAAAGAGAAATGGAAGAAAATTTTAAGATGATTGCCAAAACCTTTTTTGGTTTTGAAGAAATATTAGCTGCCGAATTGAAAAATTTAGGAGCACAGGATGTAGAGCAAGGTGTAAGAATGGTAAGCTTCAAAGGAGATAAAGGATTTATGTATAAAGCCAATTTGTCTTTGCGTACCGCATTAAAAATATTGAAACCCATTTATTCTTTCAGAGCCAATAATGATCAGGCCTTATATAAAGGTGTTTCGGGAGTTAACTGGTCTAAATTTATTAATGCCAATCAGACTTTTGTAATTGATGCAACAGTGCATTCCGAATATTTTAATCATACAGAGTTTGTTTCTCAAAAATGTAAAGATGCCATTGTGGATCAATTCAGAGAGCGTACAGGGCAACGTCCAAGTATAGATAAAGTACATCCTGATTTGCGAATTAACATTCATATTGATAAAGACCAGGTTTCGGTTGCTTTAGATACTTCTGGAAATGCACTGAATCAACGTGGATACAGAACCGCAACTAATATTGCTCCAATAAACGAAGTTCTGGCTGCCGGAATCCTGTTGCTCTCGGGTTGGGATGGACAAACCGATTTTTTAGATCCTATGTGTGGTTCAGGAACTTTTCTTGCCGAAGCAGCAATGATTGCCTGTAATATTCCGGCAAATATTAACCGAAAAGAATTTGCTTTCGAAAAATGGAAAGACTGGGATAATGATTTGTTTGACAAAATTACCGATAGTTTGCTTGGGAAGGTGCGTGAGTTTCATCATACCATAAAAGGCTATGATAAAGCACCAAGCGCAGTGAATAAAGCCAAAGATAATATCAGAAATGCCAATTTAGAAGAATATGTAACTATTACGGAGGAGAATTTTTTTGATACAGAAAAAACATCGGAAGCTAAACTTCATATAGTTTTCAATCCGCCTTATGATGAGCGTCTGGATATTCACATGGAAGAATTTTATAAAAATATAGGAGACACTTTAAAACAAAGTTATCCGGGAACCAATGCCTGGTTTATTACAGGAAATCTGGAAGCTTTAAAGTTTGTAGGCTTAAGGCCTTCCCGAAAAATAAAATTATTCAATGCCGGACTAGAAGCACGTTTGGTAAAATACGAAATGTATGAAGGAAGTAAAAGAACGAAGTTTCAGAGAGAAAAAGAATAGTGTTTGCTGATGAAAAAGTAAGCTGTAGGATACAAATCAGAGCTTAGGAAAATAAATAAAACAGAAAATAGTACTATGAGTAAATTACAAGTAAGAGCATTTTTATACCAGCTGGGAACTTTTGCCAGTTTGTTTATATTATCACGTTATTTAATTCATCAATATGCGGGACTTACCGGTTTTTGGGAACCTTTTGCAGCATTTGTGATAGCGACTTTTGTAGGGCCTAAGTTTCAGGCGGTGAAAACTAAAGATGGAGAAAAACTATTTATGAAATGGGTTTTTTCTAAAAACATAAAAGAGATAGGATAAAATAAAAAATGCCACTGGAAATAGTGGCATTTTTAGTATAATGTTTTTCTAAATTAGAATTGGAATCTGATACCTAAAGCGATGTCCGGACCAAAATTATCTCCAGAATAGTTGTCAGAAAAATACAACTCAGGTCTGATATCTAATGAAAGTAAGATAGGCACTTCAGGAAAGTTGTATTCAATACCAAGGTCACCAGCAACAAATGCAAATGTTTTACTGTCGTCACCTCCTGGTCCATTGTTGTCAATACTCCAGTTTCCAACACCACCACCAACACCGGCGTACCAGTTGAAACCGCCGTCAATATTCCAAACCCATTGGTAAATACCTGTTAGTTTAAAGGCATCAACATTTTTGCTGTTTCTCCAGCCTAAATCTAACTCTAATCGGTTGTTATCAGACAATCCTCTTTGGTATGAGATTTCTCCTCCAAAACCGTCATTGTCACCTAAACGTAAACCTAAAGCATTTTTTGAAATTTCTTGTGCTTGTGTGCTGAATGCTAATCCCATTAGCATAAAAGCTGATAAAATGATTTTTTTCATAAATAAAGTTTTGTTATTGCAAATCTACAATTAATATCAAACGGAAAGTTTATTATATAATTATATGTTGTTATATAATTTCCACTTTTTTTTATTAAAAAATCATTAAAATTAACTTATTTTGAGAGAATGATAGAGGCAATAAGTTGTTCTCCAGTGAGTTGTTCTTTTTCTGCCGGGTTTTCCAGTAAACTATAATTGGATTCCATGTAACGAAATAGTTTCCATTTTTTTCTGTTGTATTCTAAAGCGGTTAAGTTTTCGACCCAATCCCCCGAATTCAAGTACGTTATTGAACCGTTTTTATTTGATTTTTTCAAAATTTTAGGCTCATGAATATGACCGCATAACACATAATCGTATTTGTTTTCAATGGCTATTTCAGTAGCAGTTTCTTCAAAATCCGAAATATGTTTGACTGCTTTTTTTACACTGGCTTTAATCTTTTTTGAAAATGAATACGGTTCGCGCCCCATTTTTTTTAAACACCAATTAAAAAAACGATTGATTAAAATTAAATAATCATAACCTAATCCACCTAATTTTGCAATCCATTTAGCGTGATTAACAGAAGCATCAAATACATCACCGTGAAATATCCAGGCTTTTTTATCGTCTAATTCTAAGACTAGTTTATCGGCCAGAATAAAATTTCCCATATTCATTTCGGTAAATTTTCGAAGCATCTCATCGTGATTTCCTGTAATGTAATACACTTTAGTACCCTTAGAAGCAAAACTGATAATTTTCTGGATTACTTTTAAATGAGATTTAGGGAAATAAGATTTTCTAAATTGCCAGATATCAATAATATCACCATTTAATACTAAAATATTTGGTTTTATTGACAATAGATAGTTGTACAGCTCTTTAGCGTGGCTTCCGTAAGTTCCTAAATGAACATCAGAAATTACAACTACTTCAACTTTTCTTTTTTTCAATGGATTTACAAATTTATTGTTTTGCAAATTAAGCTTGTAAATACGGATTAATGTTAAAGTTAAGGTTAATAAATAGTGTGTTGTATGTAAATTAAATGGTTATTTTTTATTGCAGAATGAAATCTTTAAATCATTAATTTTTAAAGCTAAAACTAAAATGGTACTTTTGTTCAAAATTAATTATAATGGCAGGAAATAGCTACGGAACCCTATTTAGAATAACCACTTTTGGAGAATCACACGGTGAGGCTTTAGGAGGAATCATTGATGGTTGTCCATCAGGAATTGCATTAGATTTTGATGCGATTCAATTAGAAATGTCAAGAAGAAAACCAGGACAATCCGCTATAGTTACCCAACGAAAAGAACCGGATGATGTGCAGTTTTTGTCCGGAATATTTGAGGGAAAAACTACAGGAACTCCTATTGGTTTTATTATTCCGAATACCAATCAAAAATCTGATGATTATTCGCATATAAAAGATAATTACAGACCCAGTCATGCTGATTATGTGTATGATCAAAAATATGGTTTTAGAGATTATAGAGGTGGCGGACGAAGTTCAGCACGTGAAACTGCAAGCAGAGTAGTAGCAGGAGCTATTGCCAAGCAAATGTTAGCAGATATTAAAATTCATGCGTATGTTTCAGCCGTAGGACCTCTTACTTTAGATAAACCATATCAGGATCTGGATTTTTCTAAAATAGAAAGCAATCCGGTACGTTGTCCGGACGAGGAGATGGCAGCTATAATGGAAAATTATATTAAGCAAATTCGTAAAGAAGGAGATACTGTAGGTGGTGTGGTGACTTGTGTTATTCAAAATGTACCTGTAGGTCTGGGAGAACCTGTTTTTGATAAATTACATGCCGAATTAGGAAAAGCAATGCTTTCTATTAATGCGGTAAAAGGTTTTGAATTTGGAAGCGGATTTGAAGGTTCTAAAATGAAAGGAAGTCAGCATAATGATTTGTACAATGCTGATGGGACTACCAGAACCAATCTTTCCGGAGGAATTCAGGGCGGAATAAGCAACGGAATGGATATTTATTTCCGTGTCGCTTTTAAACCGGTAGCTACGATTATGCAAAAACAGGAATCACTGGATAATAAAGGGAATATTACTGAAATGACCGGAAAAGGACGTCATGATCCTTGTGTTGTTCCCCGTGCCGTACCTATTGTAGAAGCTATGGCAGCCATTGTATTAGCTGATTTCTATTTAATAAATAAAACGTATTAATAACTAATCGTAATGATTTTTTCTTATTTTTACCCCCGAAGAGGTAAAAACGTTGAATAATTCTTTTGGAATTTGCTAAAACGCTTATAATAATTTAAAGCTCCTCTTTTTTTAAGAGGAGCTTTTATTTTTTACTGATAACTTAAATATTATGATATGAAGAAAAAGCTCGCCTTGCATTGGAAAATTTTAATCGGTATCATACTGGGGTTGCTTTTTGGATTATTAATGAAAAATTTAGAGCTAAATGCTCTGGTTATAGACTGGATTAAACCATTTGGAACTATTTTTATCAATTTATTAAAAGTAATTGCTGTTCCTTTAATTGTAGTGTCTCTAATTGTAGGACTGGCAGATTTAAAAGATATTTCTAAATTATCACGCTTAGGCGGAAGAACAGTTTTGTTTTATTTGGGAACAACTGTTTTTGCAGTTTCTACCGGACTCTTATTGGCTAATATCATAAAGCCGGGAAGTTATATTAATGCAGAAGCCAGAGAAAGTTTGCTAACGAGTTTTTCAGGTGATGCTTCGCAAAAAATTGAATTAGCCCAGAAAGCTAAAGAAAACGGGCCACTCCAGCCTTTGGTTGATATTGTACCGGATAATTTTTTTAGAGCATTGACTGAAAATGCAAGTATGTTACAGGTAATTTTCTTTGTAGTGCTTATAGGAATTGGTCTGATTTTAATTGAAGAAGAAAAAGCAAAACCCGTAGTTGCTTTTTTCAAAGGGATGAATGATGTAATTTTAAAAATCATCGACATTATTATGTTATTTTCCCCTTATGGTGTGTTTGCACTGATGGCTTCTTTAATGGTCGAAATTCCCGGTTTTTCTACTTTAGGAGCATTGATTATCTATGGATTGACGGTATTGTTGGGTCTGTTGCTAATGATTTTTATATTCTATCCAGCTTTATTAATGGTATTTGCCAAGGTAAATCCAATACAGTTTTTTAAGGCGATAGCTCCTGCACAATTATTGGCATTTTCAACAAGTTCAAGTGCTGCCACACTTCCTGTAACGATGGAGTGTGTAACAGATAAGTTAGGTGTTGATGAAGAGGTTTCAAGCTTTGTATTGCCTTTAGGAGCAACGGTCAATATGGATGGAACCAGCTTGTATCAGGCTGTAGCGGCCATTTTTATTGCTCAGGCCATGCTCCCGAATCCTTTGGATGTTGCCACTCAGTTAATGATTGTAGTTACCGCTACTTTAGCATCTATAGGTTCAGCTGCCGTACCTAGTGCCGGCATGGTAATGCTGGTGATTGTATTGGGGCAGGCTGGAATTCCGGAAGCCGGTTTAGCACTGATTTTTGCAATTGACAGACCATTGGATATGTGCAGAACTGTAGTTAATATTACCAGCGATGCTACAGCAGCTACAATTGTCGCAAAATCGGTTGGGAAGCTGAATCCAAAACCTGAAATATAATTATAAAAAAAAACCGTAAAATAGTTGAACTAATTTACGGTTGATAACACAAACTGTTTTTTAATACCAGCGTTTTTTATTCTGTTTTGAAGCGTTTGATTTTCTGGATTTATGAGCAGCACCGCTTCGGTTTGAGTTTTTAGGCTTTGTTTCGTTAGTGTTGTCAGGGCTTCCCGCATGCCATGGATATGGATGATCTGTAATGGTTTTTACATCAACTTTTATGAGTTTTTGAATGTTTTTCCAGTATCCGTGTTCATCTTTTCCGCAAAATGAAATTGCAATTCCGCCATTTCCTGCACGGCCGGTTCTTCCTATCCGGTGTACATAGGTCTCGGGGATATTAGGTAAATCAAAATTGATTACATAAGGCAACTGGTCAATATCAATTCCGCGTGCTGCAATATCGGTAGCAACAAGAACGCCAACTTCCTTGTTTTTAAAAGCATCTAATACTCTTTGTCTCGCATTTTGCGATTTATCTCCATGAATAGCTTCGGCAGCAATTCCTTTTTTACGCAAAGCTTTTACCACATTATCAGCTCCATGTTTTGTTCTTGAAAAAACTAAAACATCAGTTAGATTTTCATTCTGAAGTAAGCTGTATAAAAGGTTTCTTTTTTCTCCTTTTTCAACAAAATAAACACGTTGTTCTACATTTTCTGCTGTAGAAGAAACAGGTGAAACCGTTACAGTTTCAGGATTAGTCAAAAACATTTCGGCTAATTCTCTTATCGCAATTGGCATTGTAGCCGAAAAAAACAGTGTTTGTCTGTTTTTAGGAGTTAGTTTTACAATTTTCTTTACATCATTTACAAATCCCATATCAAGCATCTGATCCGCTTCGTCCAGCACTAAATTATGCAAATGATCTAAATTGATGAATCCTTGTTTGTGTAAATCCAACAATCTTCCGGGAGTTGCAATTAAAATATCAACACCTTTTTTTAGTGCATCTACCTGAGGATTTTGAGAAACACCGCCAAAAATGGTAAGCTGTGTCAAATTAGTATATTTAGCATAGGTGTCAAAGCTTTGCCCTATTTGTACAGCCAGTTCTCTTGTAGGAGTTACAACTAAAGCACGAATTTGCTTTGTCTTTTTTGATGAACCCACAATGCGGTGCAACTGATGGATAATGGGTATGGCAAAAGCAGCTGTTTTTCCGGTTCCTGTTTGTGCACAACCTATCAGATCATTTCCGGCTAAGATAAGCGGAATTGCTTGTTCCTGAATAGGTGTGGGAGTTGTATAGCCATGTTCGTGCACGGCTTTCTGAATACTTTTTGAAAGTGATAAATCTTCGAATAACATAAGTTTGATATTAATTAGCGCGTAATAAGTTACAGCGATAAGTTTGGCAAAGATAGCATTATTATTCCTGATGCTTGTTAATGCCTGTTTTTACTTCTGATAAACATAACTCAATCAAATAGTATTTTCTTTCAGGGCTTTATTTGAATTGGCTTTTATAAAATCGGTTACAAGATACCCAATAAGTTTCCCTATTAAATGGTTGTTTTTATCTACGTCTAATTCAGGTGCGCCTTCGCAAATGTGTAAATAGCTGGTGTTTTTATTTTTAGCAAAAAAAGAAACAAATTGACGTAATTCTTCTACCGAAAAACCACTTAATGTCATGGCACTGCTGGCAATATTAGGTATGGCGTCTAAATCAACTTCAATTCCAAAATGATCTGTTTTGATAAAATCCAGAGCCTGAATCATTTCTTTTTGAAAATCTTTTTCTTTTCGGATATTGATACTGTCATAGGTATTGTAACGCACTCGGTCTTCTGTTTTTTTAATAATATCCAGAACACTTTTAGAAGTATAGTTTTCGTGTAAACCAAAAACAAAATATTTTTTCAGGAAACCTTCTTCATAGGCATAAGAAAAGCCGTTTCCGCTGTGACGTCCTTCTAAAATTCTGAAATCCGAATGTGCATCAAAGTTTATTGCGTTTACCGGTTTTCCTTTTGCAAGAGCAGTTCCTTTAATATTTCCGTAGGCATTATTGTGTCCGCCACCAATAATAATGGGAATTTTTCCCAGTTTAACGATGCTGAAAATGATATGAGAAACATCTTTGTCTATTTTTTTGACTAACTGGCTTAGCTTTACACGATCATCCATGTGGTTAAAATCCAGATTTTCTACCTCTTTCATTTCCTCCTGAACATTAATCTGTCCTAAAACAATGATTTGGTTTCCTTTGCAAAAACGATTGTGCTGAATGTTTGCAATACTTTTAATCGCTTCATTCCAGGCAGAAGCAGCACCCGGTCTGCCATAATTTGCGCGGATTCCTATATCTTCTGGAATCCCTAATAAAACATATTTTGCATCAGTGTTTTTTATAAATGAAATAGGATTGGCACCCACGGGTACTGTGAGCATTTTTTCTCCAAATTTAATTTCTCCACTTCGATGGTTAGTGACTTTGGCTAGATTGTTAATTGTAAATGGCAGAAACTTTTCCATGTAAAAGAAAATTTTTTACCAAAAATAATATAATTTCCTTACTTACGTTATATGTTAAATATATATTGTTAAATTTGGGATTATTAAAATTGAAAAAACGTTAAAAAAATGGAAAACAAACAAAGTAGTTCAGGTCTAAAGGCAGTTATTGCTGTGCTGGCAGTTTTATTGGTTGGGAGTTTAGTTTATATTTTTAAAATATCTTCGGATACCGAAAAAGTACAAACAGTACTAACAACTACCGAAACGGAAAAAGAGTCCGTAATGAAAGATTTAGAACAGTTGAAAGCAACCTATGATGCTGCGATTGCCGAAAACACTTCAATGTCTGACGAGTTAATTCAGGAAAGAGACAAAGTAGTTAACCTGATGGCTGAAGTAAAGAAGTCTAAGGGAGATGTTTCTGCTTTTAAAAACCAGATTAATCTTTTACAAAATAAAATGAAGGCCATGATGGCTGAAAATGAAGGATTGAAAAATCAGAATAAAGTCTTAAAAACACAACGTGATAGTACAGCAGTAATTTTGACAGAATCTAAAAAATACAACGAAGCGCTTGTAGGTCAAAATGACGAATTAGCTAAAGTAGTTGAAAAAGGAGCGAAACTAACCGTTTTAAATATTCAGAGTTCTGCGTATAAAGTAAGAAGTTCAGGTAAAGAAATAGAGACGGAGAAAGCAAGACGTACTAATATGCTAAAAATTAGTTTTACAATTGCCGGAAACCAAATTGCGCAATCAGGCGATAAAACGTATTATGTACAGGTTATCGACGGTAAAAACAATGTTTTAGGCGAAAAGAAAAACATCAGTTTCGACGGAAAAGATTTGACTTATAGTTTTACAAGTACTGTAAAATATGAAAATAAAACAGTTCAGGTTTCAGAAAATTTACCGGGAAAAGATTTTGCTCCGGGTACTTATTATGTAAATATTTTTGATAAGGGAGAGCTGGTTTCCAAATCAAGTTTTACTTTGAAATAATCCATTATATTTTATATAGAAAAGAGGCATTTCATTGAAATGCCTCTTTTTTTTATGTAAAAATGTTGAAATTTTATTCTTCTTCGCCTTAGCATCATTTGATTCTTTTCCTGAATTTTTTTTGTACTCAATTTAATTTATAGTAATTCTTTTCTTGGCTTTCAGGCTATAAAATAATAAACGAGATTGATACCAATGTTATATAATTTTAGTTTTATTTTTAATAAAAAACTGTAATTCAATTAATTAACTTTTATTAAAGAAAGGTTTAACATCGTCTGTTTCTGCTGGTCCTATGAAATAGCTAATTTTAGACTAATCAAATTAATAACATTTTAAAAATTTAGAATTATGAAAAAGAATATAGCCATATTAGCAACAAACGGTTTTGAAGAATCAGAATTATCATCGCCTAAAGCTTATCTTGAAGAGCAGGGATGGAATGCAGATATCATCAGCTTAAAATCAGGAACAATCAAAGGATGGAAAGACGGTAATTGGAGCAACGAATATAATGTTGATGTAGTATTAGATCAGGCAAATGAAGCAGATTACGATGCTTTAGTTCTTCCGGGAGGAGTTATAAATCCTGATTTATTGAGAAGAGAAGAGGCTGCCGTAAATTTTGTACGGGCTTTTTTTAAAAGTAAAAAACCAGTAGCGGCTATTTGTCATGGTCCTCAGATTCTGGTAGATGCTGATGTTTTAGAAGGTCGAAAAGTAACTTCGTTTTTCTCAGTAAAAAACGATTTGAAAAATGCCGGAGCACATTGGGAAGACTCAGAAGTAGTCGTAGACAATGGATTGGTGACCAGCCGAAATCCTAATGATTTGCCCGCTTTTAATAAAAAAATGGTGGAAGAAATTAAAGAAGGAAAACACGAACGTCAGACAGTGTAAGATATTTTGATTATACATCAAGTTATAAGAAATGCAAGATCAGTTTTTTGGTCTTGCATTTTTTTGTAATTCCCAGTTTAGAAAAAAATATGTAATTCCCTGGACCGGAAATAAGAGGTTGGAGCTACAAGGATAATAATCTAAAGGTTTAATTACGATATCTCTGACTTTGAAATAATCCACTAATTTTATTGAAAGAGGTATTTCAATCAATGAAATGCCTCTTTTTCGCTTTATCTAAAACGGTAAAATATTATTCTTCTTCTCCTTCGTCTTCAGCTGAATCATCTGATTCTTCCTCATTAGATTCAAATTCGAAAAAGCTAAAAATAGAGCCGCCGTAACTTTTCTGAAAAGAAAAATTGATTAAGTGATCTAATTTGGTGTATTTGGAATGTTCAATAATCATCATTCCTTCTTCATTCAAAATATTTCTTTCAAAAACCAGTAAAACTACTTTTTCAAAAGTGGCTTGGTCTAATCCGTAAGGTGGATCGGCAAAAACAATATCATAAGAAGTATTGCATTTTTCCAGGAACTTAAAAACATCACTTTTGGTTGCGGCAATAGGAAAATCATATTCGGCAGCCGTTTGTTTAATAAATTTTACACATCCAAAATCACCATCAACTGAAGTAATCGGAGAACTTCCTCGGGAAGCAAATTCATAACTGATATTCCCCGTTCCGGCAAATAAGTCCAGAATTTTTAAACCATCAAAACTAAAATGATTGTTTAAAACATTGAACAAAGCTTCTTTAGACATATCGGTAGTAGGACGAACAGGCAAACCTTTTGGTGGATTTATGCGTCTTCCTTTGTATTTTCCTGAAATAATTCTCATGAATTGAAAAGTATAAAATGATTTCTGTTTTCGGCCTCAGAAAAATAATTGTTCCATCGCAAATCTTCGACATCAATAAGTGAAACATTGCGAATGTATTTATAAGCGATTTTGTAAAATGGACTTTCGGCGGTGATATTTCCAATCAATTCCAAAGGAAAATTCTCAGGATTCATATGGAGTTGTTCGGCAGTGAACAGCATATAATAAATAAAATCTTCGGGAGTCTGGTATTCAAATGAATTGAACAAAAGTAACTTTTGATTTTGGATAACTATGATTTCAAAATGACCGGAATTAAAATGAACTATCATTTTTTTTGTATCAATATTTTTAGAAGCATCTAATAATTTAGTGACTAAAATACTGTTGGCGTGTTTGTAATCGAAAGAGCCAAATTTATCTATAAAAAAATTATTCATATTCACATACGGAATATAAACAGCATTGATTCCGTAATTGCTGATTTCGTCAAAAGCAAAAAAATCAGTTTCAAAAACCTTAGTATTGTATTGCAGATAGCTGCCTAAATAGTTTTCGTCAAAAAGAGGTTCCGGAACAAAAGTAGATAATGTATTATTGTGTATAACAAGGATATCATCATATTTTTCATTGAGTTCAGGATATTCTTCAAAAGCATTGGCAAACAATTCTTCTATCTTTAGGTTTTTGTCAAAATTGTCAAAATGGATTTCTCGGAATAAAGAAACGGTATTGTTAAGGGTGTCAAAACAGCAAAAAGAAAGTCCGCTCAGTGAAACCTGAATGGAGAGTTTTTTATATTTCTTTTCGGTAATGTCCATTAATGAAGATTTTTTCTGAATGGCAAACTTACAAATTTTAATGCCAACACCAATAATACACATTGAAAGTTTTACCACAAAGTGTCTCAAAGCAATCGCAGAGATTCGCTAAGTTTTTATAACCGCATATTTCATAAATAAATATAAAAATCGAAATACTTATATGTACTTTATGCTTTTAGCTTTTGTATATAAACCATTTCAAAAAAAACTATCTTTGAACTTAAAATTCTAGTACATGATTTCCTCCCAGTTTTACAGTCTTTTAAAAAATAAATTTCCGTTTTCACCTACTTACAATCAGGATATTTTTTTTCAGAAGATTGCCATCTTTTTGACAGAAACTACTAATGACAGTATTTTTGTGCTTAAAGGATATGCGGGAACGGGAAAAACTACCGTAATTTCTACCATTGTAAATAATCTTTTAGAAATAAATAAAAAGTATGTTTTACTTGCACCAACAGGACGTGCGGCTAAGGTAATTGCAAACTATTCAGAGAAGCCTGCTTTTACCATTCATAAAAAAATTTATTTCCCTAAAAAATCTTCCGGGGGCGGAGTAACGTTTACATTACAGCAAAACAAACATAAAAATACCATTTTTATAGTCGATGAAGCCTCGATGATTTCAGATGTGGATTCTGATTCAAAAATGTATGTCAATGGTTCCCTGCTTGACGATTTGATTTCGTATGTTTATTCAGGAACCAATTGTAAAATGATTCTGCTGGGCGATACTGCTCAGTTACCGCCGGTAAATTTAGATATCAGTCCGGCTTTGGATATTCGTACCTTGAGTATGAATTATAATAAAGAAGTAGATTCTATTGAGCTTGATGAGGTAATGCGTCAGGAGGAAAGTTCCGGAATTTTACATAATGCCACTGAACTCAGGGAATTGTTGAAAGATTCTTTTATTACGGATTTTCAGTTTAATGTCAGAAAGTTTAAGGATATCGTACGGTTAATTGACGGTTATGATATTCAGGATGCTATTAATTCGGCTTACAGTAATTATAGTATTGAAGACACGGCTTTTATTGTTCGTTCGAATAAAAGAGCCAATCAGTACAATGAGCAAATCAGAACAAAAATTCTGGATAAAGAAAGCGAACTCTCCACAGGTGATTTCCTGATGGTAGTCAAGAACAATTATTTTTGGCTGAAAGATTCTGATGAAGCCGGTTTTATTGCCAATGGTGATATTATTGAAATTCTGGAGATTTTTAGTATCAAAGAATTGTACGGATTTAAGTTTGCCAATGTTAAAATCAGAATGGTGGATTATCCCAACCAGAAACCATTTGAAACCGTTTTATTATTAGATACTATAAAAAGTGAATCTCCATCATTAACGTATGAAGAATCTAACCGTTTGTATCAGGAAGTTTTAAAAGATTATGAAGGCGAAACCAAATTTAAGCAGTTTCAGAAAGTAAAAGCTAACGAATATTTTAACGGACTTCAGGTGAAATTTTCTTATGCCATTACCTGTCATAAATCACAAGGAGGACAGTGGAATACCGTTTTTATAGAACAGCCTTATTTACCTAACGGAATCGACCGGGATTACATTCGCTGGTTGTACACAGCCATGACACGTGCTAAAAACAAACTGTATTTGATAAATTTTAAAGATGAAAGTTTTGAGGAATAAAAATAAGCTGATAAATAATATCAGCCTATTTTAAGGATTTTATTGTTCTAATTCTTTCTTCAAAAACTTCGCAGTATAGCTTTTTTTGACTTTGGCTACTTCTTCAGGAGTTCCTTTAGCCACTACTGTTCCGCCGCCTTTTCCACCTTCGGGACCAATATCGATAATGTAATCGGCTAGTTTGATAACATCCATATTATGTTCAATAATCAAAATTGTATTGCCTTTATCGACTAATTTATTGATGACTTCCATTAATACTCTGATGTCTTCAAAATGCAGTCCGGTAGTAGGTTCGTCTAATATATAAAAAGTATTTCCGGTATCTTTTTTAGACAATTCACCCGCCAGTTTGATACGTTGTGCTTCTCCGCCGGAAAGCGTGGTACTTTGCTGTCCCAGTGTAATATATCCCAAACCAACATCCTGAATGGTTTTTACTTTGCGGTAAATTTTAGGAATATTTTCGAAAAAAGGAACTGCTTCATCAACCGTCATGTCTAAAACATCCGAAATAGATTTTCCTTTATAGCGAATTTCCAGTGTTTCACGGTTAAAACGTTTGCCCTGACAGCTCTCGCATTCTACATACACATCCGGAAGAAAGTTCATTTCTATCGTACGCACACCGGAACCCTGACAGGTTTCACAACGTCCGCCTTTGACATTAAAACTAAAACGACCCGCTTTGTAACCGCGTATCATACTCTCAGAAGTCATCGTAAACAAGTTCCTGATTTCCGAAAAAACATCGGTATAGGTTGCCGGATTGGAACGCGGCGTTCTACCTATCGGACTCTGGTCTATATCAATCACTTTATCGATATGTTCCAGTCCTTCAATTTTTTTGTAAGGCTGCGGTTTTTTTACCCCATTAAAATAATAAGTATTTAAAATAGGGTAGAGTGTCTCATTTATTAAAGTCGATTTTCCGCTTCCGGAAACTCCCGTAACGCAGATCATTTTTCCTAAAGGCAACTCAATAGTAACATTTTTTAAGTTATTTCCGGTTGCACCGCTTAGTTTTAGAAATTTTCCGTTTCCTTCCCTGCGTTTTTCAGGGATATCAAATTTCATTTTCCCGTTTAGATATTGCGCAGTAATTGTATTGGATTTCAATGTTTCGGCAGGAGTGCCTTTACTAATGATTTCGCCACCAAATTTCCCCGCTTTTGGTCCAATATCAATGACATAATCGGCACGTTCAATCATGTCTTTATCATGTTCAACTACGATTACCGAGTTCCCTATATCACGCAATTGTTCAAGAGAATGAATCAGTTTTTCATTGTCTCTTTGATGAAGTCCGATGCTGGGTTCATCTAAAATATAGAGCACACCCACAAGCTGTGAACCAATTTGTGTCGCTAAACGGATGCGCTGTGCTTCTCCTCCCGAAAGGGATTTTGAACTTCGGCTTAAAGCCAGATAATCCAGACCTACATTCATCAAAAAGTCTAATCGGTCTTTGATTTCTTTAATCACTTCAGAAGCGATTCGTCGTTGTTTGTCAGATAAATGCGAGTCTAATTCCTGAAACCATCTGGTTAAATCAGAAATATCCATCGCACACAATTCGGCAATATTTTTTTCGTCAATTTTAAAAAAAAGTGCTTCTTTTTTTAAACGGGAACCTTCACAAACAGGACATTTTACTTCATCCATAAAATCTTTAGCCCAACGTTTTATGCTTGTGGAGCCACTTTCATCATGCTGATTTTTTATAAAATGTGCGATTCCTTCAAAGTCTATTTTGTAATCTCTGGCAACTCCTAAATCCTTAGAATTGATGGTGAATTTTTCTTTTCCGCCATTCAGAATCATTTCCATTGCTTCTTCAGAAATACTTTCGATGGAATCCGTAATTTTGAAATTATATTTTTGTCCAATAATTTCCAACTGCTTAAAAATCCAGGACGATTTGTATTCGCCCAAAGGCACAAAACCACCTGCTTTTATCGATAATTTAGGGTTTGGAATTATTTTTTTAACGTTGATTTGATTTACTGTTCCTAATCCGTTGCAATGTTCACAGGCGCCTTTTGGAGAGTTAAAAGAGAATAAATTAGGTTCCGGATTCTGATAGGATATTCCTGTTGACGGACACATTAAATTACGGCTGAAATAGCGCACTTCATTCGTATCCTGATCCAGAATCATTAATACATTTTCACCGTGATGCATGGCTGTATTGATACTTTCGCTCAGGCGTTTTTCATTATCCGGAGTGGCTTCAACAACCATTCTGTCTACTACAATTTCGATATCATGGGTTTTATAACGATCCAGTTTCATTCCCGGAGTGATATCGAGAATATCACCATTAACACGAACTTTTAAAAAACCCTGTTTGGCAATTTGCTGAAATAATTCGCCATAATGTCCTTTTCTGGCTCTGATAACCGGAGCGAGAATATTGATGCGTTTGTTCGTGAAATTCTCAATAATCAAATCTTTAATTTGTTCATCGGAGTAGGAAACCATTTTTTCGCCGGTATTGTAACTGTAAGCATCAGCTCCACGGGCATACAGCAAACGCAAAAAATCGTATATTTCAGTTATAGTTCCTACGGTAGAACGCGGACTTTTGGATGTCGTTTTTTGCTCTATCGCAATAACAGGAGACAATCCGTCAATTTTATCTACATCAGGACGTTCCAGACCTCCTAAAAACTGTCTGGCATAAGCAGAGAATGTTTCTACATAACGACGTTGTCCTTCGGCATAAATAGTGTCGAATGCTAAAGATGATTTTCCGGAACCCGAAAGCCCTGTTATGACAACTAATTGTTCACGGGGTATGGAAATGTCAATATTTTTAAGATTGTGTACTCTGGCACCTAAAACTTCAATAGTATTGTCTTTATCTAACATAATTTTTTGCTGGTTGCTTCTTTCATCGCAATGACAGCAAAGTTACTATTTTGATTTATTTTATCTGATAGAACACTATGGAAGATTTTGTTAAAAAGGAGTTTAGGTCTTATATTTTTGCTAATTATTCATTAACACTGATATTGTTGTTTTTTAATATTTCAAAAAATTTATCTTCCTTGCCTTCTCTTTTTAAATTCTCGTAAATTCGTTGTATTAATGTTCCGGCATCAGTTCGGTAAGGAGATTTTATTTCGGTATAAATAGTATAAGCTTTGCATAAATTATCCAATCCGTTTTCCTGATCGTTGAGATTAAAAGCATATACATTTCCAATACCATAATAAATTTCAGGATTTTTAGAGTCCAGTTCAGCTAATTTTTTATAGGCATCAATAGCTTTATAAAATTCTTTTTTATATTGGTAAGCCACTGCAATATTTTGTAATGGCATTGCGCCGTTTGGATCTATTTCTAATGATTTTTGATACGCAAGAATGGCATTGTCAATGTCATTCAATTTGCGATAAGATAGTCCCATATTGTCATAAGCGAAAGCAAATTCAGGATCTAAAGCGATTGCCTTCTTGTAATATTCAATAGCTTCTTTATCGTTTTCTTTTCTGGATGCAGCAATTCCAAGATGATATGCCTTCATTGCATTCTCATTTTTAGAAATAGACTTTTCGTTTAAAACATCATTAACTGTTAAGGTTTCTTTTAAGGCACCACAATTATCCATCAGATGTTTTTCAATAGTACTGTAATTTTTTTTATAATCAGTAGAATTTTTATCAGTATTGAAATTAATATTGATTTCTTTGTTTTTAGTATTGTCGGATAGATTTATATTTTTCAGGCTTAAACCAATTTGGTATGCAGCTGTGACATTATCGATACACCTGCTGATTTTAGAAGCAATAATTTTTGTTCTCACATCTCTGGTAGGGATTGAATCAATACAAAGACAGGCTTCATTTGATAATTCTTTTAATAATTCGTCTGAGTTGAGTGTTGCGTTTTTATCTTGTGAATATATAAAAGAACAGCAGCAAAGAAATAAACTGAGTATAGGTTTTTTCATCATAAAAATATTAGAAATCAAATCTAATATTTTTTTCAATACTAAAATGATTTGTAGTATAAATTTTTAAATTGTAATAAAAAAACGCCAACAATTAAGTTAGCGTTTGGTTTAAATATTCAGGAATTAATTTTATTCTTATTCAATGGTCATCGATTTCAATTTACTTCTGTACGCTTCAAGCGCAGCAGATTTAGAGATAAATCCAAAGTATTTTTCATCCTTGATTACAGGTAAATAGGTTGCTTTTGTTTTTTCAAACTTATTCATTACTGTTTCCATGCTGTTAAAAGGATAGACAACATCCAGCGGCTGAATCATAATATCTTTTACCAAGGTATATTTAACCCGGTACTTATTAAATATAATTTCTCTGATGTTATTAAAATTAACGATTCCCAATAAATGATTTTCGCTGTCCACTACTGCAAAATAAGTTTGGTTAGAATGCGAAATTAAATCTACCAGTTTTTCTAAATTATCATTAGGAGAAAGCGTTAAAAAATCAGTCTGGATGATTGTATTTGTATCTAAAGTAGACAGTACATTGTGGTCTTTATTGCTGGTAAAAGCATGTCCTTTTTTGACTAATTCTTTTACATCCATAGAATGTTTTTCAAATTGTTTTGAAATCGCAAAACTAATAGAAGCTACTATCATTAAGGGTAACATAAGGCTGTAACCTCCTGTGATTTCTGCAATTAAGAAAATAGCAGTTAACGGCGCATGAAATAATCCGCTTAATATTCCGGCCATTCCTACCATAGTAAAATTACTTATAGGCAGGTTTGTTAATCCGGTAAGGTTGATGAATTTTGAAAAAACAAAACCTACATAGGATCCCACAAAAAGGGAAGGAGCAAAGTTACCTCCGTTTCCTCCTGAACCTAAAGTGATTGCGGTAGCAAAAACTTTTATCATCATCGTAACGCCAACAAAAGCAAGTAGAACCCAGCTGTTGTCCTTAAAGCTGCTAAAAAGAGTATTTTCTAATATTTCTCCGGGATTGCTTTCAGCAAGAACTTTGATACTTTCATATCCTTCTCCAAAAAGTGTTGGAAAAACAAAAATCATAACGGCCAGAATAGAAGCTCCTATCAAAGCTTTCTTATAAGGATTGATTTTTAATCTATGAAAAAAGTGTTCTGTTTTTTGGAAATTTCGTGTAAAATAGATAGAAATAAATCCCGTTAAAATTCCCAGCATGATATAAAAAGGAATTTTATGATAATCAAATTCCTGTTGTTGTCTGAAGTTTAATAATACCGCTTCGTCAAGTATAATTTCAGAAACTAAAGCACCGGTTGCCGCAGCAATCATAATAGGTGTAAAAGCAGAAATACTCACATCAACAAGTAAAAATTCGATTGCAAATAAAACACCTGCTATAGGAGCGTTAAAAGCAGCGGCGATACCGGCAGCCACTCCGCAACCTATAAGGAGAGTACGATCTTTGTATGTTAATTTATATTTTTGAGCATAATTAGAACCAAAAGCAGCACCTGTAACCACAATAGGACTTTCTAAACCTGCCGATCCTCCAAGACCTACCGTTAACGAGCTGGTCATGATATGTGCATACATTTGTTTTCGGGGAATGATACTTGCTTTTTTAGCTACAGCATATAAAATTTGGGGTGTTCCTTTTTCAATCGAACCTCCTAAAAGTCGTTTTACCACTAATACAGTAAGTAATAAACCTGCAATAGGTAAGATACTGTTTATGAAACTTAGTTTTAAAATTCCATTAATATACGTGGCAAAAGTATAAACCCAGTGGGCAAAAGTTTTTAGCACAATTACAGCAAAAGCAGCAGATATGCCTACTAATACACTCGATAGAAAGATAAATTGCTTTTCTGTTAAGATAGATTGTGCCCAATCAATTATAATTTCTAACTTAGAAAGATATTTTTTGAACATTTATGCTTTATTTTTTGAGTGAACAAATTTACTATTATTTTAAGGATGTTATAAGTTTTTTACCGCTTCTTTTTTACTTAAAGGTTTTAGTTTGCTGTTTTCCACAAAAAGAATTACCTGATCAGGATTTGTTTTAGCATATTCCCGTAAGGACCAGCCGATGGCTTTCTGAATAAAAAATTCTGTTGAATTTTCATGTTGCTGACAAATTGCTTTCAGTAAATCAAAATCCGTTTTTTCTTTGTAGCCCAACTGAAATAAAATAGCACTCCGATTAAGCCAAAGGTTATCTGAATTTGAAAATTTTTCAATGGTATTTTCCACAGCATCGGGAAATTCCAGCAGATATTGCCCTAAAATATATTTGGAAATAGTATCCACACTATCCCACCAGGAATTAGTGGTGATTAGTTTTTCGATAAAACGAATATCTGATTTTTTATAATTTCCTTTAGATTCTTTGATTACAATCTCTATAGCGCAATAGTGCAGTTCCCGCTGTTTTCGGGTGTAAAGTTCAGTTGCTGTATTTTGAATATTATTTTTGATTTCCTCTTTATGGGTGTTCCAAATTTCTTGAAGAAGCAGTCTTCTGTCAGTAGTTTTTATTCCATAAAAGGCAAAATGATTTTTCATATACTTAGCCATAGCCAGACTATTTTGAATGTTTTCATGAGTCTGAAAAGCAGTTTCTAACTGATTTATAAAAGCCATTTTTTAAAGTGTTGTTAGTTTTTGCGTAGAGTAAGTACGAAGTTCTTCAAAGAAAACAGTAAATTCCTGTTCAAAATCTGTGTAATGCTTTTTAAGCTCTTCTGTGGCAAAACGCATATTGGATTGATTATTAGTCCGCCTATCCATCTGACTCAAAATCTGATCAATTCCGGCAATCGACTGATAGCTTAAAAGCCAATTTTGTTTTTCCATATACGGAAGCAATCCTTTTGTTTTTTCACTGAGTAAATCATGATTTGTGTGCAACGACTGATAAAACCGGTTAATATATTCTTTCAGATTTTCATCAGAATACATCTTCCAGTTTTTTGCTAAAAAGTGATCGTAAAATATGTCAACAATTACACCTGCATAATGATGATAACGCTCATGCAGACGTTTGGTACTTTCTCTGAAAACCGGGTGCGCATCAGTAAAAGTATCAATGGCACGATGCAGGAGTATTCCTTTTTGAATTTCTTCAGGGAAATTTTCAAACTGTTTGCCACGAATACCATCTGCCATGAAATTGCCAATTTTTATAAAGTCATTATTACCCGAAAGATAGATGTGTGCTAAGAAATTCATTCGTCTAAATTATGAATTCTAAATGACTTTTATAAGCAGTCAATTATTATATTTGTGACCAATGTATATTTTTAAGTAAACCAAAACAAAAAAAGAGAATGACATTAATAAAATCAATATCAGGAATTCGGGGAACTATTGGCGGTAAAGTAGGGGATAATCTTACTCCTGTTGATGCCGTAAAATTTGCATCCGCTTATGGAACCTGGTTAAAAAACAGTCAGACTACAGCTGCGACAGAATCAAAATTAAAAGTAGTAGTAGGACGCGACGCCCGTATTTCTGGGCCTATGATTCATAATTTAGTGGTGAATACATTGATAGGTTTAGGAATAGATGTAATCGATTTAGGTTTGTCAACAACGCCTACGGTTGAAGTTGCTGTACCGCTTGAAAAAGCGAATGGCGGAATTATTTTAACCGCTTCACACAATCCAAAACAATGGAATGCCTTAAAATTATTAAATGAAAAAGGAGAATTTTTAAACGGTGCGGAAGGCGAAAAAATTCTTCAGATTGCAGAAACTGAAGCTTTTGAATTTTCTGATGTAGATAGTTTAGGTGAAATAACTGCAAACGATGCTTACATGGATATTCATATTGACGAAGTATTGAATTTACCATTGGTAGATGTAGAGGCTGTAAAAGCAGCTAAATTTAAAGTGGTGGTTGATGGTGTAAATTCATCCGGAGGAATTATTATCCCTAAATTATTAGAATTAATGGGAGTTGAAGTAGTAAAACTATACTGTGAACCTAACGGACATTTTCCTCATAACCCGGAACCTTTAAAAGAACATCTGACAGATATTTGCGAATTAGTTGTAAAAGAAAAGGCGCATCTTGGGGTAGTAGTTGATCCTGATGTAGACCGTCTGGCTTTTATAAGTGATGATGGCGAAATGTTTGGTGAAGAATATACGCTGGTAGCCTGTGCCGATTATGTGCTGAGTAAAACACCAGGCAATACCGTTTCTAATATGTCTTCTTCCCGTGCATTACGCGATGTAACAAATGCTCATAATGGAAGTTATGAAGCAAGTGCTGTGGGAGAAGTAAATGTGGTAGAACTGATGAAGAAAAATAATGCCATTATTGGAGGTGAAGGAAATGGCGGAATTATCTATCCTGAATCCCATTATGGTCGTGACAGTTTAGTGGGAGTAGCGTTGTTCTTAACACATTTGGCAAACAAGAAAATGAGTGTGGCAGCTTTGCGTGCTTCTTATCCGGAGTATTATATGAGCAAAAATAAAATAGAATTAACACCACAAATTGATGTTGATGCGATATTGGTCGCTATGACTGAAAAATATAAAAATGAAGATATTACGACCATTGACGGTGTCAAAATTGACTTTGCTGACGAATGGGTGCATTTAAGAAAATCGAATACTGAACCGATTATTCGTATTTATACCGAAGCACCATCACAGGCGCAGGCAGATGCTTTAGCGTTACGTATTATTGACGAAATTAAAGCAGTAGCAGGAATTTAAATTTTTGGAATTTTTCAAAAAAAAAATAACCCTTTCAGAATTTGATTTCTGAAAGGGTTTATTATTTAATCCCAATTATTTGATGATGATACCGCTATTTTTCCTCCTCCGGTAAAGAACAGCGTAATTCCTCCGGCTATATATAATCCTAATAATTCTAATTGCCAGCCTCCATTTTCATTGAGTAAAAATAGTTGTTCACTATGCACTAATAACAGCGCAAATAAAGCACCTAAAACATATACGATAGAAGCAATCCGGGTTCTGAATCCAATCAGAATTAATATTGGTGCTATAATTTCAGTAAAGTATACACCATAAGAAAGTAAAGATGGTAAGCCTTTGTCAACCAGCATATCTCCAATGAAAGAGGTATGTCCTATTTTAGCAATTCCGTGTAATAACATTAATCCTCCGGTAGCGATACGAAGGATCAGTAAACCTAAATCAGTGTTTTTAGTCATAAATTTATTTTTGCAGGTTAAGTAAAATTTTATGGGGAAACTTTTTCAAATATAGCTTAATATTTACAAAAAAATAATATATCTGTTTAAAAATTCACTCTGAAACTTACGTTTGGTGTAAGTGCCAGCGAATGATTATTGATTTCAATGGCTTTTCCGGAAGTATCCGGATCAACTTTGTAATACCGATTAATGGTATTGTTTTGATTGGTAACATTAATAATTCCTGCCCGCAAAGTGGTTTTTACAGTTGGTGTGAAATTAAAATGATAGCTTATAGAAGTATCTAAACGAAAAAAATCATCCAGATTCAGGCTGTTCGGCGCATCATAATTTACAAAAGTGTTGTTGCCGTTTTGTACGGTTTCATTTCCTTCAACAGGTTTGGTATAAGGAATACCATTGCGCCATATTCCTCCAACAGACAGCTTTAAATTATTATAAACAGTATAATTAAATCCAAATGTTACCGAATGCCGAATATCCAGATTATTCGGGAAAGTGGACGGGGTAAAACTTTTAAAATTATAATTATTATTGTTAAAAGTATAGCTAATCCACGTACTGTATCGTGTAGTGGTTTTATTAATAAGAAATTCAATTCCTTTATTGGTATAACTGCCGTTTGCTTTTTTAAATTGAAAATTATTATAAAAACCCTGATTAGAAGCTGTAATTCCGTCCACAATTTTGTAAAATCCTGTTAACTCAATATTCCAGTTGTTGGTGTTAAAATCAATTCCTGTTGAGAACTGTTTGCTTCTGGCAATCGGAATTTCATTATTATCCACCAGTTGCCAGCGTCTTTTTTCGACTCCCAGAAAATCATCTTCAAAATCAATAATCTGGGTTGTAGTCTGGTTTTTAAGTTCGCCTTCTACTTTTAGAGCCAGTTCCTTGGTGAGTTTTTGTCTGAAATTAATTCGGGGTTCGAATAACAATTTGTCAAATTTCTGAAAATAATTTATGCGCATTCCCAGCCTTACATAGCTGTTTTTTTTATTGTATTCAATTTCAGAAAAAAAGGCATGATTTAATAATACTTTCTTTTTAGTAATGGAATAAAAAGGTGCGCTCACACGGGTCTGATTCAGCATTCCCGTTTCGTTAATCTGGTAACCGTTTAATAATTTTAAATTAGGATTAAAGTCATAGTATACATTTAGTTTGGTTCCTGTTTCAATAACTTCATTAGCTTCTGATAAAAGCTGATCTTCACTGACTCTGTAATCTCTTGCATCAATATTATATCTGGAAAAATAGCTGCTTACAAAACTGCTTAATCTGCTATTCCATTGTGCTTTCCAGTTTCCGCCGTAGCCAGTGTTTTTTTGCGAAAGCGAACTGGTTTTGGTAGTGTTTTGATTTTGATTTTCAGCATAATTTAACGCATTATTGATTCCGATAAAATTAGCTCTGAACTGATGATTCTCGTTCAAGTCAAAAAGAATTTTAGCGGTATAATCATAAAATGAAAAATCAGAATCACTGTTTTTAGCTGCGTTATCGGCATTTATTTCACTGTCCTGAAAACTTTTTTTGTAATAATTAGAATAGGCAGGAGTGTTAACCATATCTGTGATGGAATGACGGGCAGAAAGATCGATTTCCAGATTTTTAGTGAGTGGAATTTCTATATAAGCATCTGCGCTGATGAGATTAATGCCTGCTCCACCCGAAATTTTGTTTTTAATTTCGTTATTGGTACTCATTTTAATCATACTGGAAACACCATCACTGTATTCGGCACTCGTTCCGTTTTTAGTAACCACTACTTTTTGGGTCAGATTGGGATTATAAGCTGATATTAACCCAAAAAAATGTCCGGAATGATACATTTTTATATTATCCCAAAGCATTAAATTCTGATCATTTGTTCCTCCCCGAACATTGATATTGGCAATACTTTCGTTACTGCTTTCAATTCCGGGCAGTGTTTGTATGGATTGTAAAATATCGGGCTCCGTAAGTCCGGGCAGGATTCCGAATTTTTTGGTGTTTAACACCGTACTTCCATCAGTGGTTTTTTGTAAACCAGAAGTCAGAAACAGACTGATTAAAACAGGATTCAGTTCTTCTTTAGCTGATTTTAAATAAATTTCTTTGCATTTATTATTCGTCGAAAAGAATTCTTTTGCTTTAAAATTTTTAGTTTCATAGCCGATATATGAAATTGAAATTGTTGCGTCAGCAGCAACGTCTTCCAGATTGAAACTTCCGTTTTTTGAACAGACAGTCCATTTTGAATTGTTGCTGATTCGAACAGAAGCTCCCGGGAGTGTAGTTTTTGATTCTTCGTCCAGTACCACTCCGCATACAGAGAATGATTTATCTAGTCCAGAAATGGTAATATAACGCTGGTCTAATAATTTGAAATTTAAAGGAATTTTTGAGTTTAAATATTCCATTGTTTCCTGAAGAGTAAGAGTTGCAGCAGGTTTTTCAATATGAATACTGGCTACATCTTCCACAACATAAGAAAACTTTACATTAAATTGCTGTTCAATAGTTTGGATAATATCCGTTAGAGGAGTTTTAGGAGTCTGCTGTTGTGCATAACTAAAACTCATGGCGAATAAAAAGTAAAGTAACCATCTATTGCACTTCATATTTGTAGAATATAATAGTTTTTCCTTTGATACGATAACTTAATTGTAACGGAATAGTAATGGCTTCAAGAGCTGTTTTTTGATTATTATGTGTAAAACTTCCGGTAAATAATTTAGAAGTATCAATATCTTTAGTTTCTACTTTTATATCATACTGACGTTCTAATTCGGCTATAACTTGATTCAGAGGTATTCTTGAAAAACTGGATTCATGTTGCAGCCAGGATGGATTCTGAGCATTAAAATCCTCCGTTTTTTCAATTTGATTATTGATAATTCTAAAGGTTTTTCCCGGAGGGAGTTTTACCGTTTGGGTTTTATAAGTAACACTTACTAATCCTTCATAACAGCTTACCTCATAATAATTGCTGCGCTGTTTTACGTCAAAATGAGTTCCTAATACTTTTACAATTCCGTCAGCGGTTTTTACACTAAAAGTGTTTCCTTTTTGCACTTTAAAATAAGCTTCTCCTTCCAGCGTTAAATCCCGTTGTTTATTCCAGTCTTTTTTGCTGAAAATAATCTTTGAAGAAGCATTTAGTAACACCTGAGAATTGTCAGGAAGATAAAAACTTTTAGTTTGGGCAATTCCGGTGGTAAAAGTTTGTGCGGTATTATTAAATAAGAAATAAGCTGTTGTTAATGCTACTATAAAAATTGCCGCAACTTTAAAGAAGCTTTTATAATTTAAGCTTCGGACTTTAGGTTCTTTTTTAGAAAGATTTCTGTTTTTTAAATCAGCCAAAGCCTGTTGCGCATCTACTTTAGGTGTGGCAATATGAGCAGAATAATGAGCAATCTTTTTGATAGTATCAAAATCTTCAGATTGTTTTAAATCTTCCGTTTCTTTATCAGAAAGTGTTCCTTCTAACCATTTTAATATTTCTTTTTCCTTTTTCATTAGTTCCTCATTGTAAGGATAAGACAACTTTGTATAGTTTTACCCTACTTTTAAGTGAATTATATATTTTCGATTTGCTCTTTTAATATTTTCAAAGCAGCAGACATTCTTTTTTCAACCGCTTTTTGTGTGATACCTAATACATCAGCAATTTCCCTGTATTTTTTCCCGTCAATTCTGTTCATTAAAAAAACTTCTCTCTGCGCTTCACTTAAAGACGCAATGGCATTTTGAAGTTTAATTTTAAATTCTTCTTCTTCTAAAATATATTCGGGATTCTGATTGGTTTTATCGTGATAAGGCGTTTCTTTGGCGAAAGCCATCACTACTTTCTGATGTTTTATGGTATTGAGAAATAAATTATTTACGGTAGTAAACAAATACGTTTTGACTTTTAAGAAATCAATCTGAGAACAATTTTCCCAGATTTTAGCAAAAGCTTCCTGAACCAAATCTAAGGCAGCATCTGCATCACCTGATTTATAATAGGCGAAATTTGTTGCTGATTGTACATTTTTTATATAAAAGTCGCTGAAATGAGATTCTTCGCAAAGCGTATTTTTTTTCTCAGACATTCTTGTAGCAGGATTGGGTTTTGGTTATGGTAAAATTATATTATTTTTTTTGAAATCACTGTATTTATATGAAGTGTGTTTCTTGTTCGGTTTTAATTTACTGATTTTCAAGGTTATTGGTTTTTATCTGTTTTTTTTTAATTTTTTAGGTAGGGTAAATTAAGAGACTGTTGTCTTACTTACAAATGCGAATAAATCGACATTAATAACTATTTAGAAAATATTAAATTTGTAACATTATGAAAACATTAAAATTGATTACCGGAATTGCATTGATGAGTATTTTTAGTTTAACATCATGCCAGGACGAAGTAGATGAGGTACAGGGAGATAATCCTAACACGAATACCGCTAACTCTACAACAGCAACTAATTTAAAAAGAGTGGCTATGTTTGACGGATCATCAGATGATTTTATTGATGGTTCTTCCTGTTCAGCTATTAAATTCCCTTTTATTGCTAAAATAAACGGAGTGAGTCTTACTTTTTTAAGTCAATTGAGTTTTGAACAGGCCATTTCTATTTTAGGAGAATTAAATAATAATGAGGATACAGTAGAAATTAAGTTTCCCGTGACACTTAAAATGAGTGATTATACTGAAGTAACAGTTAACAGCCAGGCGGAATATAATGCTATTGTAAATAATTGTGAAGAAGCAGAAAATGACGGAGAAGCGGCTATTTCATCTTTAAATATTAAGTATCCAATTACGCTATTAACTTATGATTCGAGTTTAGAGCAAACAGGAAGTGTGGTGATTACTTCTCAGGAGCAAATGTATAATTACATGATTAACATTAGCAGCACCGAATATTTTTCAGTAAAATACCCAATTTCAGTAACACTTGCCGATGGTTCTACGGAAGAATTAAATAGCGATGCCGAGTTAAAAGCGAGTATTACTGCTGCTTTGAATATTGAGTCTTCAATGGATGAAGCTGCTGAAGATAAAGAAGAATTAGAAGAAATATTAGTAAATGGTACTTTTAAAGTCAACTCATATATTAATGCAGGAATAGATTCGGCCGGGAATTATTTAGGATATACAATTGATTTTGCAAATGACTGGAAAATAAAATCAATGAATGCTTTAAGTGTTATTGCGACAGGAACTTATCAGGTGACTTCTGATACAGAATTATATTTGCAATTTGGATTTTTAGGTAATACTAATTTAAGTTTATTTAATCATACCTGGAAAGTAATCAGTTTTACAGACTCTACAATTACGCTGGAAAGTAAAACAAACAGTGCTGTGAAGTTAGTATTGAAAAAATAGTAATTGTTATTTGTTGGCTTTTACAATTTATAATTTATTTAAAATTGTATTTTTGAAATTCAGTTTAAAAACCCATCATTAAATGAAGAAAATATTTGTTGCTATTAGCTTGATTTTTTTAGTAGCAACTTCCTGCTCTAAAGATTCAGATGAGGAATTGGGTGGAGTTGTAAAAGCCAACAATAAAAAAACATTAGGTACTTCGGCACATGATTTATTATCAGAAGATAAATTTGACAGTATGTTACTTGAAGTGGTTTATGTAGAAGGTTTTGAACCTTCGGCAACAGCAATAAATAATTTTGTTACTTTTTTAAATACCAGAATTTACAAAACAGCCGGAATTAATGTAGTAAAAAGAGCGATTCCCTCTCCGGGTAACGAAACCTATACTAACGCTCAGATTGTTGCTATAGAAGATGCTAACAGACAACATTATAATACCGGAAGCGAAATTGCAGTCTGGGCATTTTTTGCCGATGGAAAATCGGCGAGTGATACTGATACCGCTGTGGTTTTAGGTACTGCTTACAGAAATACTTCATTTGTAATCTATGAAAATACAGTTCGGAAATTAAGTAATTCTCCTTTTAAGCCCAGCAGAACAGTATTAGAAACGACAGTAATAAATCATGAATTTGGGCATATTTTAGGGTTGACCAATGCCGGGACAGCTTTGCAGTCAGACCATGAGGATCCCGATCATAAAAGACATTGTAAGGTATCGACTTGCTTAATGTATTGGGAATCAGAATCAGGAAATGTTCTGGGTGGAGTTGTACCTCAATTAGACGCACAATGCATTGCTGATCTTCGTGCCAATGGAGGAAAATAGCATTTTTATATGATATAAAAAAGGGAATTAAAAGCTTAAAAACGCTGTTTAATTCCCTTTTTTTTTTTAATGATGGTGTTTCCATCTTTTATGTGTCCAGAAATAATATTCAGGAGCTTCATATATTTGTTTTTCTACTTCTTTAATATACCGGTGAATGATTTCATAATTAGGAAGTGACTTAGGATCATCCGTTATAGGAATTAATGTCATTTCGTAATACCCTCTTTTTGCTTTTTTTACTTTGGCAAAAAGAACATTCAGATTGTATTTTTTCGATAATAATTCAGGACCAATATGAACCGGAGTTTCAATTCCCATAAAACTTTCCCAATGTGCTATCTGAGCTCTCTTTGGCGATTGGTCACTGGCAAGTCCGTAGACGGACAAAATTCCTTTTCGGTTGTTGTTAGCCATTAATGGAATGGTTTTGTCAGTAGAAACTAATTCCGTTTTATATTTGGAACGAATATCCCGTGTTAATTTATCAAAATAAGGATTGGCTATTTTTTTATAAACCGCAATTCCCTGATACGACAATTGTATGTTGAAAGAAAGTAACCATTCCCAGCTGGCGTAATGAGAAGCTAAAAGCATAATACTTTTATCTTTTGCTTCGTATTCCCGGACTAACTCAATATTGGTAATCTTAAATCTTTTGCTCATTTCTTCCGCAGACATAGTCATGGTTTTTGCCATTTCCATAAACATATCGCAGAAATGTCTGTAGAATTTTTTTTCTATAGCTAAGTGTTCTTTGGCAGTAAGATGTGGTAACGCTATTTTTAAATTTTCTCTGACGGTTTTTTTACGATAGCCTATGATATAATAAACTACAAAATACATGATGTCAGAAACCCAGTAAAAAATTTGGAAAGGCAAAATCGATATCAACCAGAGTAACGGGTAAGCGATTATAAAAATTAAAAATTGCATGCAGTATTTTTTTAGCAAATATAAGTCAAAAATGAATAACCTTAATAAAATGGAGTTCCTTAGCCTTTGAGTGTCACGGAATGATTATATTTACCAATCATAATAAAAATAATACATGAACAGCTTTTTGATTACTTTAATTGTTGCCAATGTGCTTTTTAGCTACAAAGGTTTTAATGATTATTCTTTTTTTAGAAAATATGAATTTCATACAGGGAGTATTCTTTCCGGGGAAAAAATCCGAATGTTAACTTCTGCGTTTCTGCATGCTGATATTGCTCATCTGGCTTTTAATATGATTACACTTTATTTTTTTGCACCTGTAGTAATCGCTTATTTAGGTAATATTCATTTTCTTATTATTTATTTCTCAAGTTTGCTTTTTGGAAGTTTACTTACATTAGTTTTGCATAAAAATGATTATAATTACAGAGCTATTGGTGCTTCAGGAGCAGTAACGGGAATTTTGTATTCGGCAATTTTATTGCGGCCGGATATGATGTTGGGAATCTTTTTCATCATTCCAATGCCGGCTTATGTATTTGGAATTTTATATTTGATGTATTCCATTTACGGAATGCGGGCTAAAAATGACAATATAGGACATACCGCACACTTTGGCGGAGCGATAGGCGGATATTTAATTACATTATTATTTTATCCGGATTTGATCTGGCTACAGCCACTGATGGTCATATTGTTAACAATTCCTATAATACTTCTTTTTATTTTAATAAAACTAAAGAAGCTTTAATGGCACAAATTTTGAATATTATCTGAAAATTTTAAAAAGTAAAAAAATGAAAAATGTAGTCGTATTTCTATCCGTACTGTTTATGACCGTATCTTATGGTCAGGAGATAAAACAAGTTCCTCAAATAAGTGTTTCAGGTGAAGGAAAGGTAAAAGTCATTCCTGATGAAGCTACCATTTCAGCAACGGTTGAAACCAGAGGGAATGTTGCTAAAGATGTCAAAAAACAAAATGACGAACAAGTGGAAGCTGTTTTGAAATTAATTAAAAAAATGAATATTGCTTCCGCAGATTTCAGAACACAACGTGTGGCGTTAAATCCGATATACGATAGCGACAAAAAGAAAACCACTTATAATGCTACACAAACCATTGAAATTATCGTCAGAGATTTAAATAAATATGACGAATTAATGGAAGGTTTAGTAAATCAGGGAATCAACAGAATTGATAATGTGGTTTTTCAATCGTCTAAATTAGCGCAATATGAATCAGAAGCCCGAAAATTAGCCATGAAAGAGGCGAAGCACAAAGCCGAAGATTATGTGTCAGTTTTAGGACAAAAAATAGGACGTGCTATGACCATATCTGACAATACTCAGACTTACACTCCGCAACCGGTGTATGCAAGATTTAAAACTATGGCAATGGAAAGCGATTCAGCTGCACCAAGAGAAACTCTTGCCGCAGGAGAAATTACCATTACGGCTAATGTGAGTGTGAATTTTATATTAGAATAAAAAAAATAGAATAACTAAAAAAGCCAGTAAAATTATTTTTACTGGCTTTTTTTTATATCAATTAAGATTAAATGAATTAATCCTGATTAGTTACTTTTCTGTAAGGGAAAGCATTAAAGATATGTCTTTTTGCAAATCTTGCAGGAGAATCAGCATTCACCATTTTTACATAAGTTGCTTTAGGAACACTGATGTATTCATAAACACTACCATTAGAAAAATTGATAATCAATCTTCCTTCTACAAATTTGTAATCTGTAACTGTTGCCGTAGCAATAGTTTCTTTGTACTCAGGTAAGTTTGCTTTAATAGTTTCAGGATTGATGCTTACTAAAAAATGGTAAGCTTCAATAATTTTTTTACTATTTTCTTCGGCCGCTTTTAAACCAGCTTCATCTCCCTGAAATTTATCAGGATGTGCTTCTTTCATCGCGTTGCGATAAATGGTTTTTAAATCTTTTAGCTGTGCAGTTTTGTCTACATTTAAGAGCTTGCGGTATTCAACTATTTTTTTCATAAATTAAGGTAACTACTTGTCTTTTATTGAGGAAACAGATGTTTTTCGGTTTCAAAATCGACAATTTTTTTGCAAAGGTACACTTTTTTTTAAATTTTACTTTATCAATAAAAAAAAAGAAAAAAGATTTTATTTCGCTAACATCCAGATTGTCAGTTGTTATTGTTCCGGCTTATTGTTTGCTTTGTCAAAGTTTTTAGATTTTTTAGGATATTTATTATGACTGATGTCACTTGGGTTTTCGATGACTGATTTTATGGTAATCCAATCACCAACAGCATGTTTAGCCATAACCATTTTATAATCTAATAAGTATTCTCCACAAAAAAAGTTGTTGTTTTCATCTTTTTCAATAATTCCTGTATATACTCCTTTTTGTAACATCTTTCCTTCTGAAGCTTTGCTCATAATCTTTATTTTTAAATTTAAGTGCAAAGTTAATCATTTATTAATCGCTGGAGGCAGTTTTATGTTTTCTGAGTATCTTTGCGCTCATGCAAAAAAACTTTAAACCCCATCCTAATTCTTTTAAAAACACTTTTTGTGTCTTTCACGAAGTCCTTCCGGATGTTTTAGACGGCTTAAAAGTACAGTTTAAAAGCAAAGCAGGGAGCAGTTATTATTACACTGAGGAAGGAATGTATCGCGTTTCTAATCATTGGGGACGTTTAGCTAACAGTAAATGGCGATTAGTGGCTATGGATCCTGAAACAGAATCCAAATATAAAACAGGTTTTGCAAAATGGGATTGTTTTTATCCGGATAATGCAACAGATAAATTGTATTATTTAGAAATGGATTATCGTAAAAACACCGTTAATTATCAACACCGGATGAATCCGCTTTATGATCAAAAAGCAATATTGCGCACTAGTGCGGAAACGACCAAAAGAATCAAACAAATTAGAAATTTACTTCAATTGAATTCCTGGGCAAAACATTTTGACTGTGATGATATTGCTCTTTTGAGAACGTTAATTATCGAAGATTTGATTTATACCGATAATACACTGGAAGAGATCAAAAAAAAGGTGGCTCTTAAAATTTAGTTTGTTGTAATTTTTATTAAGTCGTTTAAACTTATGGGTTTTGACATGTATCCCAGAATTACCGGATTGTTTTTTGCCCTTTCTTTATCTTCAATTGCTATAGAAGAACTGGAAATATAAATTTTAATTTCAGCCTGAATTTGCGGTTTCAAAACAAGTATTTCATCCATAAAGCCCCAGCCGTCAAGAACCGGCATTTCAATATCTAAAAGAATGACATCCGGGAAATTTCCTTTTTCGGCAATAATCTGTTTCAGGGAATTGATTGCTTCGTATCCATTTGAAAAAGAATGTACATTAGAAAAAAGTCCCGATTTACCGATGATTTTTTTCATGATAATTTGATAGATAGGATCATCATCTACAACCCAGATGCTTTTTTGGTTCATGATATATAAACTTTAAAAGTGGTTCCTAAATCAGGCTTACTTTCTACAGTTATACTGCCTCCCATAGCGTCAATTTGATTTTTAGTAATAAACAGACCAATGCCTTTAGCCTCTTTGTGGTTACTGAATGTTTTATACATTCCAAAAATTTTATGTCCGTTTTTATCAAGATCAATACCTATTCCGTTATCAGATACCTTCAGTACGGTTTTTTCGTTTTCAGTGTAACAGTCAATATAAATTTCAGGATGTCTTTCCGGATGACTGTAACGGATGGCATTTGAAATAAGGTTATATAAAATACTTTGAAGATAAGCTGGATTATAGTTTATTTGAATGGCTTCGTCAATGGAAGAAATTATGTTTAGTCCTTTTAATTCAATTTGGTCAGCAAGAATATTGATTGTATTATCTATATATTGTTTCAGATTCAGATCTTCGGTAACAATACCTACATTAGTCTGGATATTAACAACTTCATTCAGATTTAACATTGTTTCATTTAATGAATCAGAAACGGATTTTAATAATTGTATCATTTCTTCTTTTTCTTCTTCGGATTCTGAGTGTTCAATTAAATCAACAATAGAGGAAATGTTGCTGGTATGAGATCTTAAATTATGAGAAACAATATATGAAAAATTCAAAAGACGTTTATTTTGTTCGGTAACCAGATGGAATGAATTGTTTAAATCTTTTTCAATTTCTTTGGTTTTAGTAACATCAATCATAATGCCTCTTAATCTTTGGGCTTCGCCATTTTCAACAATTACATTGACAATATCTCTTACCCAAACAATGGAGCCGTCTTTAGCAATCATCCGGTATTCAAAATCATGATTTGATTTTTTGCTGGTTTGTTCGTAACAAAATGACAAGGCAGATTCTTTATCAGCAGGATAAATATGATCAATCCAAAAATTTGGTGTGTTGATCCATTCCTGAGAAGTAAAGCCTAAAATATCTTCCACTTTTTTACTGATAAAATTAAATTCTAATGTTTTGGCATCACATTCCCACACAATTCCATCAATGGTATTAATGAGGGATTCTATTCTTTTCTGTGAATTATAAATAGCTTCTTCTGCAAGTTTACGCTGGGTTACATCTTCTGCAATAGCAATATGGTTTGTAGGAAATGAATTGACTTCCCAAAGAGGAGAAACAGTAAGCTTAATCCAGATAGTAGCACCTGATTTTGTAATATGTCTTCTTTCAGTAGCATATTCTCTGATTATTCCTTGACGGAGTTTTTCAAAATTTGCAAGAGATTCTTCTAAATCATCAGGATGAACTATAGCCTGAATGTTTTTTTGTTTTATTTCCTGTTCTGTGTAGCCCAGCAAATCACAATATTTTTTATTAGCTTCTAAAAGTTTCCCTGTAACAGTATCAACATAAGTGATTCCTACTGCAGCCTGGTCGAAAACACTTTTAAATTTAATTTCATTTTTTAAAAGTTTCGCCGCCTGTTCTTTAAGTAATTTTTCTAATTCTGCCGGTTTTCTAAAAAAAGAAGTAGTCAGAAATCCAATCAGTAAAGCTAAAATCAAAGCCAAAAGGCTACGAACTGTAAAAGTAAATAATAACTCATTAGGTTTTTTATTGACAAGGTAAAGTGTCCAGTCACCATCAGGAACTATTGAAACAACTGCATTTTCAGGATTTAATTTTTCTGATGTTTCTAAAAAAAAGGTTTCTTTATGAGTAAGAGGATTGACTTTCGAAATTTGGAAAAAATATTTCGACGGATCAATTTTTTTTATTTCCGGTTTATTGAGTAAAGTATTAAAGCGGATAATAACTGCTGAAAAACCCCAAAAACGGTTTTCCTTATAGATGGCTATACGGCCTAAGATGCCTAATCCACCCTGTTTTAATTCAAACGGACCTGCAAAATACATTCTTTTTGTCTGAATGGCTTTGAGAGCTTCTGCACGATACTTTTTATTGTTGAGAATATCAATTCCCAGGGCAGCCTGATTTTCTTTTAACGGATAAGTATAGCGTATAATTCCGTCAGGCACCAGTTGTACAGCGTCTATGTTGCTGTCTGCCTCCAGAATTTTTTTACCCACTGCCTCAAAATTTTCCGGTATTCCTTTATCATTAATAGTTAATGCTAACGTCAGAGCATCGACATAATTTTTTTTTAAAGATTGATCTATGCTTTTGTGTATTGCTTCAAGAATAGTATGCATCTCATCGTGCTTGACCTTTTTTTCAATATGATACTGCTGATAAATAATTAAAGAAAAAATAGTACAAAAAAATAAAAAGACCAGCGTCCCAATCAATTTTGGTTTTAATTTGAACCAATTGCCTGAATTTGTGTTTGATTTAATAAAATTCATTTTACAAAGAAGCTAAGAGTTTTTATTTTTTGTCAAGCTAATTACTAAAAATTAAATGATAATGTAATGAATTTATCCAAATCTATGAAAAAAAAATAAAAAAAAAGGAAAATTGATTCCTGGTTTGCTAATTTATAAAAAGTATAAATTCAGATTTTTTTAAAAAGCAGAAATAAAATTTTAGTAACAGGCTGGTCTCCAATTAATAGATAATAAAAAGATTTTATTGAAATTTCTATATAAAAATGATGAACTTTGTGCATTATAAAACAGATAAGCTTTATTTTTATTTAATAAATAAGGATAGAATTATAATCTGAAATTTTAAAGGAGCTGATTATGGGAAGAAACAATGAAAGAAATATTAAAAAGCACAATGATAAGCTTCACAAAGCACAAGCTAAAACAAAACAAGCGGAGTTATCCAGAAAAGAAAAACTAAAAGAAATAGTGAAAAAATTTAATGAAAATAATCCTTCCGCAGGAAATTAATAAAATACATAATGGAAAACGATAAATACAGTTTGCTAAAAGCAGAAGTTCAGGAAATAATTGATTTGATTGCGGCTAAAAATGCTAAAGAGGCCAATAATAAATTGGCCGAAGTAAGTGAACAGCTTGATGAATTATTAGATACTTCGGATGAAGACGAAGATTTGATAGAAATTAGTAAATATCAGGTTTTATTAAATCAATTGTATCAAAGAATAGTGGCTCTTAATGGTCACGCATAAGTTTTCATAGTATGAATGGATGTTATTGTAATTCGCAAAAAATATTTAAAGATTGCTGTGAACCTTATCTTAAAGGATCAAAACAGGCCCCAACAGCCGAAGCTTTAATGCGTTCCCGCTATAGCGCTTATGCTACCCATCATGCCGATTATCTGATGGCAACAACTCATGTTTCGCAAAGAGATTTACATTCTAAAGAGGATATTCTGCTTTGGTCAACCTGTAATCAATGGCAAAAATTAGAAGTATTAAAGACAACTGCAACTACCGTTGAATTCAAAGCTTATTATTTGGATACCAATAAAAAAACACATATCCATCATGAATTTTCCACCTTTGTTCAGGAAGAAGGAAGCTGGTATTATGTAGATGGAGAATATTATTGATTTTAGAGGTTGTTTAAATTCATCTTAATTATCCCAAATTCCTAAAGGATATAATTTTGATGAATTTTTAAGAAATTTTCTGTCCCTTAGAGAAAGGGAAAAGAAAATTCTTTTTAACTTAAAATTAATAACTGTTTGCTTGAAGTACTCTTTAAAAAAATGTAATTTTAAAGCTATGGAAAAGAGCAATAAAAAAGGGTTTTTCTTTAAACAGTATCAGGCTCCCAATCAATCTCCATTTGATAAATTATTTGAAATTTTCAAAGAATTAATCACGCATACTTCCGGAGATTTTGATGAAGCTATTAGTTGGTTGCGAGAATTAGACGTTGAATACAAACTAACTGATGAAAATTATACTATCGATGATTTTATAGAAGACCTTAAGAAAAAAGGTTATATTAAAGATGAAGTCAAAGAAGATGGAACTCCGGGGTTAGGAATCACAGCAAAAACAGAAAGAGCCATTCGTCAGCAGGCTTTAGATCAGATTTTCGGGAAATTAAAACGTTCCGGAAGCGGAAATCATAAAACCAAACATTCCGGAAACGGCGATGAACATACAGGCGAATTCAGAGAGTTTCATTTTGGGGACAGTCTGGAACGTATTTCATTGACCGAAAGTTTACGAAATGCCCAAATTAATAATGGAGTTGAGCATTTTATACTGACTGAAAATGATTTGGTTGTTGAAGATGCACAACACAAAGCGCAGATGAGTACGGTGCTGATGATCGATATCAGTCACAGTATGATTTTGTATGGTGAAGACCGTATTACACCGGCTAAAAAAGTAGCGATGGCGTTGGCCGAATTAATTACCACACGTTACCCAAAAGATACTTTAGATATTTTAGTTTTTGGAAATGATGCCTGGCCTATTGCTATTAAAGATTTACCTTATTTAAAAGTAGGTCCTTATCATACTAATACTGTAGCAGGTTTGCAATTAGCCATGGATATACTGAGAAGAAAACGCAATACCAACAAGCAAATTTTTATGATTACTGATGGAAAACCCAGTTGTGTAAGAGAACGTGACGGTTCTTATTATATGAACAGTAATGGTTTAGACGAGTATATCGTGGATAAATGTTATACTCAGGCACAACAGGCCAGAAAACTCCATATTCCTATCACCACCTTTATGATTGCAAGTGATCCCTATTTGCAAAAATTTGTCAATAAATTTACCGAAGCCAATCAGGGGAAAGCTTTTTATACCGGTTTAAAAGGTTTGGGCGAAATGATTTTTGAAGATTATGAAACGAATAGGAAGAAGAGGTTAAAGTAGGTAGAATATAGAAAAAAGAAAATAGAAAAATATAGAATACAATGATAAGATAAGAATACAATTTTAAAATTATTCAATCTTTAAATCTTTAAATTTCAAAAATGAAAATACAAAATATAAATACTTTAGGCGAATTAAAAGCTTCGGGTTACCAAAGTAAAAGTATCAAAGATGAATTGCGTAACAATTTACGCGAAAAAATAAAAACAGGCCAAGTTGCTTTTGAAGGCGTTCATGGTTTTGAAAACACGGTAATTCCGGAGTTAGAACGCGCTATTTTGTCCCGTCATAATATCAATTTATTAGGACTTCGCGGTCAGGCTAAAACCAGACTGGCCCGCAAAATGATTGAATTATTAGACGAATACATTCCGTTTGTAACAGGTTCAGAAATCAATGACGATCCTTTGAACCCGATTTCCCGTTTTGCCAAAGATTTAATTACCGAAAAAGGAGATGCCACTCCAATATCCTGGTTGCACCGTAGTGAACGTTTCTTTGAGAAATTAGCCACTCCAGATGTTACTGTAGCCGATTTAATAGGTGATGTCGATCCGATAAAAGCAGCTAATTTAAAATTATCCTATGCTGATGATCGAGTAATTCATTTTGGGATGATTCCGCGTGCCAACCGCTGTATTTTTGTGATAAATGAATTACCTGATTTACAGGCCAGAATTCAGGTGGCTTTGTTTAATATTCTGCAGGAAGGCGATATCCAGATACGTGGATTTAAATTGCGGTTACCTCTTGATATGCAGTTTGTATTTACGGCAAATCCTGAAGATTATACAAATCGTGGAAGTATTGTGACACCTTTGAAAGATAGAATTGGTTCTCAGATATTAACCCATTATCCGGAGACTTTAAAAATAGCCAGAACTATTACGGAACAGGAAGCCAAATTAGATGCTGCTCAGGACAGTACGGTTTATGTTCCTTCATTAGCCAAAGATTTATTGGAACAAATTAGTTTTGAAGCCCGAGAAAGTGAATATGTTGATCATAAAAGTGGTGTAAGTGCCCGAATGAGTATTACGGCTTATGAAAATTTATTGAGCACTGCTGAACGTCGTGCATTGAAAGCAGGAGTTGATAAAACGACTTTACGGTTGTCAGATTTTATGGGGATTATTCCGGCTATTACCGGAAAAGTTGAATTGGTTTACGAAGGAGAGCAGGAGGGAGCTGCTGCTGTTGCTGAACATTTGATTGCTGCTGCTGTAAAAACGATGTTTCCTGCATATTTTCCTAAGATAGAAAAGCTGGAAAAACCAAATGATAAAACCCCTTATTCCGATTTAATTGAATGGTTTTTTGCTGAAAGCGGTTTTGAATTGCCGGATGATTGTACAGATGAAGAATATCAACAAATTTTAGGAGCTATCGTACCTCTGGAAATTCTGGTAAAAGAATATCAAAGTGATTTAGCAAAAGAAGATAAATTTTTCATGAAAGAATTTATTCTTTGGGGATTAGTCGAATATCGAAAATTAAGCAAAGACAGGATTACCGAAGGGTATCAGTTTAAGGATATTTATGGAAGTTATATCAGTAAGTTGTAATTTTAGTTAAATAATAAGTTCTAATAGTTATGAAAAATATTCTATTTGTAATTTTTTCTTTGATTTCGTTTTCAGGATGGGCTTGTAGTTGCGGTCTCTTAAATATGACTGAAAAATATATTGAGTCTGATTTTGTGGCTATGGTAACTATAACTAAAATATATCCAAATGAAAAAAATGCTAATAGTTACAGAGCTGATATCAAAATAAACGATTTGTTTAAAGGTGAAAAGCTAAAATCTATATATGTTTATGGGAGAAGTGATAAAAGTATGGGGACATCTTGTGATATTTTTATTCCGGTAAACACAAAATTAGTAGCCTATGCCAGAAAAGATAGTGATGGGAATTATAGTGTTGGAATGTGTTCAGGTTTACTTTATTTAAATGGAAGAGATGGTAAGCGACAAGATATAGAATTGGAAATATTAGAAGTATTGAAGTCTAAAAATATTGATTATACAAATAAAACAAGGTATCTTGATATTACTAATTTCCCTGCTAATTTAAATCAGTTTAAAGGAATTCAGTTAGATAAAAAATATGGAATTTATGAAATAACTTTAGATCATGATTTGAAAAGTACACAGGTTAAAGAAATAAGTGGATTTGGAGGCGATATTGATGATGAAATGATTCAGATTTTAAGTAAAACAAAATGGCGTGTTTCTAATCCTAAATTGAAAGATGATATTGATAATAATAAATTATTAGTTGGAGTATATTATTATGAAGCAGATAAGGAAAACCCTTCTTTCTTGAGTGATTTTTATTTATGGTAATAAGCACTAAATATATTTTTTAGATAGTCTATGTGAGTTATATTTAGTTTACATTCGCTTGCTGGCCCTACTTGGAGCTATTGACAAAATGGAAAAGAATTTTGAGGCTTTAATTGCTTCGTATATTGAGAATAAAGTGGGGATTTCTGAACACTTTTTGAGTGATGAGTTGGCCAATAATTTAAAACAAAATTTATTTTCCTTAAACAAACAAAGTTTATTGAAAGAAGCAGGAACAGGTAATTCAGAAACTGTTGCCTATGATAGTGCTGTTCGAAGCGATTCTATTTACTGGTTGGATAAAAAGCATAATAATGCGTTTGAAAATGAGTTTTTCAAACAGATCGAAGATTTTATTCGTTACCTCAATCAAAGTTGCTACACCGGAATTACGGGTTATGAATTTCATTATTCCTTATACGAAAAAGGCGATTTTTATCTCAGGCATTTCGATCAGTTTCAAAACAATTCCAGTCGTAAATTTTCGATGATTAGCTATTTAAACAGCAATTGGCAACCCGAAGATGGAGGAGAATTAATGATTCATCAGGACAATAACAATTAAAAAATAAGTCCAGTACAAGGAAAAACAGTTTTTTTTAAAAGTGATGAATTACTCCACGAAGTGTTGCTCACGAATACCACCAGAATGAGTATCACAGGTTGGTTAAAATGTGATTAATTATAAAAAGCTCCACGCAATTGCTTAAAGACAATTGGTATGGAGCTTTATAAAAGGTATTTTTGAATCTTATTTTTTTAGAGTTGTTCGGCCATAATTAGCAACAACTGCTAAGCAAATTAAGGGTAAAATAAACGAAAAGTTAACTTCAGGAATGAAACCTAAAACTTTTACATCTGAAAATCCGGGGCCGCCCCAGTCTAAAATGCTTCCTTGTAAAACCGGCATTAAAGCACCTCCTACAATCGCCATTACTAATCCTGCGGAACCAATTTTGGCTTCGTCTCCCATGTCTTTTAACGCAATCCCGTAAATTGTAGGAAACATAATTGACATGAATAATGAAATGCCTACTAAGCAGTACAAACCGGCAGTTCCGGAAAGTAAAATAGTTCCTGTACACAAAAGAACCCCTCCAATACCAAACAGCATTAATATTTTTGAGGGATTAATAGTTTTCATTAATGCTGTTCCAATCCATCTGCCTGTAAGGAAAATTATCATTGCCGAAATATTAAACCAGGAAGCCGTTAATTGTTGACTTTCCGGTAGGTTTTCGTTGATATTGTCGACATATTGGAAAATAAATGTCCAGCACATGATTTGAGCTCCTACATAAAATGCCTGAGCAATTACTCCCTGAATATAAGTCTTATTAGCAAATAACTTTTGGAAAGATTCAGAAATAGACATTTTATCATGATCCGCTGTTTTTGGGATTTTAGTAAAAATAATAATCGTCATAATTACTAAAACAACTCCTCCTAAAAGAAGGTAAGGAACACTAATTATTCCCAAATCGTTTTCACGAACTGTAGCTTTTGCAGTTTCAGATAAAGTATCATAAATTAAGGCTCCCGAAGCATCTTTATCGTCAGAACGCAAGGCTGAAATAACAAATTGCTGTGCCACAATCATTCCCATTAAGGAACCAACCGGATTGAAAGATTGTGCCAAATTTAACCGGCGAGTAGCGGTTTCTGTATCTCCTAAAGCTAAAATTAAAGGATTAGATGTTGTTTCTAAAAACGCTAGCCCACAGGTGATTACCCATAAGGATATTAAGAAAAAGTTATAGTCCTGATAAGCGGCAGCCGGGTAAAATAAAAATGCTCCCGAAGCATACAGGCAAAGCCCTAAAATAATTCCGGATTTATAGCTGTATTTTCGAATGAATAAAGCTGCCGGCAAAGCCATAAAAAAATAGCCAAAATAGAATGCAAACTGTACAAGTGAGGCTTGCATGTTAGATAACTCAGGCATTACTTTCTTAAATGCAGAAACCATTGGGTTGGTCAAATCGTTAGCAACTCCCCACAAGGCAAATAAAGATGTGATGATAATAAACGGGAAAAGTAGTTCCTTTTTTACTACAGGGATTTTTGAAGTTTTTGTCATTTGGTATACGTTTAATAATGGTTTTTGGTCTGGTTTGTCAAGAAAAAGAACAAATCCTATCAGAATAAGATTTGTTCTTTCACAGTTGAAATAGTATTATTCGGTTAGTAACGAGCGGTCTAAATGAACGTAACCACCGTCACAAAAGATGAATTGCCCTGTAGTATGTGATGATCTTTCTGAAATGGTAAACAAGCAGGTATCTGCAATTTCATCAGGTGTAGTCATTCTGTTTTCCAAAGGAATTTTTTTGACAATAGATTTCAGTTTTTCTTCACCGTTTTCCAGTGTTTTAATCCAGGTGTCATAAGCGGGAGTCCAGCTTTCGGCAATGATTACGGCATTCACTCTTATCGAATGCTTGATTAAATCTACGGCCCATTCGCGGGTTAAACCTAACACGCCACCTTTTGCAGCAGCATAACCCGAAGTACCACCCTGACCTGTTAAGCCTACTTTAGAACCAATATTTAAAATAGGTCCTTTCGATTCTTTAAGGTAAGGAAGTGCGTGTTTCACCGTTAGAAAATAACTCACCATATTGAGCTTTAAAGAATCCATAAATTCTTCATAAGAAGCATCTAATCCTGCTCCGTCATTAACACCTACATTATTGATTAAAGCATCAATTCGACCGTATTTTGCAGTAATTTCGGCAATTGCTTTTTCAATTTGCTCAGGATTAGTAACGTCTGTTTTGCAAAATAAGGCGTCAATTCCTTTTTGTTGTAATTCTTCTACATAGGCAAATCCACGATCATTTCTGTCAATCACTGCTGGTATTGCACCTTCGGCAGCTAAATGCTGTAAAATAGTTTCTCCAATACTTCCTTTAATTCCTGCAGCCCCGGTAATAACGACTACTTTTCCTTTTAATCCTAAATCCATTATTTATAAGTTATAAAATTTAATTGCATTTCCACCCATAATGGCAGCTTGCTCCTCTGAACTTAATTTTGCAATAAATTGGGTTACTAATTCTTTTGTTTTTGTATAGTTTCCAGCGACTAAGCACACTGGCCAATCAGAACCAAATAAGATTCTGTCAGTGCCAAAAGCATCTAAAACCAATTGCATATAAGGCTCAATTTGTTCTGGTGTCCAAGTGTTGTAATCGGCTTCTGTGGTCATTCCGGATAATTTGCAGTACACATTTGGATATTGACCTATTGTTTTCATTAAAGCTGCCCAACCATCATAAAACCCATCTTTTATGTATGGTTTTGCAATGTGATCAATAACGAATTTCTGATTTGGAAAACGGCGAACTAATTCTAATGCAGCGCCTAACTGATGTGGAAAAATTAAAATATCATAAGTGAAATTGTATTTTTCTAAAGCAGCAATTCCGTTTAGGAAATTGGGGCGAAGCATAAAATTATGATCGGCTTCACCTTGCACCACATGTCTGAATCCTTTTAGTTTTGGAAATTGACTGTAGTGTTTTAAAACCGTGTCAATATCAGAGGCTCTTAAGTCAACCCAGCCTACAATTCCTTTGATAAAATCATTTTTTTTAGCTAAATCCAAAAGAAAATCCGTTTCGGCTAAGGTTTGGTCTGCCTGTACCGCTACACAACCATCAACGTCATTTTGCTGATAAACCAATTTTAAATCTTCAGGCAGAAAATTTTTACGAATGACTTTCATGTTATCGTCAATCCAGGCATGTTTTTCTGCTTCGTAAATCCAAAAATGCTGATGCGAATCTACTACCATATTATTTTAATTTAAAATCGACCGTAGCTTTAATAACGCCTGTTGCAGGGTTTAACCAACTGTCAAAATTTGCAATCATTTCTGTGTAAGGAACTGTATGGCTAATATAAGATTCTGTTGGGAATTGGTCTAAAACACTGATTACGTGTTCAAAATCTTCTGTAGTAGCATTTCGGCTGCACATTAAAGTCATTTCTTTAGCGTGAATAGCAGGGTGGCTGTAAGTCAATTCTCCTTTAGATAAACCTACAAGAACAAAACGTCCACCATGTGACATATAATCAGGGCAGATTTCTAAAGCACCTTTATGTCCCGAAGCATCAAAAACAGCGGTACATAAATCGCCATTCGTGATTTTAGTAATTTCTTCAACCGTATTTTCGCCTGCTTTTACAGTGAAATCTACTCCGATTTTATCTTTGGCGTAAGCCAGACGTTGCTCATTCATATCAATAGCAATTACTTTTGCACCGGCAATTTGAGCTAACTTCATAATCCCGATTCCAATAGGTCCACAACCTACTACCGCAACTGTTTCGCCGGGAACAATGGCTGCTCTGCGTATAGCGTGTGCTCCAATTGCTAAGGGTTCTACAATAGCCATTTGGTCATCAGTTAAATTGTTTGCAGGCAAAAGAATAGAAGCCGGAACTGTAATTTGTTCCTGCATCCCGCCATCGGCATGAACACCTAAAACCTTAATGTTTGTACAGCAGTTTGTTTTTCCATTTCTACAGGCAATACAAGTACCGCAGCTCACATAAGGCATTACTACAACATTGTCACCTGCTTTAATTCCTCTGGGATTATCTCCAATTTCGAGTACCGTAGAGGCTAATTCATGACCTAAGATTCTGGGATATGTAAAAAAGGCCTGATTTCCGCCATAAGCGTGTAAATCAGTACCACAAATCCCAACCTTGTTGATTTGTAATAAGGCTTCATTTTCTTTTCTGACAGGAGCTTCTTTTTCTTTTAAAATAAATTCACCTGGCTTTTCGCAAACAATGTATTTCATATATGTAAAAGTTATTTGTTGTTGGTCATTGATATTATCGCTTTTGTTTTAGAGTTGTTTACCGGCAAACTATGTGCGATGCTGTTTTCTCCTGAATCTTTAAATCATTTTTTAAATAAAAAAAACACAACTGACAGGAATTGTGTTTCTCGTTAAAATTTCTATTTTTGTTCAATCGATTGAACAAATATAAAAACTAATTGGAGAATAAAAAAAAATCCACAATAAAAGATATCGCAGCAGTTTTAGGTTTAACACCTTCTGCAGTTTCAAAAGCTCTGAGTGATCATCCCCGAATTAGCGATAAGACTAAAATTGCAGTAAGGCAGGTGGCGCAGGAATTGGATTATCAGCCTAACTTTTTATCCAGTGCTTTACGCAAAGGGAAAAGCAATTTAGTTGGCGTAATTATTCCCCGTGTCAACAGTCATTTTTTTTCTTCGGTAGTCGAGAATATTGAAAAAGTACTGAATTTAAACGGTTATAATATTATTATGACTCAGTCGAATGAATTGTATGCTAAAGAATGTCAGGAAATAGACACTTTATTGAAAATCCAGGTTGACGGGATTATTGCTTCTATGGCTAATGAAACGATTGATTTAGAATATTACGAAAAAATTAAATCCAAAGGAACGGAACTGGTTTTGTTTGATAGGGGTGAGGAGGAACTGAATGTGGATTATGTAGGGATTGATGATTATAAAAGTAGTCATCTGGTTGTTGATCATCTGGTTTCTCAAAACTGCAAACGCATTGCACATATTGCAGGATTTCATCATATCCGGATTTATAAGGAAAGAATTCGAGGATACAAAGATGCGCTGGAAAAATGGAATTTGTCTATTCAGGAAGATTGGATTATTGAAAGTAATCTGCGCATTGATGATGGGCGACGTATTATGCAGCAATTGCTAGACGCTCCTGAAAAACCCGATGCAGTTTATGTGGCAGGTGATATTGCGGCACTGGGAGCATTGCAGGTCCTTTTAGAAAATAATATTAAAGTTCCTGAAGAAATTGCTTTGATCGGTTTTAGTGACGAACCTTTTACCTCATTAACACAGCCTTCCATTTCAACAGTGAATCAGCATAGTGACCAAATAGGGAAATTAGCTGCCGAAGCTTTTTTAGAGCGAATGAAAAAAACAAAGAAAAAAACAGTAAGCCGTATTATATTAGAACCTGAATTGATTATCAGGCAGTCTTCTGATAAGAATGTAGAATAGATAACCATAGGGACTTTTGGGACACTAATTGGAGTAATTAAAAGGATTGTAAAATATAAGAAAAAAGGTTTCTATTTTCAATTTTTTTTGACTCGGTATTTTTAATACTATTCTGTTTTTCCATAAACAGGAACGATGAAATTTCCATTTAAAAAAGATTCGGTTTCCAACTGACTCTGAAGAATAATACCTTTAAGATTATTATCAAGTAATAGTTGAGCTGATTGTACCAAAGGAGCTGAAGTAGTGGTTTGTATTGCTCTTAGAGTGTAGTTCCCTATCCTTTGAGGTAAGATGCATTTGTGAACTTCTTTTCTTCTTAAAATACCTTTTTTATCTCTGCCTTCAACAGCAGCATACAAAATAATCTGATCTTCTTCAATGAGCGGAATTTTCTTTTGCATAATATTTTGTAATTCCTGAATGGTATTTTCGTGATTTCCTATTGTAATTAATTGTTTATGTATCCAGTCGTAATGCCCTGGGAAACGGAGTGTTTTGTAATTTAGATTACGGACTTTACCACATAAGGCATCCGGTAAATCTGCTGCACCGCCTGAAGTTAAATCAGCTTCATACATAATTCCGTTAAGGATAACAGAAGTTCTTTCAGATAAGGCAGGGATTTCGGTTTTTTTATAATTTCTTAAAACGGTAGCTTTTTTAAGATATTCTGTTGCGACTCCCACAGGACTCCAGGTAAAACCATAATAATGTGGAGCAACAGCATTTTTTGTCAATGCTCCAACTTTAAACTCCAGTTTCTCGACAGTATCTGTTTGATGCTCGCTGCAGAATTTTTGAAAAAGGGAATTAGCAAGTACATTAATGTAACCTGGAGCGATTCCTGTTTGTAAAATAAAACCTGTTTTAGCTTCCTTGGCTAAAGATTTAATCTCCTCAGTTTCGGCAACATATTCGGTTAGATTAGCGTAATGCAAATGATATTCTCTGGCTAATCGGGCAATTCTAGGCGCTTCACTTCCCGGAAGGCAGTCTAAAATAATATCACCTTTTGTCAAAACAGCCTGCATTTGAGCTGTAATTTTATTTTCGGCAAAGTAAAAAGCTTCAACGGTACAGTTTTTAGTGGTTCCTTTTTTAATCCATTCTGCTACAGATTGTGCTTTAGCAAGTGTCCGGTTTCCAATAAATATTGTTGGTGTAACCTGACTCCATTCAGCCAGAATTAAGCCGGTTGCTTCAGCAATTCCTCCGGCTCCTGCAATAATAATGTTGTAGTGCTTTTTCATAGATTATTGTTTTCCCTGAGGGGATATTGGCAATCTTAAAGTTACAATTTTATATTTAATCAATTAGCAGGGCATATGAACTGCACTAAAATAAAGTTCCCTGGCCGTAAAACGAATCCGGATTATTGTTAAAAGAAAAGGAACTTACTATTTCAAATTGTTTGACATCAGGATTATAACAGCGCAGCGTAATGCTGTCGCAAATAAAATTTAGCGCAACAGCTGATGGAAATAACCGATAGGCTTTTTCAATTTTCTCAGGACTTAATTTGCGTGCAATTGACAGATGAGGTTCGCTGTTTTTAAAGCGTGTGTTTGTATTAAAGGCTTGATTTACATATTGAAGTATCGATTTTAATTCCGGTTTTGTAATTTCATCAGGTGCCAGAAAAAAAGCACCATTTGGATAGGTACCAAAAGTTTTGAGTGAAACGGCAACAGGTTTTATGCTGTCACAAATAAGAATCAGTTCTTTTTTTATAAACTCAATCTGTTTTTCTGACGCCATAAATTCATTAATAGTAATATGCGCCAGAGAATTTTTACTGTTGAACCAGCCGATTTCTTCCGCTAATTGATCTTTCATAGATTTAACTATGGAGATAATTGTTTCCGGCGGACTTATTACAAGTGAATATTTATTTTGCATCGTTTCTTAATAATACAATCTGAAATCAAGGTATTTACAGAGTGCGTAGTTTTTTTGATGTAATTCTTCTACAATTTCCACTAAATCATCCAGCTCATCACATAAGTTAAAAAAGAATTTGTCAAGATGTATGCTGCTTACTTTGTTCCATTTAGCACCATAACCGGAAATTGCTCTGGCACCAGTAATGTCAAGAAAATATTGCGCTTCATCTGCAGATAAGTCTAAAATTTTTTTGTTAGCAAAATGAACAATTTTGCCTTTGAGTTTTCCTTCGAACAATTCCGCTATTTCTTCTAAGCTATAATAATAATCGTGGAGACAAATGTTGTTTTCCTGCCCGGGCATAACGAGATAGATTATTCTGTAATCTTTAAAATTATGGTCATCATATAACAAAGCGCCTAAACTTTCTTCAAGTCCTTCAATGGTGTCGCAGCTTTTATATATACTGGCAATTTTATGTTCGAATGCTAAATGTTCCAGGTTTTTAAGAACCTCTGTAGTAATATAAGTGTCTACGTCAGGAACTCCTTCGAGACAAAAAATAAAGGACTCATTAAGCATGTAGTTTTTGTTTTAAAAATGTTTGAGTACTACAAATGTATCATTTTATTAAAATTCAATCTGTTCAAATAAGAGGGGATTTTATCTTTTTATAGTATTAAGTATAATTAATAATCGTATCGGGCTGATAAAATCATCAGCAATATTAACTTTGTAATCCTAATAATAAAACTATGAGACTTTCTATACTGGATTTATCAATTGTTCCACAGAATGGTGACCGCCATCAGGCTTTGATGAATACCCTTGAAACAGCAAAACAGGCTGATGAGTTAGGTTATACCCGTTTTTGGCTGGCACAACATTATGCAGCCAAAGCCGGCGCTGGTCGCAGTCCCGAAGTGATGATACCTTTTATAGCAGCTCATACTCATAAAATTAAAGTAGGATCAGGTGCTTTATTATTGAATCATTACAGTCCGTTTAAAGTTGCTGAGATTTTCAACACTATGGAAGAATTATTTCCCGGCCGGATAGACATGGGAATAGGAAGAGCGTCAACAGGAATGATTAGTGATTTAGCTTTACAACGTTATCGGTTTGTTGGTTCCAAAAAAAATGATGATTCTGAACAACAAGTAGTGGAACTTCTGAACTGGATGCATCAGGATTTTGATGATGAAAACCCTTTTTCTGAAATTATATCTTACAATAATGGTACTTCACCTGATTTTTGGTTACTGGGTTCGGGTTCATGGAGTTCAAAAACAGCTGCCAGTCTGGGTTTACGATATGTGTTTGCAGGATTTATAAATCCGGCTATGTCTTTTAACATTGTACAAAATTACCATAAGGAATTTACGCCGTCTGATTATTCGGCGAAACAAAAACCTGAATTAATATTGGCACTGAATGTTTTTGCTGCCGAAACAGAAGAAAAAGCCCATAGAATGACAGCGCCTTATCAGTTATTTGAACATCGCTTAAAAACAGAAGGAGATACGCAAAGTCTGTTGGAAGACGAAGAAACAGCTTTAATACTACTGGGAAACAAGTTCCGTTCGCCTGAAATTAACCTGATTGATCCCAGACAGCCTCCACGATTTTTAGCAGCAACTCCTGATAAATTATATGACTGGATTAATCAGATAGCAACAGCTTTTGGAGCTCATGAGATTATGATACAAACCATTACCGGAAATCATCAGGAGCGTTTAAAATCCAACAGATTACTGGCAGAGGTCTTCTTTAAGAATACATTTAGTTAAAAATAAAATCATAAATAATCCAATTATTTGTTTAAACAAAAAGCTTAAAAATATATAAATATGAATCCTTTAGAATTAGCCCAAATACGATATTCTGCGAAAAAGTTTGACAGCAGTAAAAAGATACCTCAGGAAATTATTGACGATCTTAAAGAAATTTTGCGTCTGGCACCCTCTTCTATAAACATCCAGCCCTGGAAATTTACGTTTGTACAAAATCCCGCAATAAAAGAAAAACTGGCAGCTGTTTCAATGCACAATGTAGAAAAAGTAAACCAGGCAGATTTATTGGTAGTTTTTAGCGTGGCAGATGATCTGGATGCCTTTCAGGAAGTGGTAGACTGCGGTGTACTCTCTGACAGACATAAGGACTGGTATAACAGTCTTAGAAAAAACACTCCCGAAGCAGATTTAAAAACATGGATGGCAAAGCAGGTTTATATTGCTTTGGGAGTAGGATTGAATGCATCTGCTGCTTTTGGACTGGATGCCACCCCAATGGAAGGAATAGAAACGGATAAATATGCTGCTATTCTTGAGATGACTGTTTATAAACCACTTTTTGCTATGGCGGTGGGCTATGCAGCAGCAGATGATCACAACCGACTTGAAGTTACACCTAAGTTAAGACGACCATTAGAGGATGTAATTGAAAGTGTTTAGGTTGTTTGTGGAAAACAAATAAATTCAAGAAGTCATACTTATCAGATTAACTGTTTTGTTTGTTTTTGGTTCGATTATTCTTGAATAAAACAAGCATTATTTTATTAATGATAAAAAATAATGCTTTTTTTTATCAAAAAAAATGCAACCGATTGTGTAAATTTTGTATGTTTGTAATGTTAAAATGCTGTAGAGTTTTATTATGTAAGATTTTTATTCCTTTATTAAGGAAAATATGAAATAGATAAAACAGTGTTTAATACTTTATTAATTAACCAACTAAATTATTTTTATGACGAACTTTTTTATTATTAAAAGTGAATCAAAGCATATGAAACATTTGGGGTTTCTTGTTTTGATGTTTTTGTTTTCTGTTGGAGCTAATGCTCAATCAACAGTTTCTGGAGTTGTCTCTGATGCAAATGGTCCCATTCCGGGGGCAAATGTTTTAATCAAAGGGACGAGTACAGGAGTAATGACAAATTTTGATGGTGCCTATTCGATTAAAGATGTACCTTCTAATGGCATTCTTGTCTTTAGTTTTGTGGGTTTAGATACTAAAGAGGTAACTGTAAAAGGACAAACTAAAATCAATGTTGTTTTAGAGGAAAATTCGAATGCTTTGAAAGAAGTAGTGGTTATTGGATACGGAACGCAAAGGAAAGAAGCGGTAACAGGATCTGTTGCTTCTATAGGAGGAAAAGAACTTAATGAAGTACAATCTGCCAACATAACACAAGCATTACAAGGTAGATTACCGGGGGTAGAGCTCACACAGACTTCCTCTAAACCAGGGGCGGCTATGCAAATCCGTATTCGTGGAACCAGATCACTTACGGGCAGTAATGATCCCTTAGTAGTCCTTGACGGAGTTCCTTTTGCAGGGCAGATTGGAGATATTAATCCGGTTGATGTTAAATCTGTTGATATATTGAAAGATGCTTCAGCTACTGCCATTTATGGGTCAAGAGGAGCGAATGGGGTAATATTAGTTACAACTAATAAAGGACGTAAAAATCAGAAAGCTACCTTTACTTATAATGGTTTCACTGGTATCAAGCAGGTTTTTGGAAAATATGATATGATGGACGGTGCTAAGTTTGCAGCACTCCGTGATTATTCGACTTTATATACTGATGGTGTAGACGAAACAAGGGATACCAATATTGACTGGCAGGATTTATTATATGGATCGGGTGAGATGAGTAGTCATGATGTTAGCATTTCAGGAGGCAGTGAAAATGGCACATACAATGCAGGTTTAGGATATTATAAAGAACAGTCTGTATTACCGGGTCAAAAATACGAACGTTTTACATTAAGAGCAGGTTTAGATCAGCAACTTGGGAAATCTATACATATTGGATTTAATACTAATAGTAATTATGCTATTACAAATGGAGATAATATTGGTACTGGAACTATCTTAGGTACTTCACCTTTAGCTAATCCATATAATACAGACGGATCACTAAAAAGAACAGTTAGAATGGGAGCTGACGAAAATTGGGTATATACAAGAAATACAATTGAAGGTTTAGGAGATTCCTATGTGAATCAAACAAGGGCTTTTAGTTCTTATAACAATATATTTGGTGAGGTTAAGATTCCAGGAGTTGAAGGGTTAAAATATCGTATGAATGCCGGATTAAACTTTCGTACCTCTAACAGCGGTTATTACGAAGGTCAGGGTGTGTTTGATGTTAATCCAGCAACGATTTCAAATGCTTCAATCAGCAATACTATGTCAACTCAATGGCTAATTGAAAACCTGTTAACTTATGATAAAACTTTTGCTGACAAGCACACTGTAAATTTTGTAGGATTATATTCGAATGAACAGTTTACAGGCAATACTTCCCGTATAACAAGAAACGGAATTACTTCTGATGCATTTCAATTTTATAACTTAGGACAAAGTGAAGAAGAAGCAGTTATAAATCCAGCAGATCAGGATTATACGCAATGGGGATTGAGTTCATATATGGCAAGAGCGATGTATTCCTATGATAATAAATACTTCATTTCAGCAACTGTTCGTTCAGATGGCTCATCGCGATTGGCTAAAGGAAATAAATGGGTAACTTATCCGGCTGTTTCTGCAGGATGGACCGTTTCTAATGAATCTTTTATGAAAAATCTTTCATGGGTTAATTTATTAAAATTCCGTGCAGGATACGGTGAGACTTCTAATCAGGCTGTTAATCCATATGCTACTTTAGGTGCTTTGAGTACAAGGCCTTATAACTTTGGTAACACCAATTCAACGGGTGTATATGTTACTGAATTGCCAAATCCAAATTTAGGATGGGAATTTTCTACAACATGGAATTATGGACTGGACTTCGGATTCTTTAATAATCGTTTATCCGGTACGATTGAATATTACAGGACCAATACAAAAGATATTCTGCAAAGAGTAAATCTCCCAGCAACATCGGGAGTGGGAAGTTATGTTGCAAATGTTGGAGAGACTGAAAATAATGGTTTCGAAATAGCATTAAACGGAGTCATTATCGATAATCCGGAAGGTTTGAGCTGGTCTGTTGGTTTGAATTTATATGCTAATAATAATAAGCTAGTCAAACTGGCATCAGGAGCTACCAGAGATGAAGGGAATTCCTGGTTTGTAGGTCATAATATTAATTCTATATATGATTATGAAAAAGTGGGTATCTGGCAGGAAGGTGATCCTTATATGTCAATATTAGAACCTGGTCCAACAGGAATAAATGATCAGGGAACAGTTGTAGGATCTATCAAAGTTAAATATACGGGAGATTATAACGCGGATGGTTCTCCTACACGTGCTATTAATGCAAGTGACAGACAAATTATAGATACTGACCCGGATTTTCAGGGAGGATTTAATACCAATTTAAGCTACAAAGGTTTCGATTTTTCTGCTGTTGGGGCATTTAAAAGCGGCGGAGTATTAATCAGTACCCTTTATGGTGGAGCAAGTTACCTTAATTTACTTAATGGAAGAAGAAGCAATGTTGACGTAGATTACTGGACACCGGATAACAGAGATGCCGAATTTCCTAATCCAAGAGGGATAAGAAGTGGTGATAATCCTAAATATATGTCAGCAATGGGATATTTTGATGCGTCTTATGTAAAAATCAGAGCATTAACATTAGGATATACATTAGATCAGCAATTCATGAAAGATTTAGGTATTGAAAAATTAAGGCTTTATTTTACAGCGCAAAATCCTTTTGTACTGTTCTCTCCTTATCATAAACAATCCGGAATGGATCCAGAAACTAATTCATTTGGAGATGAAAATCAGGCAGTAAACTCATACCAGCGAAGGTTTTTGGTTATTGGAACGAACACTCCTTCAACCAGAAATTATTTAATCGGACTTAATTTAACATTTTAATAAGGAACAACCATGAAACGATATATTTTTAAAAAATTAATTATAGGATCAGTAGTTTTGTTCTCCTTTGCAGGCTGCTCTGATATTTTAGAAGAAAAACCACATGACTTTTATGAACCGGGCTATTTTAAAACAGAACAGGGTGTAATACAAGGGTTAACTTCGCACTATGCTCATTTACGCTGGATATACGGTCAGGCTTATTATTACAATTCTGTTCAAACCGGTACAGATGAACATACTTATGCACAGAGTGCTGACGGAAATTTTAAGGATCATGATTTGTCAGGAGTAGGAGTTATTAATCCTAATTCGAGCAGGGCTGACGTAGTCTGGAACAATTCTTACAATGATATTAATACTGCCAGCGGTATTATTGAAAATGGAGCGGAAGTGGGAGTGGCAAGCAGCTTAATTGCCGAATCCAGGTTTTTCAGAGCTTTTGATTATTTTCTACTGGTACAGAATTTTGGTGGTGTACCTTTAGATTTGGGAGCAGGTGAACTTAAATTTAACAATAAACCATCAAGATCTTCTAAACGAAATACAGTAACAGAAGTCTATACTAAAGCCATTTTTCCGGATTTGGTAACGGCTGTGAATGAATTGCCTGATGTTCCAAGATTAACAGGAACGGCAACTAAAACATTAGCTCGTTTGTATTTAGCAAAAGCATATTTAACGTATGCCTGGTGGTTAGAAAATCCAAATAATATTCCAACTTATCCTGAAACGCCAAGAACAGATCCGGATGGACACAATGCACAATGGTATTTTCAAAAAGCTTATGATATTGCTTTAGAAGGAATTAACAATCCTGGGTCTTACGGATTATTAGATTACTATTATGATGTTAATTTAGGTGTTAATGATCGCAATAAGGAAATGATGTTGTATGCAGATCATACTGAAGAGAGTGAATATTATAATGGTGCCAGCCTTACTTATGGAAGTGGTGGTTCACCTGATAATTTTGCCGGATGGATGGGGACATGGAATTATACAGCGATAAGAAGTAAAAATGGTGCAGGGGCATCTGTTTCTACAGTACAGCGTGCAGCTGATCAGTTTTTAGGACGTCCATGGACAAGAATGGCACCACCTATCGAAGTTTTTACTAATACTTTTGCTGACAAAACAAATGATTCCAGATATGATGGGACGTTTACAACTGTTTACCGTGGAAACTGGAATCTAAAAGGTACAGGGTTAACCGATGTCACGACACTTTACAATGCAAATTCATTACCGGTAAATCCGGGTGATGCAATTGTAAGTTTTCTTAATAATGAGCCTGCTACATCAATTACTTATCCTTCAGGAGCAGGTGATAATGGTGTAGGTGCCGGAACTTTGCCAGGAAGAGCTGACTATGTAATTTCTCCACAAGGAATAAGCAGAATTGTATATCCGGGATTGTGGAAATTAGGACCATACCGTACAGATAATGATGGAGGCTTAGGTCAGCCTAATGCCGGAAGTACGAGACCTTTCCCAATAGCTAAATTCTCAGAACTTTATTTTGTTGCAGCTGAAGCAGCAGTAAAAGGGGCGACAGGTTCTATGACTGCTAGAAATCTTATCAATGTAATTCGTGCTCGTGCAGGAAAATGGCGTTGGGACAATAATGGTAATATGGTTAAAAATGCAGATAATAGTGCCGTATTGACAAGTGCAACTCCTGCTGTAATTACTATAAATTATATTCTGGCTGAACGTTCCCGTGAATATTACGGTGAAGGATACCGCTGGTATGATTTAGTAAGAACTCAAAAATGGAATGAGCTTGCTGGTACCTACTCAATAGGTGGTTCAAATTATGGTCAGCATACGCCACAGATTGTTACCAGAACTATTGAACCCTATCACTATTTGCGTCCAATTCCTCAGGGTCAGATAGATTTAATGGAGATGAGTGATGCTGATAAAGCAGCATATCAGAATCCAGGTTACAACTAATATTAGATAATTTATTAGTACCAATATGAAAAGAATCTGTTATTTCAATTGGTATTAATATTTTAAAAACAATGTGTGTTTTAATTAGTATTTTTTGGTTTTTAAGTCGAGAGCTGGTTACTCTCGGCTTTTAATTTTTGTTAGATTATAATTTAAAAAATTCATAGAAAAAATATCTATGAATTTTTTTAGGCTTTTTTTTAAATGTAATACATACACATATAATATTTAACTAAATACATTAGTATTTTATGAGAAAAATATTCATTATAGCTTTGCTTTTAGTACAATGTTTAGATTATGCACAAGAGAACAATAGTCTTAAGCTTTGGTACAACCAACCATCAGCTAGTACTTGGGAAAATGCTTTGCCGATTGGTAATGGATTTTTGGGAGCTATGGTTTATGGGAATGTTGCTCATGAAATTATTCAGTTGAATGAAAATACCGTTTGGAGTGGAGGACCTAACAGAAATGATAATCCAGCTGCTTTTGCTGCATTACCAAAAATTCAGAAATTAATTTTTGAAGGCAAACACAAAGAAGCGGAAAAATTAGCTAACGAAGCTTTTATTTCTAAAAAGTCCCATGGTCAAACGTTTCAAACCGTGGGGAATTTGAATTTGACTTTTGAAGGACAGGAAAACTGTTCTAATTATAGAAGGGAATTAGATATAGAAAAAGCAATAACAAAAACTACTTATGTTGTTTATGGTATAACCTATACCAGAGAGGCTTTTGTATCTTTTGCAGATAGAGTTATTGTTATTCATCTTACGGCAAGTAAAAAAGGGAGTATTTCATTTACTGCCGATTATACTTCGCCTCATAAAATCAAAAATTTTAAAGTAAGCAATTCTAAAGATTTAGAAATTTCAGGTTCTACTAGTGACCATGAAGGCGTGGCAAGTTTAATTAAGTTTAAAGGCATCACTCGTATTCAATTAAATAAAGGAAAACTAGAGCAAACCGAAAATTCGCTTACAGTAAAAGGGGCAAACTCAGCAATATTATTCATATCAATAGCGACTAATTTTAATAATTATCAGGACGTCAGTGGCAATGAAAACCAACGCGCTTTGGACTATTTGAATAAGGCTTCTGGGAAATCGTATGAATCTCTTAAAAAAGCACATATTGTTGGATATCAAAAATATTTCAATCGGGTAAAATTGGATTTAGGTACAACTCAAGAAGCCAATTTGCCAACAGATGAGCGTTTGAAAAATTTTAGAAATACCAATGATCCACAATTTGTAGCACTATATTATCAGTATGGTCGCTATTTATTGATTTCGTCTTCTCAACCAGGAGGACAACCAGCGAACTTACAGGGAATTTGGAATAACAATCTTAATCCGGCTTGGGACAGTAAATACACGATTAATATCAATGCCGAAATGAATTATTGGCCAGCCGAGAAAACAAATCTTTCCGAATTGCATGCTCCTTTTTTACAAATGGTTAAAGATTTATCTGAAACTGGAAAAGAGACAGCTAAAAGAATGTATGGTGCGAGAGGTTGGATGGCACACCACAATACCGATATTTGGCGAACAACTGGTGCTGTAGATGGTGCTTTTTGGGGATTATGGACTGCGGGTGGCGGATGGACCAGTCAGCATTTATGGGAACATTATCTTTACACAGGAGACAAAGAATTTTTGGCATCCATATATCCTGCACTTAAAGGCGCTGCTTTGTTTTATGTCGATTTTTTGGTAAAACATCCTAAATACAATTGGTTGGTAGTCAATCCTGGGAATTCCCCGGAGAATGCTCCGCAAGCTCATAATGGTTCTTCTCTTGATGCCGGAACCACAATGGATACTCAGATTGTAAGTGATGTTTTTAATACAACCATTCGTGCTGCACAAATTTTAAATGAAGACTTTACTTTGATTGATACTTTAAAGCAAATGCGTAGCCAATTGGCACCAATGCACATTGGAAAATATAACCAACTTCAAGAATGGCTGGATGATATTGATGATCCAAAAGACAATCACCGCCATGTGTCTCATTTATATGGATTATTTCCATCCAATCAAATATCAGCATACAAAACGCCGGAATTATTTGCGGCTTCTAAAAATACATTATTGCAACGTGGCGATGTATCTACAGGTTGGAGTATGGGATGGAAAATAAATTGGTGGGCAAAATTACAAGATGGTAACCACGCTTATTCATTGATTAAAAATCAACTCACTCCTTTAGGGGTAAACAAAGGAGGCGGCGGAACTTACAATAATTTATTTGACGCACATCCACCTTTTCAAATTGATGGAAACTTTGGGTGTACGTCTGGAATTACTGAAATGCTGGTTCAAAGTTCCGATGGTGCCATTCACTTGCTTCCTGCATTACCCGATGTATGGAAAAATGGAAGCATTAGTGGAATACGCGTCAGAGGTGGTTTTGAGATTGTCAGTATGGAATGGAAAGCCGGTAAACTTATTAATATAGCAGTGAAATCAGCTTTAGGAGGAAATTTAAGATTACGTTTACCAAATACTATGAAAGAAAAGTCAGGAGCTGATTTGGTAATTGCAAAAGGGGAAAATCCAAATCCTTTTTATTTTGTAAATGAAACGGCAGAGCCCATTATATCTAAAGAATCTAACATTAAAGCATTGGAATTAAGACCAACAATTTTGGTCGATATAAATACCGTGAAAGGAAAAACGTACACATTCGAAACTAAATAAATTATTATATACAAAATCTAAAAATAGAATAATATGAAAAATAAATTAAACGGCTTGTTTCTAGTAGCAGTATTATTTTGTGTATCAAATACATTTGGACAAAATCCTAAATTTTATGTTTATCTGTGTTTTGGGCAATCTAATATGGAAGGTAATGCTAAGTTTGAACCACAAGATACTGTAGTTGATAAAAGATTTAAAGTTTTAGAAGCAGTCAATTGTGATAATTTGAAAAGAAAAAAGGGGGAGTGGTACACTGCAGTTCCGCCTTTAAGTCGTTGTACTACAGGATTGACTCCATCTGATTATTTTGGAAGAGAAATGATCGCTAATTTGCCTGATGATGTAACAGTAGGTGTTATCAATGTAGCTGTTGGTGGCTGTAAAATTGAACTTTTTGACAAAGATAATTATGAATCCTATGTAAGTACATCGCCAGATTGGTTAAAAAACACGGTGTCACAGTATGATGGAAATCCTTATGCCAGATTAGTAGAAATGGCTAAAATTGCTCAAAAAACAGGTGTAATAAAAGGAATATTATTGCATCAGGGAGAATCAAATACGGGTGATGTGCTTTGGCCAAAAAAGGTAAAATTAGTGTATGATAATTTATTGAAAGACCTAAATCTTAAAGCGGAATCTACTCCTTTACTAGCCGGAGAAGTGGTTCATGCGAATCAAGAAGGGATTTGCGCGAGTATGAATAATATCATTGCGACTTTGCCAGAGGTAATTTCAAATTCTTATGTGATTTCGTCAAGTGGTATTCCTGATGCTAAAGATAATCTTCATTTTACAGCCGAAGGGTATAGAATATTAGGGAAACGATATGCAGCAAAAATGCTTGAATTAATGAAAATTAAATAAGAATATGAAATTCAGAATATATGTATTTATTGGATTTTTGTTTGGAATACTTCCAACTTTTTCCCAGCAATTAAAATTACAATCCCCAAATAAAAAAAACAGGGTGGAATTGTTCTCTATGAATGCTGGTAATAGAGGCGAATGGTATTTAAAAGTATCCTACAATACAGATAAAAATACATCTGAAATTCTTCCAAAAGTACATCTTGGATTATCTCGAAATGATCAGGATTTTTCGAAAGAACTTCTTTTTTTAAAGGCAAGTAAATCAAAAATGATAAAGGAGCACTATGAACTTCCTTTCGGCAAAAAGGCAGTGCGTGATAATGAAGCCAACGAAGTGGTGGTCTCATTTGAAAATCCTAGCAAAGCTAAGTTAAACCTTATCATTAGAGCTTATAATGACGGAATTACTTTTCGATATGAATTTCCTGAAAAAAAAGGAACTTATAGTTTAAAAGATGAATTTACCGCGTATGAAATTCCAAATAAAAGTATGCGATGGTTAGAAAAATGGAATCCTGCCAATGAAGGTTTGTATGCTGCTTCTAGTGAAGATAAATTGCTGCAACAAGAGTGGTGCTATCCTGCCTTATTCAATTCTGCAGACAAATCGTGTTGGTATTTGCTTCACGAAGCTGATTTAGACCGCAATTATTGTGGAACAAAATTAAGTAATATGCAGGATGTAAATACATATAAACTTACTTTTCCTGATCCCAGAGATGGTAGAGGAACTGGTGAATCAAAACCGAATATTTCGCTTCCATGGCAATCGCCTTGGAGGGTAATTACTATTGGTAGTTTAGCCGATATTGTAGAAAGCACTTTAGTTGAAGATGTATCAACTCCCACAAATTTTAAAAATTCGGATTGGGTAAAACCAGGAAAAGTATCCTGGAATTATTGGTCGAGTAACCACGGCACCAAAGATTATAAAATTGTTTGCGATTTTACTGATTTGGCAGTAAAAATGGATTGGCCTTATACGCTTTTAGATTGGGAATGGGATGGAATGACAAATGGCGGGAATCTTGAAGATGCCTTGAAATACATCCATTCTAAAGGTATAAAACCCTTGATGTGGTATAATTCCGGAGGAGATCACACTTGGGTTTCTTCTACTCCAAAAAATCGTATGCTTACCCATGAAAATCGAGTGGAAGAATTTACAAAATTGAAAAAATTAGGTGTTGCTGGTGTCAAAATAGATTTTTTTGAAAGTGAAAAACAAAATATGATACAATACTATCTTGATATTTTGGAAGATGCCGCTCAATTTGAAATGATGGTTTATTTTCACGGATGTATCGTACCTCGTGGTTGGTCTCGAACCTATCCTAATTTAATGACTTACGAAGCCGTACGTGGTGCTGAATGGTATAATAATGGTCCAGAATTTAGTACTACAGCACCAGAGCATAATACTATTTTGCCTTTTACAAGAAATGTTGTTGGAGCGATGGATTATACACCTGTTACGTTTACCAATTCGCAATTTCCGCATCATACTTCTTATGGGCATGAATTGGCTCTTTCCGTCATTTTTGAGTCTCCTTTGCAACATTTGGCAGACAGACCAGAAGGCTATTATGAACTTCCTGATGAAGCCAAAACTTTTTTGAAGGAAGTGCCAACAGCTTGGGATAACACCAAACTTATTGATGGTTATCCGGGGCAAGAAGTTACTATGGCACGACAAAAAGGGGATACATGGTATATTGGAGGTATTAGTGCCTCAGAACGTCAAGAAAAAACAAAGAAAATCAAGTTGGACTTTTTGAAAGAAGGGATGAGTTATCGCGCCGTTATCATTACTGATGGTAAGCACGATAAGGATTTTAATTCACAAGTAATGGTAGTAGATAAAACAAGTGCAATTGAAGTAAAACTACTCAGAAGAGGAGGTTTTGTAGTGTCTTTAAATCCAATTCGAAATTAAGATTAGCGATAAAATATAAACCATTAGGTAATAACTATTATAACCAACCTAAAATAACTATAAATATGAAATTGAAAACTAAGATTGTATTGGCATTTTGTTGTTTGCCAATGATTGAAATGACAGCCCAAAATCCAATTATAAAACACATTTTTACTGCAGACCCTTCTCCGATTGTACATAACGATACTTTGTTTCTATATACTGGTCATGATGTGGCAACAGAAGCAGATACCAATTATAAAATGGCCGATTGGCACGTATTTTCAACAACTGATATGGCCACGTGGAAAGATCACGGAGCACCGCTTTCTCCAAGTACTTTTTCTTGGGCTACAGGAGATGCTTATGCCGCTCAATGTATCGAGCGAAATGGTAAATTTTACTGGTTTGTCTCTACCTTTCACGAAAAAGATGATGTTAGTGGCGGTGGAGCTGCCATAGGAGTTGCTGTTTCAGATACGCCTACAGGGCCTTTCAAAGATGCCATAGGAAAAGCACTTGTTATTAACGAAATGACTAAAGATTTACCTCACGCATGGGATGATATTGATCCTACCGTATTTGTGGATGATGACGGGCAGGCCTACATGTTTTGGGGTAACGGAAGTTGTAAGTGGGTGAAATTGAAAGAGAATATGACTGAAATAGACGGTTCCATTACTACTTTCAAACCAAAAAATTATATAGAAGGACCTTGGGTTTACAAAAGAAAAGGCCTGTATTATTTAGTATATGCTAGTGCTGGTACAAAACCAGAAATGATAGAGTATTGTACAGCAACAAGCATTACAGGACCTTGGACGTACCAAGGAATTATTCAGGAAAATGTACCTAACAGTTTTACTACTCATCCAGGTATCATTGACTATAAAGGAAAATCGTATTTCTTTTACCATAACGGAACTTTACCAACTGGAGGTAGTTACAGACGCTCTGTTTGTGTAGATTATATGTATTATAATGAGGACGGAACGATTCAAAAAGTAATACAAACTACTGATGGCGTTAAAAAAATCGAGTAATAATTAATTCAATTTAAATCTTTTATCCAATGATACATAAGAACAGGTTTATCTTCTCATGTCTGCTTATAATTATCCAAATGGTCGCTTTTGCACAAGAAAAAAAAGCACAAAATCCAATTATTTATGCTGATGTTCCGGATATGTCTATGATAAGAGTAGGAGATACGTATTATATGAGCAGTACCACAATGCACGTGAATCCAGGAGTACCCATTATGAAATCGACTGATTTAGTCAATTGGAAACTGGTTAATTATGCTTACGAAACATTAGAAGATAATAACGATAGACTCAATTTAGAAAACGGTAAAAATGATTATGGCAGAGGTTCTTGGGCTAGTTGTTTGCGCTACCAAAACGGAATTTATTATGTAAGTACTTTTTCAGGAACAACAGGCAAAACCTATATTTATTCAACAAAAGATATCGAAAAAGGACCTTGGAAAAAAATAGTTTTAAACAGTTCTTACCATGATCATTCTATTCTTTTTGATGATGATGGAAAAGTGTATCTGGTTTGGGGAGCAGGAAAACTTGAAATTATAGAGCTAAACAAAGACCTTTCAGGTGTAAAAGAAGAAACGAAAAGAGTCTTGATTGAAAATGCCAGCGCACCTGCTGGAAATAACATTATGCTAAATTCTGAAGGTTCTCAACTTTTTAAAATAAACGGAAAGTACTATTTATTTAATATTTGTTGGCCGCGTGGCGGAATGCGAACTGTAGTTATCCATCGTGCCGATAACATCAATGGTCCTTGGGAAGGTAAAGTGGGATTACAAGATCAGGGTGTGGCACAAGGCGGACTTATAGATACTCCGGATGGCAGATGGTTTTCGTATTTATTTAAAGATAATGGAGGCGTTGGTCGAATTCCTTATTTAGTTCCCGTTAAATGGGAAAATGGTTGGCCAAAATTAGGCGAAAATGGGAAAGTTCCTGAATATTTAGATTTACCACCTAGCAAAGGATTAATTCCTGGAATCGTAAATTCTGATGAATTTAATCGTAAAAAAGGAGATGCAGCTTTGCCTTTGGTTTGGCAGTGGAATCATAATCCGGATAATTCACTTTGGTCGGTTACAGAGCGAAAAGGCTATCTAAGATTAAAAACCGCAAGAATAGACAGCAGTTTTGTTCAAGCCAAAAATACCTTAACTCAAAGAACTTTTGGACCAGAAAGTTACGCAACGACACTTGTTGATGTTTCTAAAATGAAAGAAGGAGATCTTGCCGGACTTTCTTTGTTACAAAAACAATATGGTTTGATTGCTGTCAAAATTGAAAATGGTTCTAAAAAAATTGTAATGATTGATGCCGCACAAGACATTCCAAAAGAAATCGAAAGTGTTCCTTTAAATCAGGACAAAGTATATTTTAAAGCAGCATGTGATTTTAAAAACAGAGCAGATAAAGGACGGTTTTATTACAGTCTTGACGGAAAAAAATGGACTCCTATTGGAAACACGATAAACCTACCTTATACACTTCCGCATTTCATGGGGTATCGTTTTGGCTTATTTAATTATGCAACTAAAAATCCAGGAGGATATGTTGATTTTGATTGGTTTAGAATTAAATAGTTGATTTAATATTATGATTATAAAAAAGTAAAAATTTAAATAATTAAAAAACATGAAAAAGTATTCAATTATCTTATTCGTATTTCTAATGTTCTCTGGTTCTTTGTGTTCAGCACAAACAGCACAGGCAACTATTATTGAAGATTTCAAAGCTTCAACAGTTAATCAACCCGGACAAGAATATCCACAAGTGAATTCTCAAGGTTATGCCCGATTCCAAATTAAGGCACCCGATGCTAAATCGGTTGTTGTAAGTCTAGGATTGGGTGGAGCAAAAGGCGGAACTGAACTTTCTAAAGGAGAAAATGGATTTTGGACAGGAACAACAGCTGGTCCTATGGATGAAGGATTTCATTATTATCACGTTACAGTTGATGGAGGTGTTTTTAATGATCCTGGAGCACTAAATTTTTATGGCTCTACTCGTTGGGAAAGTGGTATCGAAATTCCGGCTCATGATCAAGATTTTTATGCTTTGAAAAATGTTCCTCATGGTCATGTACAGCAAATTCTTTTTCCTTCAAAAAGCACCAATACTTCACGTAGAGCTTATGTCTATACACCGCCAAGTTATTCAAAAGAGCAATCAAAACGTTTTCCAGTTTTGTATTTGCAACACGGTTGGGGAGAAGATGAAACAGCTTGGAGCAATCAAGGACGCGTCAATTTGATCATGGATAATTTAATTGCCGAAGGGAAAATAAAACCTTTCATTATTGTGATGACTTATGGAATGACTAATGAAATCAAATGGGGGGGTATAGCAAGTTTCAAGATTGAACCATTTCAGACGGTTTTGGTCGATGAATTAATTCCTTATGTAGACGCTAATTTCCGTACGTTAGCCAACCAACCCAATCGTGCAATGGCTGGTCTTTCTATGGGAGGTATGGAAACCCATACAATCACATTGAATAAACCAGATGTTTTTTCACAATTTGCACTGCTAAGTGGAGGCATTTATACTCCGGAAGAGATTAAAGATAAATCTAAAGTGAAACTTATTTTCATAAGCTGTGGAAGTCGCGAAAATCCAGATCGAGTTCAAACTGCGGTAAAAGGGCTTAAAGAGGCTGGATTCAATGCCGTTTCCTACGTGTCTGATCAAACAGCTCATGAGTTTCAAACTTGGCGTCGCAGCATAAAAGAATTAGCTCCTTTGCTTTTTAAAGATTAAAAGAATAATTAAGCTATCAATCAATCTAAAAATAAAATAATGAAAAAAATTATCGCTACAGCAAGCATGCTTTTTATGTGTAACCTAATTGTTGTTGCCCAAAAAATAGAAAAAGAAGGACCAAAAGGATTTGACCAGGAAAGAGCAGCTATTGCACACGGTAAAATAGACACCATTTCTTATGATTCTAAAACAGTAGGTACAACCAGAAAAGCTTTGGTTTATACTACTCCTGGTTTTTCAAAAAGTAATAAATATCCCGTACTTTATTTGCTACACGGTATTGGTGGTGATGAAAAAGAATGGTTAAAAGGAGGTTCTCCTCAAGTAATATTAGATAATTTATATGCTGAAGGAAAAATTAAACCAATGATTGTGGTGATGCCAAATGGTCGCGCTATTAAAGATGATAGAGCTACAGGAAATATTATGGCTTCGGATAAAGTTCAGGGATTTACCACTTTTGAAAGAGATCTTTTGGACGATTTAATTCCGTTTATTGAAAAAACATATCCCACCTTGACCGATAGAGAGAACCGTGCCATTGCAGGACTTTCTATGGGAGGTGGACAATCTCTGAATTTTGGTTTGGGGAACTTAGATAAATTTGCCTGGGTGGGAGGTTTTTCTTCTGCTCCCAACACTAAATTACCTGAAGTTTTAGTTCCAAATCCAGAAGAAGCAAAGAAACAATTAAAACTGTTATGGATTTCTTGTGGTGATGCTGATGGATTACTTAATTTCAGTAAACGTACTCACGACTATTTACTTCAAAACAATGTACCTCATGTGTATTATTTAGAACCAGGCGGGCATGATTTTAAAGTTTGGAAAAATGGTCTATATATGTTATCTCAGTTTTTGTTTAAAGCTGTTGATGTTTCATCATTAAACAAATACACAATTTTAGATAACACCTCTAAAGGAGAGTAAAAAACATCAATTATGATTAAATTATTAGAATGTAACACAAAAAAAATACGGGTTTTAGGAATCCTATTTCTTTTGAATTTTGCAGCAGTAATGGCTCAAAAACCAATAATTCAAACTAAATATACAGCTGATCCTGCTCCAATGGTGCATAATGATACCATATTTCTTTATACTTCCCATGATGAAGATGATGCCAAAGGATTTAAAATGCTTAATTGGTTATTGTATACATCAACCGATATGGTCAATTGGACAGAACATGGGGTAGTTGCCTCTTTAAAAGACTTTTCTTGGGCCAGACAAGATAATGGTGCTTGGGCAGTGCAATGCATTGAACGCAATGGTAAATTTTATTTATACTGTCCCATGCATGGTGGAGGTATCGGGGTTTTGGTTTCTGATAGTCCTTATGGACCATTTAAAGATCCTCTGGGTAAGAGACTAGTGTATTCTGATCATAATATTTGGGACGACATCGATCCTAGTCCGTTTATTGATGATGATGGTCAGGTTTACTTATACTGGGGGAATCCGCATTTGTATTATGTTAAACTAAATGAAGATATGATTTCTACTTCAGGCAAAGTTGTAAAAGTGGATTCAAAACCTAAAAATTATCAGGAAGGACCGTGGGTATGGAAACGAAATAATCATTATTATTTGTCTTATGCTTCTACTTGTTGTCCGGAAGGCATTGGTTATGCAATGAGTAATACTCCAACAGGACCTTGGGAATACAAAGGAATGATTGTAGATGCAAGCGAAAAAACAAGAGGAAATCATCCCGGAATTATTGATTATAAGGGGAAATCTTATGTCTTTGGGCACAGTTATGATTTGATTAAAAGTGAAACTTCTACCTTTTATGAAAGACGTTCTGTAGATGCTGACAGGATTATTTATAACGAGGATGGAACCATTCAAAATCATTCTTATTTTACAAATGAAGGTCCTGAACAAATAGAAACAGTCAATCCATTTAGACGTATTGAAGCCGAAACGATGGCTTGTAGTAAAGGCGTTAAAACAGATAAAAGTGAGGATAAGGGAGTATATGTAACCCAAATTCACAATGGCGATTTTATTCAGGTGCGAGGAGTTGACTTTGCAAAAGGAGCTAAAAAAATAGAAATTATAGCTGCTTCTTTAAATGAGGGAAAGGTTGAGGTTCGTTTGGATAATGAAGTTGGTGAAATTATTGGAACACTAAAAATTGAAAATACTGGTGGATGGCAAAACTGGAAAACAGTTCAAACTAAAGTTAAGAAAGTAGATGGTGTGCATGATTTGTTTTTTATTTTTAAAGGAGGACAAGGAGAGTTGTTTAATTTTGATGCATGGAAATTCAGTAAATAGATAAAAATGAGAAAAATAATTGTTTTATACTGCTTGATAATGGCTTCGGTAGTTTATTCGCAAAACACAATGTCAGTTTCTAGTCCTGATGGAGAATTGATATTGAATGTATTGGTCAAAAGTGGTCAACCCGTTTATTCAGTAACGTATAAAGGTGGAATTGTACTAGAAGATTCTCCATTAGGACTAATTACTAATGCAGGTGATTTTACGGCTAATATGAATTTTGTAAGTTCAGCTACAGCTAAAGTGGAGGAAAATTACAATCAAACAAAAATTAAACAATCGCAAGTAAGTTATAAAGCAAATGCTTTAAACTGTGTGTTTTCGAATGCTAAAGAACAAAAAATAGCTGTTTTGTTTCAAGTGAGTAATAATAATATTGCTTTTCGATATGAAATCCCTTCTTGGGGAGATACTAAAGTTTGTGTCGTTACTGAAGAAAAGACAGGATTTAGCTTTCCATCTTCAACAACTACATTTCTTTCTCCAATGATGCGACCAATGACTGGATTTGCACGTACAGCACCTAGTTATGAAAGTGGTTACGAAGCCGATTTGCCATTGGATAAGGCTACATCTTCTGAAGGTTATGTATTTCCGGGACTTTTCCATTTAGGAGATAAAGCATGGGTTTTGTTATCCGAAACAGGAGTTAGTAGTTTATATACAGGCTCACATTTGAGTAAGTTTAAAGATGGATTGTTTACTGTAGAATATCCTAATCCCAAACAAAATAATGGTTTTGGAAGCTCGGGAGCACAAATAAGCCTTCCTGGAGTAACACCTTGGAGAACGATTACTGTTGGTGAAACACTCAAACCAATTGTTGAAACAACAATCCCTTTTGATGTAGTAAAACCACTTTATAAACCATCGCAAGAATATAAAACGGGGCGTGGTTCCTGGAGTTGGATTGTTTGGCAAGACAATAGTATGAACTACGATGTTCAGGTTAAATATATTGATTTGGCTGCTGCTATGAAGTTCGAATATATTCTAATTGATGCCTGGTGGGATGAAAGAATTGGTTATGAAAAAATGAAAGAATTAATCCAGTATGCCAAATCTAAAAATGTAGAGGTATTCTTGTGGTACAATTCGAATGGTACTGCAAATGATGCATTTCAGACTCCGCTTAATAAAATGAATACTACGATTGCCCGAAAAAATGAGATGAAATGGCTCAAAGAAGCTGGTGTAAAAGGGCTGAAAGTAGATTTCTTTGGTGGTGACAAGCAAGAAACAATGAAATTGTACGAAGATATTCTTTCAGATGCGAATGATTATGGTCTAATGATAATTTTTCACGGTACAACTCTTCCACGTGGTTGGGAAAAAATGTATCCCAATTTTGTTGGTAGCGAAGCTGTTCTTGCCTCCGAAATGCTAATTTTTTCGCAGGATGTTCGCGAAAAAGAAGCTTATTTTGCGTCATTACATCCTTTTATTCGAAATGCGGTTGGAAGTATGGAATTTGGTGGGGTATTGTTAAATAAGTTCTTGAACAAAGGAAATCAAAAAGGACAAGAGCGTTTAACCACTGATGCTTTTCAGTTAGCAACTGCTGTTCTTTTTCAAAATCCTGTTCAAATGTTTGGTTTGACTCCCAATAACCTTCAAGATGTGCCAGCATTCGAATTGGATTTTCTGAAAACTGTTCCAACCACTTGGGATGAGACTGTTTTTATTGATGGTTATCCAGGGAAATATACTGTAATTGCCCGAAGAAATAATCAAAAATGGTGTGTTGCTGGTGTGAATGCCGAAAAAGCAGCTAAAGTATTAAAACTTAAATTGCCAATACTTGCTGGTCAAACAATCAATATCTATAATGATAAGGTTGATAAAGAAACGTATACAACATCGGTTAAAGTTTCTAAAAAAGGAGATCTTACAATTACAATACAACCTAATGGAGGATTTGTATTAACAAATTAAAACAAAATGAAGCATCTTTATAAAATAGTAGTATTACTTATAATTCTTTTAAAAGCTACAATAGGAGAGGCTCAAAATCCTATTGTACAAACCAATTATACGGCCGATCCCGCACCGATGGTCTATAATGGGAAAGTATATTTATATACTAGTCATGATGAAGATGAATCGACTTGGTTCACTATGAATGATTGGCGATTATATACCACAGAAGATATGGTCAATTGGACAGATCACGGAGCTGTATTATCTTACAAAGAGTTTGCTTGGGCAAAAATGAATGCCTGGGCACCACAATGTATCGAGCGTAACGGAAAATTTTATATGTATGTACCCATTACCGATCGCCAGGGGAAAAATGGTATTGGTGTCGCTGTTTCCAATAGTGCTTATGGACCATTTATTGACTCATTAGGAAAACCTTTAGTATCAAATAGTAATGCCGATATTGATCCAACCGTTTTTATTGATGATGATGGACAGGGGTATTTATTTTGGGGAAATCCTGTTTGTTACTATGTAAAGTTGAATGAAGATATGATTTCTTATGAAGGCGAAATCAAGCAAATTCCTAATACAATTGAAGCTTTTGGCAAGCGTGAAGGAAAAGTGAACGAACAAAGACCAACGACTTATGAAGAAGGCCCTTGGATGTATAAACGGAACAATCTCTATTATTTATTTTTTGCTGCCGGTCCAATATCGGAACATATTGGTTATTCAACCAGTAAAAGTATCACAGGACTTTGGAAATATCAGGGTGTTGTAATGCCTACACAAGGCGGATCTTTTACCAATCATCCCAGTGTTATCGATTTTAAAGGGAAAAGTTATTTTTTCTATCACAATGCGGGCTTGCCTGGAGGAAGTGGTTTTAATCGTTCGGTATGTGTAGAAGAACTTCAATTTAATAAAGATGGTTCTATTATACCGTTGAATATGACCGAAGGCATAAAACAGAGTTTAAGTCCATTAAATCCTTATGCTAAAAATGAAGCAGAGACTATTGCCTGGTCGGAAGGTGTAAAATCAATGAAAAATGATGTTGTGGGGAATTTTATCACCGCAAAATACAATGATGCTTACACTAAAGTAAAAGCTGTAGATTTCCGAAAAAAAGGCGCTTCAAAATTTACTGCAAGAATTGGTACTACTCATAATGGAAATGTGTCAATGGAAATAAGATTAGACAGCAAAGACGGAGAATTACTAGGAACGCTAAAAATACCCATGACGGGAGGTAATGACCGTTGGTCGCTACAGACAATTGATATTAAAAAAGTAACCGGAATTCACGATTTATATTTTGTTTTCAAAGGAAAAGCAACGAGTCAAATCATGTACTTCGATTATTGGATGTTTTCTAAATAATCCTCTTTTTAAATATTTAAGCAATCGGTTGTTTTTGTGTTGAAAAAAGTATAAATTAGATTTTTTAAACAACCGCAATTTAATGCTATTAAAAATTATTTTTTAATAAATGAATTATAATATAAATTAACCAATTAAAATTAATGTAATGAAAAAACCGCAAGTGCAGCAATTGTTATTAATGTTAGTACTGTTTTCTTTTATGGGAGCCAACAGTCAAAATAAATCAAAGAATAATGCACCATTATTTTCGAATTTTACCTACCAAGGAGATGATCAAGTATATAAAGATAACCCCTTAAAATCGGATGAGTTTTATACGCCAATTTTGCAAGGTTGCTACCCAGATCCTGCCATTACCAGAAAAGGAGATGACTATTATATGGTTTGCTCTTCCTTTGCGATGTTTCCGGGAGTACCTGTTTTTCACTCTAAAGATTTAGTAAACTGGACAGATTTGGGTGGAGTATTAAATGATGTTACTCAATTTAATCCTCACGATACAGGTATTAGCGCAGGTGTTTATGCTCCTGGGATTACTTATAATCCTCACAATGATACTTTTTATATGATTGTAACCGCTTTTTCTGGAGGTTTGAACAATATTATTGTAAAAACTAAAGATCCTAAGAAAGGTTGGGGTAATCCTATAAAATTAGGATTTGGAGGAATAGATCCTTGTATCTTTTTCGATGATGATGGAAAAGGATATATTGTTCATAATGATGCACCGGATAATGGGAAAGAGCGTTACAATGGCCACCGTGTGATTAAAGTATGGGAATATGATGTTGAAAATGATAAGGTAATTCCGGGAACAGACAAAATTATTGTGGATGGAGGAGTAGATCCGGCTAAAAATCCAATTTGGATCGAAGCACCACATCTGTATAAAAAAGATGGAAAATATTTTTTAATGTGTGCTGAAGGTGGTACAGGAGGTAATCATACCGAAGTTATTTTTAAAAGTGATAGTCCAAAAGGGCCTTTCATTCCTGCTCCAAGCAATCCAATTTTGACTCAGCGCTTTTTTCCAAGAGACAGAGCCAATAAAGTTGATTGGGCTGGTCATGCGGATTTAGTAAAAGGACCTGGAGATAAATACTACGGAGTTTTCTTGGCAGTGAGACCAAATGAAAAAAACAGAGTCAACACAGGTCGTGAAACTTTTATTCTACCTGTAGATTGGTCTGGAGAATTTCCGGTTTTTGAAAATGGTTTAATTCCATTAGAGCCAAAATTAAAAATGCCAAAAGGAGTTAGCGAAAATAAAACAGGAAAAGAGGGATTCTTCCCTAATGGAAATTTTACATTCAATGATAATTTTACCGCAACTAAGTTAGATTATCGTTGGATTGGTCTAAGAGGACCCCGTGAAAAATTTATCACAACTTCGAAAAAAGGTCTAACAATTAATCCGTTTGATACTAATATTAAGGAAGTAAAGCCAACTTCTACTTTGTTTTATCGTCAGCAGCATAATAGTTTTTCATTGACGACTACGATTGATTATAAACCAAAATCAGACAAAGATTTAACTGGGGTTGTGGCTTTGCAAAATGAAGCTTCTAATTATGTATTTGGAATTACGATGAAAGACAAAGACTATTATGTGGTTTTACAAAAAAATCAAAAAACAAGAAGAGATGCTGCAGTAAACTCTACAATAATTGGCAGTGTAAAAATTGATATTAAAAAACCAATACAATTACAAATAAAAGCCAAAGGAGACGAATACAACTTCAGTTATTCTCTCGATGGAGTTAATTTTGTTAATGTTGGCGGACCTGTTTCAGGAGATATTTTATCAACTGATGTAGCAGGTGGATTTACAGGTTGCTTGTTAGGATTGTATGCTACTTCAAACAATGATGCACACCCATAAATAAAGGAATATGTTTTATCTGTTAAGCTTGAATCAAGTTTAACAGATAAAACAATCTTCTAAAATGATTTAACTACTATAAATATTGTTTAAATAATTATTACCTGAAAAAAACATAAAGCTTGCTTAGGTTTAATGTTGCTATATGTGTAATTCAATTGTTATATAAATACAGTTAAAATATTTTATTTTACTTTTTTTTGTATTTATATTAAAAAAAACAACACAATCGGTTGTTTTTATCTTTTTTTATTTTACATTTGTTTAACACTTACTCAAAAGACTGTGTTAAAATTATTTAGTGTTGTGCTAACACTTATTTTTTTAAAACAATTACACAACCGATTGTTTAAACAGGATTTGGATTTTAAAAATTTTTAAATAACCAACAATAAACTACTATTAACTAACCAAATAATAACCAAAAAGCCTATGGGATAAGTTTTCAAAAAGAAAACACCTTTTTATGTAACTAATATTCATATTTCTTTAGAAGATGTGAAGTAAGAGGAGGGTGTTTTATTTCAATTAAATCATGTACTGTGTTTTATTTTAGATATAAGTCTCAAAGTATTATCAATTCGATTAAGCTTAAAGTAGAATAGTTTGTAAAGTATGTGATGTTTAATTTAAGTGTTAATTTTTAATAAATTAAAAAATGTCAAAATATTAATATGAAAATACAATTAATTAAGATTCCACGAAAAGGAAAGTTCGTGGTAATGGGAGTTTTATTTCAGTTTATGTATTCGAATGTATTATTGGCTAATGAAGGAAATACTTCTTTACCTTCTGTAGAAACTAATAAATCTCAAAAAACACAACAAATAATTATTACAGGAACTATAACATCGGCAGAAGATAAGATGCCAATTCCGGGTGTAACTGTATCTGTAAAGGGAAACCCTAAAATTGGTGTTGTAGCCGATTTTGATGGTAAATATAAAATTAGTGTACCATCATCAGATGCAATTTTAATTTTTTCTAGTATTGGTTTTACTACTATTGAGAAAAAATTAAGTGGGCAGTCTGTGATTAATGTAGTAATGACTTCAGATCAAACAGTATTAGAAGAGGTCGTTATTGTTGGTTACGGAACGCAAAAAAAGGAAAGCTTAGTTGCTGCTATTTCCCAAGTATCAGGAAAAACGTTAGAAAGAGCGGGTGGGGTTTCCAGTCTTGGTGCAGCCTTGACGGGTAATGCACCAGGTTTAGTGACTAATGCCAGTACAGGTATGCCAGGAGAAGAAGATCCTCGTATTGTAATACGTGGTTCAAGTTCGCCTAATGGATCAGATCCCCTTATTTTAGTTGATGGTATTGAGCGTCCAATGAATAGTGTTGATATCGGATCCGTTGAAACGGTTTCTGTATTAAAAGATGCTTCAGCTACTGCAGTTTATGGAAGTAGAGGGGCTAATGGGGTTATTCTTATTACTACTAAGAGAGGTAGTTTAGGAAAAGCTCAAATTCGTGCAAGAATTAACTCTACAATGAAGAGTCCTTCTCAATTGCCAAATAAGTTTGATGCTTATGACGCTTTAATGGTGAAAAATCAAGCTATCGAAAACGAGTTGTCTCTTTCTCCTGGAGCATGGAATAATTATTTGCCTCAGGATATCATTGATAAGTACAGATTTCCGGCTAATCAAACAGAGAGAGAACGTTATCCAAATGTGGATTGGGCAAAAACTTTATTTAAGGATTTTGTGATGTCACACAATGCCAGTTTAAACGTAAGTGGTGGTACTGATTTCGTGAAATATTTCTCAAGTATCGATTATTTACATGAAGGTGATCTTTTTAGAAAGGTTGATAATAATAGAGGTTATGAAGGAGGTTATGGTTTTGACCGTATCAACGTAAGAACAAATTTAGATTTTACATTGAGTCCTACAACTACTTTTAAGGTAAGTTTATCAGGTTCTCATGGTGTTAGAAAAATGCCGGCAGCACGTTTAAATGAGTATACCATGTGGGATGCTGCCTATTCTACTGCACCAGATGTATTCCTGCCTTATTATGAGAGTGATGGTTCTTGGGGATATTTTGCACCTAATGAAGGTAAAGCCTCTAACTCCGTTCGCAGTTTAGCACTTAGTGGGGTTGAATATCAAACTACTACAAGGATTAATACGGATTTCAGTTTGACACAAAATTTAGATAAACTAATAAAAGGACTTTCTATAACAGGTACAATTGCTTTTGATAATAGTTTTCGTGAAGTTTCCAGAGGTGTTAATGATATTAATAACAATACTCAGGAAAAATGGATTGATCCAGCAACTGGTCTTGCAATTTTCAAAAGACCATTTGATGCAAATAATAGATTTGATTTTCAAGATGGTGTCAGATGGACACCTAATGCCGGGAATGTTGATAACAATCAAACTTTTAGAAGATTGTTTTATCAAGGACAGTTAAATTATAATACAACAATAAACAGGGACCATAACATAGCAACTACAGCTTTGGTAAATCGTAACGAATTTACACAGGGGTCACAAATTCCGAGTTATCGTGAGGATTGGGTTTTCCGTACTGCTTATGATTACAGAGGCAAGTATTTTATTGAATACAATGGAGCTTACAATGGTTCAGAAAAATTTGGTGTAGGGAATCGTTTTGGTTTCTTTTCTTCAGGTGGATTGAGCTGGATTATCAGTAAGGAGAATTTTATGAAAAAAACAAGTTCCTTTATTGATTTATTAAAGTTAAGAGCTAATTACGGTGAAGTTGGTGATGACTCTGCCGGAGCAAGGTTTGCATATCAATCCCTGTGGGGGTTAGGAGGTCAGTCTCAATTAGGTACACTTGGCGAAGGTGGCGAATTAAGTCCTTATGTATGGTACACGGAAAATTCAGTAGGGAATCCTAATGTGAAATGGGAAAAAGTGGTTAAATCTAATTTTGGTCTTGATTTTGGTTTTTTCAAAGGCTTCTTAAAAGGTTCTGTTGATGTATTCCAGGATGAACGTTCAGATATTTTGGTAAATGGTGTTAATAGAGCGATTCCTTCTTACTATGGTGCTTCTTCACCTCCTGCGGCTAACCTTGGAATAGTTAGAAATAGAGGTTATGAAATTGAGATAAAACTAAATCATACTTTTGCTAATGGCTTGAATCTATGGTCAGATTTAAATATGACTCATGCCAAGAGTGATGTCATAGAATTAGATGACCCGAAACTTTTACCAGATTACCAGAAGCGAGTGGGAAGACCATTAGGTCAAGCTTATTCTCATGTAGCTCAGGGTTATTATAATACCTGGGATGATTTGTATGCTAGTACAATACACGATCAGAACGACGCCCAAAAGTTACCAGGTAATTATAATCTTATTGATTACAATGGTGATGGAATTATCAACACTTTTGATAACATACCATTTGGATATTCCGGAGTACCTCAAAATACTTATAATGCAAATGTGGGGCTAAATTGGAAAAATTTTAGCGTTTTTGTTCAGTTTTATGGGGTAAATAATGTGACCAGGCAAGTGGTTTTAGGCAGTTTAGTTTCACAAAATACAGTAGTTTATGATCAAGGGACACTTTGGAATAAAGACAATATAAATGCTGATGTTCCTATGCCACGATGGTTGTCAACTCCTAGTCCATATAATAATGCCCAACGTTACATGTACGATGGTTCGTATATAAGATTTAAAAATGCTGAAATAGCATACACTTTTGATAATTCGAGCTCTTTTGTAAAATCTTTAGGAATACAAAGTGTAAGAGTATTTGTCAACGGTGACAACTTATATATTTGGTCTAAAATGCCAGATGACAGAGAGAGTAATTTTGCTGGAACCGGATGGGCATCACAGGGCGCTTATCCTACCGTGAAACGATATAATGTAGGTGCTAATATTATTTTTTAAATTTTAGAATTATGAAAAAATATTTTAAATCAATAGTAAAGTATAGTTTTTTATTTAGTATAGTTTTTTCTGCTAGTTCCTGTGAAGACTATTTGGATATAACACAAGAAGCTGTTGTTTCAGAAACTGCAGCTTTTGAGAATTTTACCAGATTTCAGGGTTTTACTGAAGAGTTGTATATGTGCATTCCAGATTTCACTAATGCCTATTGGACTAATTCATGGAATTGGGGTGAGGATGAGATTCAATCCACGGCTCGTGATTTTCACTTTGTAGTAAAAATTGATAATGGAAATTTTTTAGGTTGGCAATCTGAAAACGATGGTTGGCAAGCTGGCTGGATGAATAGAAATAGGAATAACATGAGAACTAGCGGAGATCGGTTCCAAAAAGATCTTTGGACTTTGGGTTGGTATGGTATTCGTAAAGCCAATTTGGGATTAGCTAATATCGATCTTTTAGAAGAAGCTACTCAGGAAGAAAAAAATTTGATAAAAGGACAGTTGCTTTTCTTTAGAGGCTGGTTTCATTTCCAGTTTATGCAATATTTTGGAGGTTTACCTTATATCGATAAAGTGATTCCCGGAGATGCACCAATACAATTGCCAAGATTATCTTATGCAGAATGTGCGGAGAAAGCAGCAGCAGATTTTAGGGCAGCAGCAGATTTGTTACCTGCTGATTGGGATAATACAGTTACAGGTAAAAGAACCGAAACAAAAAATGCATTACGTATTAATAAAATAATGGCTTTAGGTTACCTTGGTAAAAACTATTTATGGGCGGGTAGTCCATTGATGAATAAAGTTTCTACAGGTAGTGAATCGTATAATGCTGAATTTTGTAAGAAGGCCAGTGAGGCATTTGCTGAGTTATTGAATATTACGGAATCAGGAGGTTCTAAACATGCTTTGTTGCCATTTGCAAAATACAGTGACAATTTTTATACAACTGGTCAAAACTGGGCTATACCAGGTGGAACTGAAGCTATTTTTAGAGGTCCTTATTTAGGAGCACACAGTTCCACTTATGGTACTGCAAAACAATACCAGCCTGCACCAATTTTAACTGATGGGGATGTGAAATTCTTACCAACAGCAAATTATGTTGACAACTATGGTATGGCTAATGGTTTGCCAATTGCAAACCCAACACAAGCTGATCCAGTATCAGGATATGATCCTTCTTATCCATGGAAAAACCGTGACCCGCGTTTTTATAATGATATAATTTATGATGGGGTAAAAATGGTAAGTGGTACAATGCCTGCCGGAAGTGCTTCAGATCGTTATGCTAATTTATTCTCAGGAGGAAGTTATAGAAATATTAGTACTGGTAGCCGTACAGGGTATCTATTGTACAAATTTATTCCTATTACAGCTAATTTGTATGATGGTGGATATAATTATGGTAATAATCTAAATATTCACCTTCCATGGATGCGTTTGTCTGATATTTATTTGATGTATGCTGAGGCTACTGCTGTTGCTTACAATTCACCTACTGCTAAAGATCCATCTTATAATAAAACAGCTGTTGATGCTATTAACTTTGTAAGAGACAGAGCAGGAGTAGGTCATGTTGCAAGTAAATTTACCGGTTCAGTTGATGCTTTTATGCCAGAGTTACGCAGAGAACGTGCTGTAGAACTGGCTTTTGAAGGACATCGTTTTAATGATTTACGTCGTTGGATGTTATTGATTAAAAGTCCTTATACATTGAAAAAATCACTTGAGTTTGATCGTGACGCTTCATTTAATCCAGCTACGCCAAAGACGAATAAGGTGAATAACCTAAGACAAGTAACTATTTTGGAAAGAAACTTTTCAGAAAAGCACTATTGGTTGCCATTAAAAAATGCTGATGTGAGTATGTATCTTGAGTTTCCTCAAAATCCAGGTTGGTAATACTTACAATCATTTTAAAATTTATAAATACAAATTAGAAAATAATGAGATATATACAGCTAAGAATAGTGTTATGTTTTTTAATTATTGCTTTTTTTCCTAAGATATCATTGGCTCAAGTTAGTAATGTTGAAGTTAATGGTATCGTGAAGACTGCAGAAGGAAAGCCTATTGATGGTGCTTCTCTTGTAGACGAGAAAGACAATATATTATCGATTACCGACCCGAGTGGTAAGTTTTCGATGAATGTTCCTATGGGGGCAAAATTATCAGTTGTTGCCAAAGGGTTTGGTACTAAATCATTTTCGGTTAACAGTAATTCAAGTGATTATAGTATTTCTTTACTAAAAGACAATGCTGTACAAGTTGCTTTCAAGAAAGTACAGGAAAGAGACCTTTCTAGTGGAATTTCTTTTGTTAATGTACAGGATATTTTAAATAAAGGTTATTCCACATATAGTTTGGATGGAATGCAGTCTTTAGTAGGAGGTTTTAATTACAACATTTGGGGACAAAGTGGATATTTAGTCCTAGTTGATGGTTTTCTTCGTGAGCCAGGTTCTATTTTGCCTGTTGAAATTGATCAAATTACTTTTTTAAAAGGAGCCAATGCAGTTGCTTTGTATGGTAGTAGAGCTGCTCAGGGTGTGGTATATATTACTTCTAAAAGAGGTTCTGTGCAAAAACAGCAAATTAGTGTTCGTGCTAATGCTGGGATTGATGTACCAAAACGATTTGCTAAGTATCTGGGATCAGCTGAGTATATGACTTATTACAATCAGGCATTGGCTAATGATGGTCTTGCACCTTTGTACAATGATGAAACAATATATAATCACGCGTTTGGTAATGAATTTCGTTATCCTAATGTTGATTACTATTCCTCTAAGTACTTAAAAAACTTTTCAAATCGTTATGATGCTAACATTGAAATAAAAGGTGGAAGCCCAGTTGCTCAGTATTATACGGTTGTTAATTTTTCTAACAATAATGATCTTTTAAACTTTGGTGAAGCCAAAAACAATCAGACAACTCGCTTTAATGTCAGAGGGAATGTTGATGTGGCGATTAACGATTTCATCACCGCAAAACTGGGTGTTAATGCTATTTATTCTAATTCTCGGGGCGTAAATGCAGATTATTGGGGTGGTGCTGCTACTTTGAGACCATTTCGTTATACTCCTTTAATACCTATCGATCTTATTGAAGCTTCTGATGCTGCAACTCAATTGCAAATTAAAAATAGTAAGAATGTAATTGATGGAATGTATTTATTAGGTGGCAATCAATTAGAGACAACTAATCCAATTGGATCAATTTATGCAGGAGGTAGTAGTAATTTTGTAAGTCGTCAATTTCAATTCAATACAGGTATCGATGCTAATTTGAACAGTTTATTAAAAGGTTTGACATCACATACTAATTTCGGTATTGACTATGATACGCAATACACGACTTCTTATAATGATACCTATGCTGTTTATCAACCTACATGGAATACTTTTGCAGGTTTTGATCAAATCACTTCATTGTCAAAAATTAATGATGATGCTAGTAATGGCAGACAGAATGTAGGTAATAGTTTTTACAGACAAACACTTACTTTCTCCACTAATCTTGATTACAAAAAGCAAGTAGACAAAAATAATTTTGGTGCGATGTTTCTTGTCAACGGTTATCAACGTTCAACTTCTGCAGTTTATCACAAGGAAAGTAATGCCAATTTAGGTTTAAATCTTTCCTACAATTATGATAGCAGATACTATGTTGATTTCAACGAAGCCTTGGTACATTCAGCAAGATTTGCTAAATCTAAAAGAATGATGTCATCACCAACTTTGTCTTTAGGATGGAGGCTAAGTGAAGAAAACTTTCTTAAAAACTGGAAGTCTTTAGATAATCTGAAAATTACTGTTTCTGCGGGTATTTTACATACTGACATTAGTGCTTCAAACTATTATCTTTATGAAACTGTTTATTCTCAAACAGATGGACAATGGTTTAGCTGGAGAGATGGTGCTTTAGAGAGAAGTACAGATATTAGAAGAGGGGAAAATTTAGATCTTACATTTGCACAAAGACGTGAGATTAATGCAGGTTTAGAAGCATCATTCTTTAATAGAATGATTACCTTCAATGGAAGTTTTTATGCCAATAGAATGAAGGGAAATATTACACAAGCAAATGCTTTGTATCCAAATTATTTTGTCACTGGTTTTCCTAATAGTTCATTGCTTCCTTATATTAATTTCAATAATGACGATCGTATAGGTTTAGATTTTAATATTAATTTTAATAAAAAAGTAGGTACAGTTGATTTATCGTTAGGAGTTACTGGAAATTACTATAATTCTACGGCATCACAAAGGGCTGAAATATTGGAAGATAATTATCAGTATAGAGAAGGGAAGCCTCTAGATGCCATTTTCGGTTTAAAAAATCTAGGTTTTTACACCGATCAAACTGATATCACTAATAGCCCAACTTCTGCTTTTGGTACTGTAAAACCTGGTGATATTAAATATCAGGATCAAAATGGTGATGGAGTAATCAATCAGCAGGATGAAGTTTATTTAGGAAAAGCTGGTTTTAATGGCTCACCTTTCTTTGGAGGTATTAATTTCACTGTTAAATGGAAAAACTTTACATTATTTGCTATGGCTACGGGCCAAGTTGGTGCTTATGCCTTGAAAAATCAGAGTGCATATTATAACATTGATGGTATTGACAAGTATTCTGTGAATGTGAGAAACAGTTGGACAGTTGAAAATCAGGCTACAGCAACTTTCCCAAGATTGACAACACTTACTTCTGATAATAACTATCGCAATTCTGATTTCTGGTTGTATAGTACTAACAGATTTGATCTTTCCAGAGTTCAATTTACTTACGATTTCCCAAAACGTATTTTACAGAGTTCTTTTGTGAATGAGTTAAGCGCTTATATTAATGGAGCCAACCTATTGACGATATCTCAAGAACGTGAATTGATGGAATTAAACATAGGTGGAGCTCCACAAACTAGGTTTTTTAATTTAGGCTTGAAAGCTTCCTTTTAATTAGAAATCATTATAAAATTAAATGATATGAATAAATTATTTTTAATACTAATCGCTTTTACTCTAACTTTTACTAGTTGTGATGATTTGATTGAACCAAATATTGCTAACAATAGAAATCTTGAAGATATGTATGAAGATGCATTATTTGCTCAGGGAATTCTCTTGAATGGATACACTCGTTTGCCTACAAATGGATGGACTTTTAATGACGTAGCAACAGATGATGCTGTCTCTAATGATTTGCAGAACAATTACAGAAGATCAGCAACTGGTCAATGGAACTCTAATTTTAATCCTTTTGACCAATGGACAAATTCAAAAGCAGCAATTCAATATTTGAATATTTTTATTGCTGAGGCTGACAAGGTAATCTGGACTAGAGATGAAGGTGCTCGATTGTTATTTGCACAACGATTAAAAGGAGAAGCTTACGGTCTACGTGCTTTATATATGTATTATCTTTTACAGGCTCATGCGGGAGTGACTGATAATAATGAACTATTAGGTGTTCCAATTTTATTAGAACCAGAATCAGCTTCATCCAATTTTAATATTCCACGTAACACATTTCAGCAATGTTTAGCTCAAATATACAGTGATATTGAAAAGGCGAGTGCTATGCTTCCATTGGATTATGAGACTGCTACTACTTTACCTCCAGGTTTTACAAATTTAAGTGATTATAATCGTGTATTTGATAATCAGGCAAGACAGCGTGTCAGTAAAAGAATAGTGATGTTCCTGAAAGCGCAAGTAGCATTACTTGCTGCAAGTCCGGCTTTTAATAATGGTAATCAAACGGCTTGGGTAGATGCTGCTAATTATGCTGGTGAATTACTTACCCTAAACGGTGGTGTTGCAGGAATAGACCCTAATGGTTTAACCTGGTATCGAAATGCAGAAATTGAAACCTTAGGTTCAGGAGTTAACTCTAAAGAGGTAGTTTGGAGAGGAGATATTGCTAACAGTAATAACTTAGAATTAGATCATTATCCACCATCACTTTTTGGTAGTGGTCGTCTAAATCCAACTCAAAATTTAGTAGATGCTTTTCCTGCATCTAATGGTTACCCAATTTCTCATCCTTTGAGTAATTACAACGCTTCAAGTCCATATACAAACCGTGATTCACGTTTAAATCATTTTATTTTAGTTAATGGTCAGACCGCTGGTGTATCAGGAAGTGTAATTTCAACAGCAAGTAATAGTACAACTGTTGATGGCTTAAACAAAGTAGAGACTAGTACTCGTACGGGGTATTATATGAAAAAACTACTTAGACAGGATATCAACTTAAATCCGCAAACAAGGACTCAACAGAGGCATTACAGACCTCGTATGCGATACACGGAATTGTATTTAATTTATGCAGAGGCAGCTAATGAAGCTTGGGGACCTCAGGGAACTTCTAATTTTGGATTCTCTGCATATGATGTGATTGCTGCTTTGAGAAAAAGAGCTGGAATTACAACAGACAATTATTTAGAGTCAATTAAGAATGACAAAGATGCTATGCGTACTTTAATTAGAAATGAACGTCGTTTAGAATTGTGTTTTGAAGGTTTCCGTTTTTGGGACTTAAGAAGATGGAAAGCAAACTTGACTGAACCTGCAAAAGGTGTTAATATTCAGGTTACAACCGGATCACCAACTTATACATTACTTCCTGAAGTAGAGAAAAGAGTATTCACTCCAGATATGATTTATGGTCCAATTCCATATTTTGAAACATTAAAATTTACTGCTTTGATTCAAAACAAAGGCTGGAGATAGAGATCCATTACTTTGTAATTTATTTAATATAATATATAAAAAATGAAAAATAAAATATTTTCAGTTTTAGTCATTTTATTGGTTTCCTTATCTTCATGTACTAATCAAGATACTGATTTTAATAATTTTGACTATAAGTCAGTCTATTTTGCCTATCAATTTCCTGTCAGAACCATAACTTTGGGTGAAGATATTTTTGATACTACTTTAGACAATGATTATAAATGTAGAATTATGGCTACACTAGGTGGAGTCTATGATAACGATAAAAATGTTACTATTGATGTTGAAGTGGCTAATCCACTAACTTCAGGTTTATTGTTTAGAGCAGGAGGGGATCCAATAGTTGCTATGCCGAGTAATTATTATTCTTTACTTTCAAATAAAATTGTAATTTCTAAAGGTCAGGTGACCGGAGGTGTTGATGTACAGCTTACGGATGCATTTTTTGCAGACCCATTATCAGTTAAGCAAACTTATGTAATCCCTTTGTTAATGACTAATGTAGTAAATGCAGATACAATTTTGTCAGGGACTCAGCTAGTTTCAAATCCTAACAGAGCCATTGCTGGTCAATGGTCTGTTGCTCCAAAGGATTTTATTTTTTATGCTATAAAATATATCAATCCCTGGGATGGTTTTTATTTAAGAAGAGGAGTTGACGTTTATACAAACAGTATTAACACTTCTCAAAACAGAACAGATAAAAGACATCAGCAATATGTTGAGCAAGACCAAGTATTCAAAATTAACACACTTTCATTATCTACGATTGATTTCCCGGTTACTTACAAGGATGCATCCGGGAATAACATGAATTTGAATTTGGTATTGACTATTGACAAAACTACTGGAGATATTAGTGTTTCTTCTTCTAATCCTACTTCGTATTCAGCTACAGGAACAGGAAAATTTGTTAAACGCGGAGAGAAAAATAGTTGGGGTGCTAAGGATAGAGATGCACTTTACTTAAAGTACAACGTAAACTATGGTAATTTTAATATTACTACTACGGATACTCTGGTTTTAAGAAATAGAGGGGTTAAAGCTGAAGTATTTACTCCAGAGCTTAATTAATTTGTTTTGATAATTACATCAACAATTAAAACTATTAAAAATGAAAAATATATTTAAATTTTTATCAATTTCAGCTTTACTATTTTTATTAACATCCTGTACTGAATCACATACGCTGCCTTTCGAAGTTGAAAAGCCATCGAGTATTGCAGATCAGGAAATAATAAATGCTTATTCCGATTTAAAGTCTTATGTAGACAGGCAGCTAAATCCTAGTTTTAAATTAGGAGCGGGTATTACTTTAACAGACTATACAAGCAAATCGGTAATGTATAGATTAGTTAACAGTAATTTTGATGAGGTTACTATGGGGTATGAAATGAAGCATGGTGCTGTTGTACAAGCTGATGGAACTCTAAAACTTGATAATATTCAAGATCTTCTTGAAACAGCAGCTGCTGCAGATGTTTCAGTTTTTGGACATACCCTTTGTTGGCATGCCAATCAAAATGCTGCTTATTTAAAAAAGTTAATTGCTCCAGATGTACTCTCATCAACAGGTCCTGGTTGGGATTTGGTAACAGAGAATGATTTTGAGACAACAAATAGTGCAAATTTTCAGGTTAATTCAGGTTTAACGGTTAGTTACACTGCAGTTGGTCAAGGATCAAATGGTTCAGGAAAAGCACTCAAATTAACAAATGAAAGTGTTCGTACTAATGAATGGGATGCGCAGCTATACGTAAAGTTTTCTCCAGGAGTAAAAGTAGGCGAGAAGTACAAGCTTACTCTTGATGTACGTGCTGATGTAACGGCTTCTTCTCCGACACAGGCACAATTAAATCCTGGAGGATACAGACATTGGGATTTCTTTGGAGCTGTTCCTTACACCACTACGTGGGCTCCTTATGTCAAAGAAATTACGGTTACAGAACAAATGGTTGACTGTAATACTATTGCATTTAATCTTGGAAAAACGGCTAGTAGTTTTTACTATGATAATCTAAAAATAGAAAGATATAACGCTACAGGTAGTGTTCAAACATTAGAGAAAACACCAGAACAAAAGAAGGTAATAATAGGTGAGGCATTAGATAGTTGGATTTCTGGAATGCTTACTGTTTGTGCTCCTTATGTAAAAGCCTGGGACGTTGTTAATGAACCAATGGATGATGCAAATCCTTATGAATTAAAAACGGGAGTAGGCAAAACCAATATCGCTGGGGATGAATTTTACTGGCAGGATTATTTAGGTAAAGATTATGCAGTAGAAGCTTTTAGACTTGCAAGAAAGTATGGCAATTCAACTGATAAATTATTTGTAAATGATTATAATTTAGAGTATAATATTGATAAATGTAAGGGTCTTATTCAGTATGTTAATTATATAGAAAGTAAAGGTCAGGTGGTTGATGGTATAGGAACGCAGATGCATATTAATATTCATTCCGATAAAGATAAAATAGAGACTATGTTTCAGTTACTTGCAGCTACCGGAAAACTTATTAAAGTTTCTGAACTTGATGTGGCAGCAGGTCTTAGTCCAACTGCTTTTGATCTTCAATTGCAAGCCGATATGTACAAGTTTATTGTGGACAAGTATATGCAATATATTCCGGTAAATCAAAGATATGGAATTACAGTTTGGGGAATAACGGACAGCCCCGCAAGTTCGTCTTGGTTGCCAGGACAAAATCAGGGAATATTTAATCAGGTATTTACCCGTAAGCCTTCATATGCTTCATTTGCAGAAGGTCTCAAATCGTTATAGTAATATAGTTGATAATACTTTCAATTATTTAAAATCAATCTTAAATATCAAGTTTGAGTTTTCCCTTTGGTCGTATTTATTTTTAACTACGTCCAAAGGGTTTTTAATTTTAAAATTAATCCAAATGAAATTATATAAAATTTTGAGTATCCAATTTGCTTTTTTACTCTTTTTTTCTTGTTCAAAAGACGATACTCCTAAAACATCAAGTCCTAAAGATGATACACCTCCGGCTGAAGAAACAATCAGCTGGCCATTAAGTACACCTAAATTAAAAGTAGTTGGCAAATATCTGAAAGATCCTTGTGGCAATATTGTTAAGTTACATGGTGTAGCTATGACACCAAGCCCTTGGTTTAATGGAGGAGCTGTAGAGGAGTGGCGTTGGAATAATTATGACGTAGCAGGATGTTTGACTTACAACAAAGCGGTAATGAATAAATTATCGGATGCAAAGCAAGGTTGGTATCTCAATTATGTGCGTTTGCATATAGATCCTTATTGGACAAATAATCCAGGTGTTTCAGGCATTCAGGAAAATGATATATCCCAGTTTAATTTTGAAAGATTTAAGTCGGCTATTGATAATGTTATTCTACCGCTTATTACTTATGCAAAATCCAAGGGAATGTACATTATTTTAAGACCTCCGGGGGTATGCCCTGAAGAGATTGCTGTTGACGATGCTTATCACGATTATTTAAAATTAGTTTGGGATTATATATCGAAACATCCTTCTTTAAAAAATGCTGATAATGTTATGTTTGAATTAGCAAATGAACCTATAAGAGTTAAACTTCCTGATAATTCGGTAGGAGCAAATACTCAGGCACATTTTTACCAATTAAAATTGTTTTTTCAGCCCATTGTTAATATGATTAGAGCTAATGGAGCGAATAACATTCTTTGGATACCAGGTTCCGGATGGCAATCTCAGTATAAAGGTTATGCCGTAAATCCTATTGTAGGAGAGAATATAGGCTATGCTGTACATATTTATCCAGGTTATTGGGGAAGAGATAACAATGATCCTGCAGTATTTAGAGCCAACTGGAATGAAAATATTAAACCTGTAGCTGACATCGCACCTATAGCCGTTACAGAAATCGATTGGGGACCAGATAAATATGCTGTATGGGGTAAAGGAGGAGTTACCGGTACAGCGGGTTGTTGGGGGTTTGGTGCTAATTTTAAAGCTATTACTGATGAATCCGGAAATGTAAGTTGGAATGTTTTATCCCCGGAAAATCTTATTGATAAAGGATCTATAACTGGTGGAGTTGCTTATGATAATGATCCACAGGCATGCGCTAATCCAGTTTATAAATGGTTCAAAGAATACGCTAAAACAATGAAATTGTGTAACTAAAAAAGCAATTATTTAGAAAACAAAAAGATGCTTGATGTTTGTCTTAAAAAAATGTAATAAACTATAAAATGAGTAGCTGACTCATCTGGTTAAAATTTAAATAAGAAACCAATCAACCAAAATAATCCTTTGAAAAGCTATCCTAAATTTTTGGATAGCTTTTTTTATGCCAAATGTTTACGAGAGGATTATAATGAAATTTTGATATGGGTATTCACGTAAATTTTACTTCAATATAGAATGAATTAAAATTTTAAGATTAATATCAAAATTAAGCAAAAAAAAAAACAGTAGTATACCCAGAGTTACTACTGTCAAAAAGCGTAATATATTTTTATCTATCTACTGAAACATTTTCGGAATCATTTATTAGTATTCAATCGATATTTTTTTTCATAGGGATTAATAGTTTTTATACTTCCGTCTTCATTGTAAGTAATCTCAGTAACTTTAATAGATCTTAAATGTGTTATTCCTTCAGATAGAGAGGAGTCATGATAGAATAAATACCATTTTCCGTTTACTTCGCAAATAGAATGGTGGGTTGTCCATCCAATAACAGGTTCTAAAATAATTCCCTGATAGGTAAATGGTCCATAAGGACTGTTGCCCGTTGCATAACAAATATAATGAGTATCTCCTGTAGAGTAGGAAAAATAATATTTTCCACTGTATTTATGAAGCCATGGTCCTTCAAAAAAACGACAATTATGATCTCCGGCTAAGAGTTCGTTCCCCTCTTTGTCTAATATTTTGATTTCTTTAGGTTCTTCTGCAAATTCTTTCATATCATCTGAAAGCATCGCTACAATAGGTCCTAAAGCGACTTCTTTTGCTGTTGGTTCTTCATTTTCTTCCGCAAAAATATTGTTTCGGTATTTTTGTAATTGTCCGCCCCATATACCGCCAAAATACATATAATATTTCCCATCCTCATCTTCAAAAACGGCTGGATCAATACTATAACTTCCTTTGATGGGTTCTTTTTCAGGAATGAAAGGACCAGTTGGGGAATCACCAATTGCGACACCTATTTGGAAAATACCATCTGCTCGTTTAGCAGGGAAATAGAAATAGTATTTTCCGTTTTTATGAGCAGCATCAGGAGCCCACATTTGGCGTTCAGCCCAAGAAACATCTTTTACATGTAGCGCAACTCCATTGTCTTTTGCTTCAGCGTTAATAGTATCCATAGAAATAACATGATAATCTTCCATTCCAAAATGATCTCCATTATCATTAAAAGGAATTCCGGCATCTATATCATGTGAAGGATAAATATATATTTTTCCATTAAATACATGAGCGGATGGATCGGCAGTATATATGTGAGATACTAGTGGTTTTGATATAGATTTTTGTACTAATTCTTTAAAATCTATATGTTCTATACTTTCTTCAGGCATATTCTTGTTTTTAGTATTTGTATAATGTAATTATGATCTTCTTTGTTTTAAATCGGATTCTATTTGGACTTCCATTTTTTTGTTAATCTCGTAGAAAAACAATAAACCAACTCCAATTAGGAAAGGTGTTGCTGGAAAAATGCTTACTAATAATTTAATTCCGTTTATAGCACTTTCAGGTTGTTGTAATGAATTTGGCACATAATTAAAAAGGCCCAATAGGGAAGTGGTCAAAGCACCACCAATACTTAATCCAGCTTTTAACCCCACCATCATAGCCGAAAAGATGATAGCTGTTGCACGACGTTTGTTTTTCCATTCAGAATAATCAGCAACATCAGCAATCATAGCCCATAAAATAGGAATAGTGATGCCATAGAAGAAACCATGTAAAATTTGAGAGAAAAACATCAAAGAAACCGATTGCGGAGAATAAAAATAAAAAGCGATAATAAACAGTGTTGAAATGAATAAGAAAAGACCAAAAATGTCTCGTTTTCCATATTTGTCTGCTAATTTTTTAGACAATGTAATCCCCACAATCATGAAGATAATTCCACCGGCATTAAATAAACCAAATCCAGCCGAAATAGGATCTTCACCAAAATAGTTCAAACCCAGCGAGGAAAGAATGTCTAAAATTGGCTTGATAATTAAAGCTAACTGTTCTTTGTCTACATAATTTTCAAAATAATACACATAAGAACCTCCTTTTAAAGCTAATGTGATAAATACTAATGTGGTAAGTGTCAACATAATTACCCAGGGTTTATTTTTAACCAAATCTTCTAAATCTTCTTTAACACTTGATTTTTGTTCCGGTTTAGGAACAATTCGTTCTTTGGTAGTGAAAAATGTAATCAATAGCATAATAGTACCAACAATAGCCAAAATTGTCATTACTTTTTCAATACCAATGGCTTTGTCTCCATTTCCGGCACTCTTGATAATTCCTAACATAAATACCTGCACAAAAAATTGAGCAAACATTACAGCAACAAACCGGTAAGAGGATAAACTATTTCTCTCAGCCATATCTCCTGTAATTACTCCGCTTAAAGCTGAATAAGGCAGGTTGTTAGCGGCATAAAGCAATAACAAAAAGGAATAGGTTATTACAGCATAAATTACTTTTCCTTCATAGGAAAAATTTGGAGTGCTAAAAGCTAATAAGGCTACAATTCCCAAAGGAACAGAAGTCCATAAAATCCATGGACGGAATTTTCCCCATTTACTAGTGGTTCTATCCGCAATTGCACCAATAATTGGGTTGAAAATAAAAGCAGCAATTAATCCTACAACTAACATTATTATAGACGAATGCGTAGGCGATAATGCGTAAATATCTGTATAAAAATAGGCTAGGTAGGTCATTAAGGTTTGAAAAACCAAATTGGCGGCAAGGTCTCCTAAGCTGTATCCAATTTTTTCTTGAATAGATAATTTTTGTGAAGTCGTGTTCATTGGGTTAGTTATTTGCTTTTTGCTTTAAATTTAAAACTTGATAATATGCTTTCTTTGGTTGGAATTTGGTATCAAATAATAAAGGATAATCCGTTCTACCTCTAATAGGGAAACCATTTAACCAAGACTGCGTATCATTAACTCCCCAGAAGGTAACTCTGCTTATTTTGTCTTTGTGTTTCAAAAAAAGTTTAAAGATATCCTCATAACGTTGCGCAAGTTTAACTTGCATGGAATCAGGTAAAGATTTTGGATACGGATTCATCTTTTCATTATTTTCAAATCGTTGACTCACTTCAGCCCCTTGCAATCCATAAGGACTTGGTAATGCAGATACATCAAGTTCAGTAATAGCTACTTTTACACCTAAACTGGAATACGCAAGAATACTTTTTTCTATTTCCTGAATTGTAGGTCTATCAAGATGCCAGTGTCCCTGCATGCCAATACCGTCAATTTTAACTCCTTTTTCTTGTATTTTTTTTACCATTCTGATTACTCCTTCTCTTTTTGCGGGATTTGTCATGCTGTAATCATTATAATAAAGATCCACTTTAGGGTCAGCTGCTGCCGCAAGTTGGAATGCTTTAGCTATAAAATCTTCTCCAAGTGTTTTTAAAAAAACCGATTTTCTTAAACTTCCATCATCGTTGACTGCTTCATTAACAACATCCCATGAATTAATTTGACCTTTGTATTTTTTTACAATGGTAGTAATGTGGTTTTCGAATGCGGCATTCATTTCCGCACTATCTTTTATTTCAGAAAACCATTTCGGTAATTGGCTATGCCAAATTAAAGTATGCCCGTGAATAAACATATTGTGTTTTTTTCCGAAAGCCACATATTTATCTGTTGTTTCAAAATCAAATTTATCTTTTTGCGGATGCACAAACATTGATTTCATGATGTTTTCAGCAGTAATAGCATTAAACTCATTCGAAATTAATTGAGTTGTTTTGGAATCTTTCTCCTCAATTTGATACACATCTAGTGCCGTTCCAATATAAAAATCACCATTATAGGCGTTTTTAAGCGAAGTATTTACAGCAGATTGGTTGTTAATTTTATTATTGCAGCTACTTAAAACAAATACTGCTGAGAATAATAATAAAAAAGGTTTGGTTGGTTTCATATTTAAAATTTAATATTTTGAATTATTTTTTATGTTCAAACTTTGAGGTGGTCCTAAATAGCTTTGTTTTAAATTACTTTCTTCCGTTTCTATAATGATTTTTTGAAGTACCAAGCCTTCGTCAATTCTAAAATAATTTAGAATATGATTGCCTTCTTGTATATCAAATTCGGTGGTAATCACTTTTATGTTATCCGAAACATTTTTATCCCAAAATTTAGGGACTTTTCCGTTATAATCAAAAATATTAGGCTCTGAGGCATAATTTATTTGACTAGGTTTTTCGTTGTCAAAAGATAATCCATAGTAAAATCCTTCTCTTGTAGAATAGTTTATGGTTGGAGAAAAATAAAGATGTACTTTAACTTTTCCAGCCTTTTGAAAATTCACATTATAGGAAAGTTTAGGTGAATTTTCAGTCAATGCTACGCGTCCTTTTTGGATAGGTAAGGATATAACTCCTGCGGTACTTTTGCCTAAATTTTCTACCACTTCCCATTTGAAATCTTCAGGCTCTGATTTGTCTGAGAAATTTTCTGCATTAATAACAATATAGCCATCATTGGTTACAAAACCTTGAATTCCTTGTTTGCTACGATTATTCGTTGTTATTCTAACTGGAATTTTTTCTCCAGCTCCTGAAATTATGATTTCTGATGTTTGAACACCCTTAGGTGCTTTTTCCCAATTTATAGTTATTGCTATGCGTTCTTGTTGCTCAATTGTCCCTTTTGTTTTAGAAATCTGTATCCAATTAGATTTTGTACTGATAGTATAATTAAAAGATTTTGAACCTCGATTGAAAATATCAACGTAGGAAATATTGTTAGAAAACGCATTAAATTCCGGGAAAACAGCAACTTCGGAGGAATAAGGCCACCATTGTGTACTGCCTTCAATAGCAATTCCAATTTCCGCTTTTTCCGGAATTGTAATTGTTTTGGTTTCTGGTATAATGTTAGTTCTTGGTTCTTGCCAATTGGTGTAGCCAATATGAGTTTGAGACATCATATGATTCCATTTTCCATTGGCCATTGTTTTGTGGTAATAGTTAGAAAGTTCAGCATCTTTGTCAAACAATGTTTTTACTTTATCAGCATATTGATTAGTAGCTGATCTTCCCTGGCTGGCATACCAATTATTTTTTGCTGCCGTCACATACAATTCATTTAAATTAGCACTTGCCAAGACAGGATACAATACTAATTGATAAAAAGCATCTTTATATTCAGGACTTAGTTTTGCATTTACTGCTTGTGCTTTTTGAACCAATTCGTTATAGCTTGCCACTACGTTTTCGGCTTCGTTATAATTCACTAAACTATAGGTTGAAGCGTTCAATAATTCAGGTTTTCTATTTGAATTGTATTTGGTGTACATTTTCAAGATAGTTGCAATGTCGTTTGCATTTTTTTTTCCAAAATTTGCTGAAGCCCATTGGATATAATAGTCTTGTAAATTTGTGGCATTCCAATATTCTGGATTCCAAGCATAATCCAAGAAGAATTCAATTGGGAATTCAACAGGTTTGATGTCGCCTACATTTACAATCCAAACTTTGTTTACGCCATGTTCATAAGCGAGATGCATTTGTTCCCAAGTACGTTCAATTTGGTTGGTGTTAATCCATTTGTAATTTCTGGGACCACCTACGTAATCAAAGTGGTAATAGATTCCAAAACCTCCTTGACGCGGCTTTGCATTCAATTCAGGTAATTTTCTTAAATTTCCCCAGTTATCATCGCAAAGTAATAGGGTTACATCCTCAGGGACTTGCATTCCTTTGTCATAGTATTCCTGAACTTCTTTGTATAATGCCCAAATTTGAGGGGTTTTATCCGCAGGTTTTTGGGTTACGTTACTTATGATTTCGCGTTGTGTTTTTACAATTTTTTCTAAAAGTTCAATGGCTGTACCTTCGGTCATAGGCTCATCTCCATCGCCGCGCATACCTATGGTAACCAATGTTTCTTTAGTACCCATTCGTTGCATTCCATCCGTCCAGAATTTCTTTAAGCCTTCAGGATTTTTATTAAAATCCCATTCACCATTAATAGCTTTATTCCATTCCCCATGCGCTTTAGCTAGTGGTTCGTGATGCGAAGTTCCCATGACAATACCGTATTCGTCAGCCAAAATTCCGTTTTGAGGATCATCTGCATAAAATTTTTCATTCCACATGGCTGGCCATAAATAATTCCCTTTCAGTCTTAGGATTAATTCAAAAACTTTATCGTAGAATTTAGCATTGAATTTGCCGTAATTTTCACGAACCCAACCGGTAAGTGCAGGAGCTTCGTCATTGATAAAAATGCCTCGGTATTTTACTTTTGGTTCTTCCAAAGTATGAATCCCCGGTAAAACATGTAATTCCGATTGTTTTTTTACAGGAACATCAGCCCAAAAATACCAGGGAGAAACGCCAATTTGATTTGATAAATCATACATGCCGTATATGGTTCCTCTTTTGTCTGAACCTACTATTACTAAAGCTCTTTTTATATTTTTTGTTGGATTTTCTACAATTTGAGTACTGAATTTCTCCCATTTCCCATTTAGTTCAGCGGCATTTATTTTTCCGTCTTTCACTAATTGGTCAATGATTGCACTATGCCCTAATGTACCAATGATAATGACATTTTCTGTTTCCTGATTATTATTTTCTAATCTTTTAGCATGTAAATCAGTTACATTATAAAGATCATTTTCTAAATGTCCTGCAACACGTAAAACACCCGCAAAATCATTATCACTTACTAAGATTGAGGCAATTTCACCTTTGCTTACAATAGGAAAACTTCCTGTTGTAATAGAATTAGTTACATATTTATTAGGATTGATTGCATAGTTGTTCTGAACAGTTAAAATCAATACTGTCAATAAAGTATAAAAGCTGTATTTTTTGATTATGTTGTTCATTCTATTTTTCAATTCTTTATTCTAATTTGTACTATTCCTGTTTTGTCAATTCTGAAATGCTGTTTTTTTATTAATTATTTCCCGGAGCAAATGGAAATTTGAGTGATTCAAAATACTCTAGGGTTTGTGTGGGTTTTTCAACCCCACTAGGTAATTCTTTGCCTGAAAATTGTTGAAAATAGAGTAAGCAAGCATCACGCCACCATTTGGCTTCTTTGTGTTGAATATTTAAAAGCATTTCCACTTCATGAAAACGTTGTTCATCAACATAAGATTTCATCTTGCCCCAAGTACTTTGCATACGCGCCACTTGATTTACACCTTCCTGATATTTTAGTGCTAATCCGTCCCAAAGTGTTGTCCCATTTTTTAGTTTATATTCCCAGAATACATGATGAAACCATAATAGATCTTTTTCCGGGCACTTGGCTATATCGTTAAATTCTTTCGCTATTTCGGGAGCGTATTGTGCTGTTGCATTGCTTCCAGTTGAAGAACGGTCGAATCCAATTCCATTTTTATCGGCTTTGTGATAATAAACAGGATTCCATTCAGGTCTGGATAAATTGCTCACCCATGGTCCGGGACCATAATGATGTCCGGTATCCATAATATGGTGTAAACCTAGTGGTGTCATGTAATTAACTACGGCTTCTCTGGAATCTATCATCATTTCTTGGACTGGTTGAACAAATTTTTCATTATTAGAAAATGTCATTCGCAACCATTCTTCTGCAATAGTTTTGGAGTCTAAATTAGGATTCCATGCCAAGCGTCCAAATCCATACCAATTCGCTTGCGCAAAAGGATGTCCGCACCAATTAATATCACTGCCAATATTAGCAACACCAGCCATTCCGGTAAGTTTATGATGGTCTAATGAACCATCAATTATTTTAGCTACTGTAGAACCTTTTCCTTTGCTGTAGGTATCTGATTGTAAAACTTCCTGGAATAATTTAGGAAGAAAAACCAAATGGGTACTAAAGCCTAAATATTCCTGAGTAATTTGAAACTCCATAATTAAAGGTGTTTTGGGCATAGCTCCAAACATAGGGTGAAAAGGTTCGCGAGGTTGAAAATCGATAGCCCCATTTTTAACCTGTACAATTACATTATCTCTAAATTTTCCATCATAAGGAACAAATTCGCTATAGGCTTGTTTGGCTCTGTCATCAGCATCGTGTTCAGAATATACAAAGGCACGCCACATTACAATCCCGCCAAAAGGCGCTAAGGCATCTGCAAGCATATTGGCTCCATCCACATGATTTCTGCCATAATTTTGTGGTCCGGGCTGTCCCTCCGAATTGGCTTTTACAAGAAAACCTCCAAAGTCAGGAATTGATTTATAAATTTCAGCGGCCTTGTCTTTCCACCATTTTTGTACTTCAGGGTCATAAGGATCGGCAGTTTTTAATTTTCCTATTTCAATAGGTGCCGAAAAACGAGCTGTTAAATATACTTTTATTCCATAGGGTCTAAAAGTGTTAGCTAAGGCAGTTACTTTTTCTAAATATTGTGGCGTTAATATGAGGGCATTGGCATTTACATTATTTAAAACGGTACCATTTATCCCTATTGAAGCATTAGCGCGCGCATAATCAATATAACGTTGATCAATAAAATCAGGAAGTTTTTGCCAGTTCCAGATAGAGGAACCTGCATAACCACGCTCAACAGTTTCGTTAAGGTTATCCCAGTGGTTGAGTATTCGAACATTTATTTTAGGAGCATCTGTAATAGCCAAATTGCTAATAGATTGATTGGTTTGTAATAATTTTAAAAAATGAAATACACCATATAAAACAGCTACATCCGTTTTTCCAGTTATTAAAACTTGTTTGTTGTTGTTTAAAGTTTTGATAACATAACCTTCATTGTTTATGGTTGTGATGTCTTTTTTTATGTTTTGCTGTAATTCAGCAGGAAGTTCAGATGTCTTTCCTATTACTATTATATTTGCGCTGTTTTCGTTATTTATTTTATGTATTTCTTGTCCTAATAGGTTACTTAAACCTTGTTCGATTTCTTTTGTTGCTATAGCAACTGTCTCTGAATTCCCAAAGGCATGAACTCCTTTAATAGTAGATCGATAACTATTAAGGATTGTAGCATCTTCTACCTTATCATATTGTAACCATAATTTATAATCTTTTTGAGCAGACATTTTCTGTAAACTCAAAAGTATAAACAGGAATAAAACTGCTTTTTTGTAATTACCCAATATTTGAAATTTTAGAGACATTTTCTATTACTTTATAATGAAATAATTTTTTGTTTTCTGGATTTGATAATTTACGATTTTATTTTTTTTGTAAATCTAATTTATTTTCCTGTATATTTGCAATCGGTTGCGTAAAAGTAAAACATTAGAATATATAAAAAAAATTTTACTGTGTTTTTTTTATATTCGTAATAAAATCATTAAAAATCTGATAAAAGATAAAGTTATGAGGGTTAATTCTAGGTATTTCGTTTTGGTATTGTTGTTGTTTATTGATTTTTGTTGCGTAGGACAAATAATAGCTAATAAAAATCAATCAATGCCTTTTTATAATACATCTTTGTCTATTGATGAGCGGGTACAGGATCTAATATCAAGATTGACATTAGAAGAAAAAGTAAGTCAAATGATGAATAGTACTCCAGCAATAGAACGTTTGAATATCCTGCCTTATGACTATTGGAATGAAGCCTTGCATGGAGTAGGGCGTTCAGGAGTGGCTACTATTTTTCCACAAGCTATTGGTTTAGGAGCCACTTTTGATAGTGATTTAGCGTATCGGGTTTCTTCAGCAATATCTGATGAAGCAAGAGCCATGTATAATGTGTTTAATGACAAAGGATATCATTCTCAATATGGAGGATTGACCTTTTGGACACCCAATGTTAATATTTTTAGAGACCCAAGATGGGGGCGAGGGCAAGAGACTTATGGAGAAGATCCTTTTTTGACTTCAAAAATAGGAACTGCTTTTGTAAAAGGTTTGCAAGGGGATAATCCAAATTATTTAAAAACAGCTGCTTGCGCCAAACATTTTGCTGTACACAGCGGTCCGGAAAAATTAAGACATGAGTTTAATGCCGAAGCTACTCCAAAAGATTTATGGGAAACTTATTTGCCTGCTTTTCAATCTTTAGTCGAAGAGGCTCAAGTAGAGTCAGTGATGTGTGCTTACAATAGTACTAATGGAGAGCCTTGTTGTTCTAATAAATATTTAATTTCTGATGTTCTTAGAAAACAATGGAATTTTAAAGGACACGTAGTAACTGATTGTGGAGCAATAGCAGATTTTTATGCTGCTAAAGATAAAGGCGGTCATGGAGTTGTTGCTACCAAAGCTGAAGCGGCAGCTCTTGTGGTTAAAAGTGGTGTTAGTTTGAACTGTGGAAATTCGTATGATGCATTGCCTGAAGCAATAAACAAAGGCTTGATTACAGAAAAAGAAATAGATGCTCAACTGGCCACTCTTTTAAAAACACGATTTAAGCTAGGTTTGTTTGATAAAGTTGGAAGCAATCCTTATGATGCTATACCTTATGAAGTGGTTGATAGTCAGAAACATAGAGCTTTAGCCAAAGAAGTAGCGCAAAAAAGTATGGTTTTGTTAAAAAATAATGGAGTTTTACCATTGAGGAATGATCTTCAAAAATATTTTGTTACTGGTCCCAATGCTTCAAGTACAGAAGTGCTTTTAGGGAATTATTATGGCATAAATCCTAATATGGTAACAATATTAGAAGGGATTACTGCGGCTATAAAACCACAAAGTAAATTAGAATACCGATTAGGTGCTATGTTGAATAAACCTTCGATAAACCCAATTAATTATGCTACTGGAAATGCTGGAAATAGTGATGTAACCATTGTTGTGTTAGGCGTTTCAAGTACTTTGGAGGGAGAAGAAGGCGATTCTATAGATTCTAATTCAGCGGGAGACAGATTGAATTATGATTTACCTGAAAATCAAATAGAATACCTTAGAGATTTAAGAAAAACAGCTAATAAAAAGCCGGAAAATAAAAAACCAATAGTAGTGATTATTACTGGAGGTAGCCCTATTAATTTAGCGGAAGTGCAAGAACTAGCCGATGCTGTTTTGCTAGTTTGGTATCCGGGAGAAGAGGGTGGAAACGCAGTAGCGGATATTCTTTTTGGAAAAGTTGCCCCTTCGGGAAAATTGCCAATCACTTTCCCAAAATCTTTAGATCAATTGCCTCCTTTTGAGGATTATTCTATGAAAGGCAGAACCTATAAATACATGAATGTTGACCCAATGTATCCTTTTGGTTTTGGGTTGAGCTATACTAATTTTACTTATAGTGGAGCTAAAATTTCTAAAAATAAAATTTCTAAAAAAGAAGACGTAACTGTAACAGTAAAAGTGACCAATACAGGTCAGGTGAAATCAGACGAAGTAGTACAATTGTATGTCTCCGATTTAAAAGCTTCAGTTGATGTTCCGAATTTTCAATTGAATGCAATCAAAAGAGTTAGCCTAGAGGCAGGCGAATCTAAAGAAGTATCTTTTCAGTTGACACCAAAAGCTTTTGAAATTGTGAAAATGGATGGTTCAAAAACAATAGAATCAGGAGAATTTAAAATTTATGTAGGAGGTTCCAGTCCAATGAAAAGAAGTTTTGAATTGGGTGCGCCAAAAATGGCTGAATTAGTAGTAAATGTGAAGTAATCTAATAAAAGTAACGCAATGAAAACAATCAAAAATTTATTTATAGCTTTATTTTTTGTGCAGGTGGGTTCCTTGGTTGCTCAAATTAGATTACCAAAATTGATAAGTGATGGTGTTGTTTTGCAAAGAAATGAAAAAGTGAAAATTTGGGGTTGGGCTGCGCCAAATGAATCCATTCAATTAGAATTTAAAGCTAAAACATATACTGCTAAAGCAGATGCAGAAGGGAATTGGAACATGATACTTCCTGCCCAAAAAGCTGGTGGACCTTATGAAATGGTTTTTAAGGCAACTAATGAAATTAAAGTAAAAGATATTTTGTTTGGCGATGTTTGGATATGTTCAGGACAATCCAATATGGAGTTGCCAATGGAGCGTTTAAAAGAAAAATATGGTGCCGTAATTAAGAATGCTAAAAATTCTAATATTAGACAATTCTTAGTACCTGATAAATATGATTTTAACAAAGAACAAACCGATTTAGATGCGGGGAATTGGGTTTCGGCAGATCCAAAAACGGTGCTTGAATTTTCTGGAGTTGCTTATTTTTTTGCTAAAGCAATATATGAAAAAGAGCAAATTCCTATTGGTTTGATTAATTCAGCTTTAGGTGGTTCTCCTATAGAATCCTGGTTGAGTGAAGATGCCTTAAAGGCTTTTCCGGAAGCGTATCAGGAAAGTCAAAGATTTAAAAATAAAGAGTTAATCAAAGAAATTGAAGCTGGTGACAAAAAAAGAAATGATGACTGGTATGATTTATTGAATAAAACCGATTTAGGTTTGGAAAATCATTGGGATTTAGCGGGAACCTATGATAAAGATTGGAATCAAATGCAAATACCAGCCTATTGGGCTGATTCTTCATTAGGAAATGTAAATGGAGTAGTCTGGTTTCGCAAAGAAATTGAGGTTCCAAAAGCTATGGTTGGTAAGCCAGCTAAATTATTCATGGGACGTATAGTAGATCAGGATTTTGTTTATGTAAATGATCAATTAATTGGAACAACAAGTTATCAATATCCTCCTCGAAGATATGATGTCAATGCTGATGTATTGAAAGAAGGAAAAAATACTATTTCGATTAGAGTAATCAATAATTCAGGCAGAGGTGGTTTTGTAGAAGACAAGCCTTATTTTCTGGCTGTAGGTAATGATACCATTGATTTAAAAGGGACTTGGAAATATAAATTAGGAGCTACAATGAAACCTTTGCAAGGGCCAACATTTATTCGTTGGAAACCCGAGGGATTGTTTAATGCGATGATAGCACCTTTGACTAATTTAAAAATTAAAGGAGTGTTGTGGTACCAAGGAGAATCAAATGCGGGAAATCCAAAAATGTATGCTAAAGCATTGCCTGCTTTAATTCAGGATTGGAGAACAAAATGGAGGCAGGGAGATTTTCCTTTTCTATATGTACAATTACCTAATTATATGGAAACCTATGCAGAACCAAGAGAAAGCAACTGGGCAGTTTTAAGACAAGCACAGCTTGAATCTTTAAGTGTTCCTAATACGGCTATGGCTGTTGCTATCGATTTGGGCGAATGGAATGATATTCATCCATTAAACAAAGAAGACGTTGGAAATCGTTTGGCATTATTGGCTCGTAAAATTGTCTATGGTGAAAAGAAATTGAATGCCGAAAGTCCGATGCCCTTTCAATCTGTGTTTGAAAAAGATAAAGTGATTATTACTTTTAAAAATATTGGCAGTGGATTGATTGCTAAAAATGGAACTGAATTAAAGTCTTTTGCGATTTCCAATGATGGTAAACACTTTGTTTGGGCAAATGCTAAGATAATTGGAGATAAAGTGGAAGTTTGGAATGATAAAATAAGCAATCCAACTGTGGTACGATATGCTTGGGATAATAATCCGGATGAAGCTAACTTATATTCTAAAGATGGTTTACCTTCGACTCCTTTTGAAGTAAAAAAGTAAATAAAAAACTCATTGATAATCTAATTTGTCAATGAGTTTTTTTTCAATTATTTTCTTTTAGAAGATTCTCTTATTAGTACTTCGGTATTTAAAAAAGTAATTTCTTTAACGTCTTCTTTCTTAGGAGATTTTATATTTTTTAAAATAATTTCGGCCGAAATTTGTCCCATTTTAGCTGCGGGATGTGTAATTGTAGACAAATTAGGATCAATAATTTCTGAAATAGGATCATTATTGAAACCAATAATTGCAATATCTTCCGGAACTCTCATTCCTTTTTTCTTGGCACTTTGTATAGCACTTACCGCCATAATATCTCCTGAAGCAAAAATTCCGTCAGGGGGAGTTTTTAAGCTCAGTAGTTTATTACTTGCTTTTACACCTTCGGTGTAGGTAACCGTCTGAAGGTCTACAATGAGTTCTTTACTTGCAGATAAATTATGTTTTTTAAGTGCGTCTAAATAACCCCGCATTCTTTCGGTATATAAATTTCCAAATTTAGATCCTGCCGTGAGATGCCCAATTCGGGTGCATCCTTGCTCTATAAGATGTTCTGTAGCTTTAAAACCTGCAGCATAATTGTCAATGATTACCCTAAATGTATTAAATTCTTTTGGAACCCTGTCCACAAAGACTAAAGGTATATTATTGCTTACAAATTGTTGAAAATGAGAAGTGTCAGTTGTTTTCATTGCTAATGAACAAATTACACCACTAACTCTGCTCCCGTATAATGATTTTGCCATACTGACTTCTGCCTCATAGGAGTCATTGGATTGCATAATAATAACATTATAACCTGACTTTTGTGCGGTTATTTCTATACCACTAATTAACGAAGATAAGAAAGGTTGTGTTACAGTAGGAATTAATACGCCTATTGTTTTTGTTTTGTTACCGCGTAATCCTGCTGCTAAAGTATTAGGAACATATCCCATTTCTTCAGCAGTTTTTTTTACTTTTTTTATAGTTTTTTCACTAATTGAATGGTGGTCTTTTAAGGCTCTCGATATAGTGGATGTTGCTAAATTTAACTTGCTTGCTATATCGTAGATAGTAATGTCTTTATTTTCTTCCATAAAAATTAGTGTATGAATTGCAAATGTACATATTTTAAAGTTTAGTTGTAATGCTTATAGTTTAGTTGTAATAACAAAATATAAACTCATTTTCAATCTGTTGCCTAAATTAGGAATAAAGTTTAATTGAGCAAAAAAGCTAACAAAAATTGTTATGGTAAATTTAACAAAAACAGTGGCAGAACAAAAAATCAGCAATAGCAAGGTTGCTTCCGGTAATATTTTACAATGCGGAAACCTTTGGGTTATGATTGCTTCATTACGTATTTGTTCTAACTGGTCTTTCTGCCCATTAACAGTAAGGCAACACCAATACCAATTCCTGTAAATAAAGCCAGACCGAGTTTATGAGTTGTTTTTGACGGCGGATTTCCGTACACCTGTAAAGGCTCTTTAGAATTTTTTATTATATTTCCGGGGTCATTTTCTTTGTTTTTATTCAGTTTCATTTTCATTCGCAGTGCTGCAGATGCTGAATTCATAATAAGTTTTGGAAATAATTTATAAGTCTTTGTCAGAGCGGCGGCTTTTAAATCAGGAAAACTGTCTTTTTTGGGATGTTTTGCTAAATCTACCATTGCAGCTGCGGTATCACGTGGGTCTGAAGCAATAAAAGGGATGGAGATATCAAAACCGGAATATTTGGCTGAATGTAAATTACCGGTAGAGTTTTGTAACTGCGGATACAGATTACAGATATGGATATGCTTTCGGTTTGATATTTCTCCTTGCAGGCATTCCATCATTCCTCTGATTCCATATTTAGTAGCGGAATACACAGCACTGTATGGCGCAGGCATAAATCCTCCAATGGATACATTATTAATTAAAATGCCTTCGTTTTGCTTTTTAAATATTTTGAGTGCATTATAAGCTCCGTGCATATAGCCAAACAAATTAGTTTTAATGAGCTGTTGGTGAATTTCCAAGGGGATTTCTTCAAATTTTCCACTTGCCATTACGCCGGCATTATTTACCCATATGTCAATTTTTCCACCCATTGAAAGCGCTTCTTCAACTACTTTTTCAACATCCTTGGCAACAGACATATCAGCATATACACCCACCGCAAGAACATTTAATGTTTGACAGTATGCTACTACATCATCTATTCCTTTTTTACCTCTTGCTACTGCTACTATATTGCATCCCTGAGCGGCAAAAGCTTCTGCAGCTGCACGACCAACACCACTACTGGCACCTGTAATGACAACGTTTTTTCCTTTGAGACTGTTATTTGTGTTTTTTATATCTTCCATAATATTAACTGTTTATAGTTTAGATGTATTAAATTACTAAAATATTTTTTGGTGTGTATCCATTTAAGAAAACTTTAATTATAAACAATCGTCTTTATTTAAAAAGAAGTAAAAAATAAATAAACTAAATCTTCGATGATGAACTTAGTTATTTTAAAAAGTTTGCTAATGGCGTAGTTTAAAATCGTTATTTTTTAATTTCCACAGAGACCTAAAAAATAAATTTTATTAAAAACAGTATAAAAAATCATTCAGTTATTAAATAATTATATGCTTATAGCTTAGATTTACTGTTTTTTTATATTTTTATAAAATGGAATTTAGAAACTTACTTTTGATTGATGATGATACTGATGATCAGGAAATATTTATCAGTGCCATCGAAATTGTATCAGCTGAGATGATATGTACAGCTATGACAGACGCAAGTGCTGCTTTAGAAAAATTACTGACTAGTGAACTACAACCTGATGTTATATTTGTAGATTTAAATATGCCTATTATGAACGGACAGGAATTTGTTTCCAGGCTTAAAAAAGTTGAGCAATTCCAGTCGGTGCCGGTAATCATATTTTCAACTTCGGCAAGTCCGGAAACTATTGCAAATACTAAGGAATTAGGAGCTGCTGATTTTATAACCAAGCCTAATAGTTTTAACGACCTGGTAAAAATTCTTTCATCATTATTCACTAATTAAATAACTGGTCTTGGGTAAAAAAAAATATGAAGACTTTCTCAGTGGAGGAGGAGAAATGGGAGCATTGATACGCGATTTTGACTGGGAAAATTCTGCTTTAGGAAGCCCGGATAAGTGGCCTTTGAGTCTGCATATTACTTTGGCTACCATTGTTCATTCAGCCTTTCCCATGTTTTTGTTTTGGGATGAAGATCATTTTTGCTTTTATAATGATGCTTACAGACCAAGTCTGGGTCAGGCAGGGAAGCATCCTATGATTGGAAAAAAAGGAAAGGAATCCTGGACCGAAACCTGGGAATTTATAGGACCTCTTATAGAAAAAGTAAAAGCTACGGGAGAATCCTTTAAATATGAGGATATGTTAGTGCCTATTTACAGAAATGGTTCGCTCGAAGATGTGTACTGGACATTCACTTACAGTCCCGCTTATGGAGACCTTGGCGAAATAAGAGGGGTGATTGTAACCTGTATGGAAACTACAGAAAAAATGACCACATTTAATATCATTTCTGCTGCTAATGAAAAGCTTCGGCAAAATGAAAATCTTCTTCAGCAAAGCAGAGACCAGTTACAATTTGCTATTGATGCAGCAGAATTAGGAACCTGGGAACTGGATCCAGTGACGAATAAATTCAGAGGTAATTCCAGACTAAAGGAATGGTTTGGGTTACAATCTGATGATGAAATACAATTGTCTTCAGGCATACAGGTTATTGCTGAAAAAGACAGAAAAAGAGTCAGTGATGCCATATCATATGCGTTATCTTATGAATCCGGTGGAAATTATGATATTGAATATACCATTGAAAATCCGGTAAGCGGGAAGGAAATTATTGTAAAAGCGAAAGGGAAAGCAATATTTAATGCTGAAAAGCTGCCTTATGCATTTAATGGTACTCTTGAAGATATCACAGAACAAACTAATATTAAGCAGCAACTGGAATTAGAAGCAGCTGAACAGAAAATAGCCAAGCAGAAACTGGAAGAAGCTGAATTATTTTCAAGAGATATATTTGAAAATTCTCCGGTAGCTAAATTAGTGCTTCTAGGCCCTGAAATGAAAATTGACAGAATTAATGAGTATATGCTTGAAATTCTTGGTCGGGATCGTTCGGTTGTTGGTTTGCCGTTTTACACAGCAATACCGGAACTAATGTCAACAGAGCATAAAAATCGTTTAGAAAAAGTATACAACAGTGGCGAAACCTTTTATCAGCTTGAAGAAGAGATTACAATATTACGTTCTGGCGTACCTTATACCGGATACTATAATTATGCTTACAAAGCACTTTCACTATCAGACGCTATTTACGGTATAATAGTTACGGCAACTGAAGTTAGCAGGCAGGTAGAATCCAGACGCATCATTGAAGCAAAAGAGAAAGAACTTAGGGATTTAATTACAGCTGCACCCATAGGAATATGTGTGGTGAGCGGTGATCCAGTATGGGCAGAGGAAATAAATGACCGCTTTTTGTTAATATCAGGAAAAACAAGAGAGCAGTATGCTACTAAACCTTATTGGGAAGTCTTAAAGGAAGTAGAGGCTACTTTTAAGCCCGAACTCGATAAAGTGTTTCAGACAGGAGAAAAATATTCAACAGAAGAACATGAAATGCTTCTTATTCGCGACGGAATAGAAGAAAATATTTACCTGACTTTTGATTATATACCGCTTAAAAATAAAGAAGGAATTACCATTAAGGTTATTATTTTAGTTGTTGAGGTCACACATCAGGTTGAGACACGCAGAAAAATTGAACTGGCAGTGGAAGAACGCACAAAAGAACTGGCAGAAATGAATTATAGCTTAATGCGTTCGAATGCTGAACTGGAGCAGTTTGCCTATATAGCTTCTCATGATTTGCAGGAACCTGTTCGTAAAATCAGTACTTTTCTTGAAATGCTGCACCATAGTCTGGGCGATATAAGCGAAAAATCAGAAGGCTATTTTAAAAAGATACTGAATTCTACCAACCGCATGACCCAATTAATACGTGATGTACTGGCTTATTCCAAGGTATCAGAGAATAACGATGCTTTTGTCGAAGTAAATCTTAACTCAATTATAGAAACGATAAAAACCGACTTCGAACTATCCATAGCTAGTAAAGGGGCTATAATTAAAACTAAAAATTTGCCAGTAATTGAAGGGATTCCATCACAGCTGGTACAACTTTTTAGTAACTTACTGTCCAATTCCTTGAAATTTGCCAAACCGGATATCACACCGATTATACAAATTTCAGCAGTTGTAGCCGGAAAAAAGATAATCGAAAAATATCCTGAACTTACTCATAAAGAATACTATCATTTGCAGTTTAAAGACAATGGTATTGGTTTTGATCAGGATTATGCAGACAGAATTTTTAAGATTTTCCAACGACTCCATAATAAGATGGATTATGAAGGTACCGGTATCGGATTATCCATTTGTCGCAAAATTGTACAGACTCATAAAGGACATATTTCGGCAAGTTCCAGTGAAGACGGAGGTGCTACTTTTCATATTTTGTTTCCCAAATACTGAAAACCGACTGGACACATTTCAAAATTAGATCGTTTAGTATCATAATATTTTGATTTCGTCTACTTCCCGATACAATAAGTAATAATCCTTATTTTTAAACGGTTTATAAGGGTAGGGGTGTACAAAAGGAGTACCGTTTTAGTTAAAATGAGAGTAGTTATTGTTATTAAAAATAACGATATTTATTTTATAAGTGAAATTTGAATAAGCATAAAACTGTTTTTACGCACCATGTAAAAAGACTTCTGCTGGAATACCAAAAAAGTTTTTGAGCTTTTGAGCCATCTTTAGGGTGATTTCACGCTTGCCAGATAGTATTGCTGATACGTGTCCTTTACTCCCAATAATTGGTTCTAAATCTTTATTCTTCATTCCCATTTCTTGCATTTTTATTTTGATAACTTCCAAAGCATCGAGTTCGGGCATAGGATAATTTTTATCTTCAAAATCTTTTATCAAAATAAGTAAAACACCTAATTCGTCATCTTCGGGAGTGTTGGGTTCTGCGTGAAATATTTCCATTGCACGCTTTACGGCTATTTTATGTTCTGCTTCGGTTTTTATTACTTTCCAGTTCATTTTTTCATTTTTAAGTATTATAATTTTTCGTCAAATTCAATAGTTTCAACATCAATTTTATCATATTCTTTGTGTGTGCCAAACCAAATTGAATAACAGGTTTTTCGTCTAAAGTTGAATGAAACAACTAGTCTAAAATCATTTCCTTTGATATTAAAAACGACTCTTTGATTGTTTACCAAACTAGCGTTTCCGTAAACTTCCTTGAGTTCATTAAAATTGTCAAAGTCTCTTTTGGAAATTTCATTATACCACATCAATAATTGATTTTTTGCAATCGGGTATTTTTGGGTATAATAAATTATTGTGTTCCTACTGATTATATTCATTTGTCAAAGGTATTAAAATGTTTTCAAATTGAAAACATTTTAATATTATATTAGCAGTAAGTCATAATTAAATTTTTTTGTCACAAATACAGTGAAAAATTTGTGACAAAAAATATTTTAGAATCAATAGGTATTAGGTAGTAAGAATATTTTATTTATTATTTGTTTCATTATAAACGTCCACAAATCATTAAAAATACATGGATAATACTTGTTTACAATAAAAATGACCGCTATTTCATATTAACTAGAATTAGCTTTATAAATCTACTTTACACATTGTTGCATTTTTATTGTAAAAGCATTTTTTAATAGAAAAATTATATTAAAGGTGTCAAAAAGAAATTATGTTTTTTAAACTCATTAATAATTTCTTCAAAATTTTCTTTGATAAATTCCCAATATTTACGTTTGATCAAGTACTTTTTTTATTTGATCGCTTTTATAGAAACGTTTAATTTCTTCTATTTCAATAGCATTACCACGCTCAAATACCCGTTTAATAACGGCTATACTTTGTTTTTGCCAATCAATTTTAGAAATGTCTGTATCCCAAAATAAAGATTTTCTTAAAAGAGTTAGATCTGGAGTATTTTGCTTTGTTTTGCTTTTTTCGTCGTTGATATCAAAATAAGTTTGTAAAAGTGCAAGAGATCCTTCTTCTAAACTTAATTTTTCTTCAATTTTCAAAGCCAGCGCTATATTGAGTTTCCTTTTGCCTTTAGTAATTGCATTTAATGTTTGCGGATGTTCACCAATAGAAAGGGCAAAAGGACGCTGTGAAATCGCTTTTTTCTTAAGTAAGCGTTCCAATATTATTCCAGGGTGGATACCTTTGTATTTTTCTATTAATGTATTCATAATACAAATATAAACAATTTTGTTTATATTTTTTTTTAAAGCTCTAACTAAATTATCATGAGAAGAGCAATCATATTAGTACACGGAAAAAGTGCTGGGATTTTGATGGAAGTTTGAATATTCTTAATACTTATTTTATGTTAAAACAGCAAAATAAGTAGAGTAAAATCTGCTTATTCATATATAAATTGGACAAATAAGGTTTTTTCAGGATTGAAAATTGTTTATTTATCTAAATTCCAATCTATATTTAATGAATTATTCTCCGCAAAAAATGCAGCAATTAAGTTGTTTGATCACCGCATTTTAAATTCGACTTTTTTCATATCATACCCTATATCTTAAAGAAAAAAAATCTTAAGTAAAAGACTTACTTTATCCGACTTAATATTAAACATAATCTGTGTATTAACTTAGTGTATTAATTGCCCCACTTTATTTACTACCTTATATTCCAAATCCTCAAATTCCTCAAAATGTGCTTTTCCGCATTTAATTTTCATTTGTTCATCCCCACTTAGTTTTAATAAGTCAACTTGTGCTGTTCCTGTATCTTTTGTTTCAGCTACAAAATAAATTTTTTGCTCATCTTCAAATATCAATGCCCAATCGGGATTATAATTTCCTATTGGTGTCGGTATTTTAAACCAATTTGGTAATTTGAAATAGAATTTTATTTGCTCACTGGTTTCGCAATCTTTAGCAAATTTACTTTCAACACCTGAATCTAAAGGTACAAATTCTTCATAAATGGTTTTGGAAGAATCGGAAACTTTAAATGAAAAGTCATTCAAATACACTTCCAAGTCCTGAGCTTCAAACAAAGCCATTTCATACTCTTTGCCTCCTATTTTTTGATATTTAATTCCGTCAATCATTAAATCATATAAAGTTCGTTTTATGGCTTGTATAGCCAAGTCTAAAAACAGTTGAGGATTTATAGTTATATCCACAATTCTACCTGATTTACTCAATATTTCTTCAATAGTGGAACGGGTCAATTCTGTTTTACTTTGAATATAGCCCAACACATCAGGAATTTTCCATGCGTAACCACCATATGATTCTACTTTCTCTCCAACATAATTTGTACCTATACCTTCATCTGTCATTGTAATTCCAATTTTTGTGGAACGAATGGAAGGCGATTTTATTTCAGGTAAATCTCTTATCGCTTTTGCAGTCAAAGTAATTAAATCGTCAGTTTTGTAATCTACTCTATAAGTAGTTCTCTTTTTCAGTTTTCCCCAAATTTCCAAGAATTTAGGGTCGGCTTCAAATCCTTTTCGATATTTGATAGCAGTACGTGTTTGCTTATTTTTTATTCTACCTGTAAATGCAACACCGCAATCCTCTTCAATTTCTTTTTGCAATGCTTTGGCAAAATCGTCATAAGATTCATTGGCAATAATCGTCAAACGGTTTATGTTTTGGTCGTAGGTTCTTTTTCCTGTTTGGTCAACCGCCAAACGCAAACCCCTTCCAATTTCCTGACGCTTTTTAATTTCTGACTTAGTTTCGTTTAGGGTACAAATCTGAAATACATTCGGATTGTCCCAACCTTCACGAAGTGCAGAATGTGAAAAAATGAAACGCAATGGATTATTAATATCCAATAGGATTTCCTTTTCCTTCATAATCCAACGATATGTTTCATTTGCATCTTCGCTATTTTGAGATTTTTCGTTGTCCAAAGTATCTTTCCAGTTTCCTTTTTTGTCTTTGGAAAAATAACCATTGTGAGTTTTATCAAAAGGAAATTTATCTAACTCCTTGAAAGCTGGTTTTGAAATGTATTCCTGATAAATTTCTTCAAACCATTCGGCAAACTTTCCTTTTACATGATTTCCAGCCGAATCATAACTGCGATAATTTGCAACCTTATCAATAAAGAAAAGTGACAAAACTTTAATACCTAATTTGTTCAGACGTTTTTCTTTCTTTAAATGTTCTTCAATTGTTTTACGGATCTGGAACTTCATTACCTCGTCCGTTAAATCGCCTTGACTATCGCCTTTATACAATAAGTTTCCGTTGGAAATCGAAATACATTGGTTTACAGCATCAATTTCTTCAATAATATAACCATCAACGTAAATTTCTCTTTCATTAGAAAGTTTATATAAATCATCACCTACTTTTACAGTAATTGTTTTCTTCCTTACTCCATTATTCTCATTACTGTTTATGGCAACTTTCGCAGTTACTTTTGTCTTAGTAGCGGTTATAGATTCCACAGAAATAAAAGCATCATTATAGGCGTTTTCTTCAATGATTGAGTCAACCTCAATCTGTTTAACCAACCCTAAATCATAAGCCTTTACAGGGTTTAAATTATAAGTGAGGTTGTATTGGTTTTTATGGGTTGCAGAATATCGAAGCGTACATAGTGCTTTTAAGTTTTCAATAGCTGTTCTACGCTTTTCTGTTTCCATATTTTGTGGCTCGTCAACAATTACAATTGGAAATGTAGCCTGAATAAACTCAAGTGGTTTTTGCCCGTTTAGTTTATCGTTAGGTTTGTTAATAACATTCTCGTCTTTGGCAAATGAATCAATATTGATCACCAAAACTTCTATGTTATTGTTAGTTGTAAACCCTCTTAGTGTTGATGGCTTTGAGCTATCATAAACCTGAAAATTAACAGGAACATTGTCGTAAAGAGTTTGAAAATGTTCGTGAGTAATTTCCAGATTTTTCAAAACACCTTCGCGAATAGCCACTGAAGGCACTACAATCACAAATTTTTTGAAACCATATAATTTATTTAGTTCATAAATAGAACGCAAATAGACATACGTTTTACCTGTCCCTGTTTCCATTTCTACGGAAAAATGCATACCATCCAACTTATCTGAAACTTTAATTTCGTTGTTAGTTTGTATGCTTTGCAGATTGGCAAGGATTTGCTCCTCTGATAAAATTAAGTTGTTGCTAATACCTTGAATAAAGGATCTTTGTTTCTCCTTTAAATCAAATTCTAAAATAGAATCTTCTAAAGGTTGCCCTTCAAACAAATCTGTAATAGATTTTATAGCATCTTGCTGGTATTGGAGATTGGACTCAAACGTTAGTTTCATTGAATATTTTTTGAAAAATCAAACATTAAGTGATAAAGAACCACGCTATCTTCTGACACATTGTGACAGGAACAGTAAGAGAAGCCAAAATTTGTAACAATTTCTCTGTATTGCAAGTCTTGTGTTGTATTTGCTTCTGAAAAATTATTTGCTAATAGATTATTTATTGACGTCACATTAGCACTAATATCTATTGGTTCTACCACAAAACCAATCATCCCATTTGTTTTATAGTGAGTTGAATAAGTTGTTGAAGCAAATCTATACATTCCATCTTTGATATATTTTGCATTTAAACCAGTTGTACCACTAAGATTTGTAGCATTAAGTCTTTTACATTCAATAATATAATATGCACTTGTATCCTGAAAAGTATTTAGTGTCTGAATTTTTAAATCAGTTCTACCTATACTTCTATCTTCTGGAACTTCTCTGTCAAACAGGTAGTCAGTTAGTTGAATTTTTTTTCTGATTGAATTGTCTTTGAGGTAATTTATCAATAGTACATCTCTAATAGCATTTTCATCATTCGTTAGCGATACATTGTCAGCAATCATTAAATTATAGCAAATAATGATTTTTGAAAGTATATCTTCAAATTCAGCATTATAGAAAACACCATTATATTCATAACCAGAGGCATTTAGTTCTGTAAATATCATATACCTTTCCTCCCTGCTTTAAGAATGGCATCAGCAAATTCATTTACATCTAAATAACCAATGGCTTTGTGCCAAAGTCGCTTTTCATTCGGTTTAAAAATATAGAAATAGTCTTTTTCAAATCCTCTTATATCTTTCTGTACAAAGAGTTTATCTGTGACTTTTTCAGAACTAACTTTTGTTAAAAATGACATTATACCAGATACATCATCTTGCTTATCTTTCCATTTAATATCCTTTTCATATTCATTAACATAAACTATTTTAAAGAACATTCCAATGATTTGCTTAGTATGCCATATCTTAACTATAAATTTCTTATCATCTTTACTTACATTTTGGGCAAAGCGTTTGATGTATAGTTGGGCGTAATCTTCCAAAAATTCATCATGCAATTTAATCGGTTCAAACAATTTTGTTTTTTCGTAAATTTTCCCGCTAATTATTGTTTTGTTTATTGATAATGCGTAGTCAATCAAAGCATATTCGCTGTCCGATAATTCTAATTTTTTTAATACTTTATTGTTAATATTAATGAGCTTATCTTCAACTCGTTGGTTTAAAACATCCAATTCCAGAGTATTTAATGTCTCATTTCTTGTCTTGTTATGTAATTCAAGTTTAAGTTTTTCAATCTGTTCTATATCATCTCGAACATCCAAATCAAGATACGGCAAACTATATTTATCGTAATTTTGAGTTTGCTCTCTTTCAATTCCTATAAATGCGAATGAGTAAATCGCAAAATAGGATAATATATACGAGGATAAAATAGCTTGTATATTATATATGCTGTTAATATTATTATTGTCTAATGGAGATATTGAAGTAAGACTATTTTTAAAAAGTAAATCCTGTTTTGAAATAGCCGACTTTACTATTAGGTTATTCATGTCCAACCCCATTCGCATTAGTAACATTGGTGCTTTAAAAATCTTTGGCTTATCAGTTCTAAGCCTGTGAACCATAGGTTTATCAAAGTCTGAAATTTTATCTTCATCAATAAAAAACGATTCAACACCATAGGCATCAAGAAATGATTTGCCTATTAAATGCTCTGAATTGTAAGTAGGCTTACTACTATACTGAATTCCAGTACCCTCTACAAACTTTGTCTCGTCTGAAATTATTTTCTTTATAGAGGGAAAACTACCTTTTATTCGGCTTAAAAAATTAAAATCAAGATATGAGCCATACACAAGTGTTTTCCAAAGCCAATCGTCTATTTTCAATTTATATTGTTGTACTTTTTTATAATCACTTCTGTTAATCGTAAAAATCTTAAAAAGAGAGAAAAATTTACTTGGCTTTAAAGTAATATGTTCAATTAGATTATTGTCTGTACTTTCTCCGTTTGAATGTCTATAAAAGACAATTACTGCTGGTGCAGTCGCTGGATCGCTGGATCGGTCAAATACTTCTTTGCGTACAGGTGCAAGTTCAAGAACCTGGTCGATATAGAACTCTTGTAACCAATATGGTCTAAATGGACTTTCCTCGGTATATCCCAGATTGTAAAGTATTGAACTTTTTATAATAAATGCTATTTTTGTATTAGGTGAACAAAAATCACTTGTTCTTAACAGGAAACCTTCTGCTATTTCATTATTGTTTATTCCTATTTCATTTTTTTTATCTTGCCCCTTTTCTCTTTTATATCTTTGTTTAATGTATCCTTTACCAATACTGTCTAATCCTTTTTTCCCTCCAGCCCAAGGTGGATTTCCAAAAATAAAATCGAAATTTTTATTAGAAAATATTTTATTATAAGTACTTGTTTGATCAAAATAATCAGCTACAAAAAAATTAGTGTTTAAAAGAGGAGGAAATTTAAACGTTTCAATTTCAGGAGGCTCTTGGTAATCTAATAAAATCAAGTAAATAGAAAATATTGCTACCTGAATAGCACTTTCGTCCTTGTCAATACCAAAAATATTTTCACGAGCTAAATCTTTAATCGTTTCTTTAAAAGTACCTTTATTATCAGAAATACCATTTAAGGCAATATGTTTTTCTATGATTTTTCGTAAAGTTTCCACAAGAAAAATCCCAGAACCACAGGCAGGGTCTAGTACTTTGCACGAAACATCATTGTTACTTGTATTGAGTTTTTTTGTGACGCTTTGACTTATAATATAATCGACTAGGAAAGTTGGTGTATAATAGGCGCCCGCTTCTGCTTGATTCTCTTTTCCTATAAATCGTTCATATACATTACTGATAAACTCAATGGGTAATATAGAAAAATCATATAACTGAAAAAGAGACTGCTGACCTGTTTTTACATCTTCACCTTCTAATAATCGTTTTATAAGTTTAAATGCCCCATCGGGAAGAGCATCAAAAGAATCCTTATCTATAGGGAAGAGTTCACCATTAAACCCTGTATCTTTATTTTGCAAGCGATTAAAACAAAGATAAAGATATTCTCTATTCAGTAGTAATTGACAGAACTCTTCATTTGTCCAGACTCTTGATGTCCCATCTAAATTTAATTTTACTTTTCGGTCAATCAGATAACGGATAAAAATGATTTTACCAAGTAATGCATTGGCAGTTTTTCTACTACAATTGTATTTATTCAGAAGTTCATCCTGTGTGTCTTCAATGTTCTTTAACAAACGATAATCTACTCGGTGTAAATAATTGAATTCGTTATAATATTTTTCAAAGGTTTTACCTGTAACTAGTTTAAAATAATTTAAATCATTTAATATTTCATCACCCCCTAGTTTTTGGAGTAATTTAGTATTTTCATCTATTGCAAAACCATTATATACAGTAATATTATCATTTTCTGATACAATAATAATTGGAGTCTCATTGAAATTCCAAACTGTCTTATGTAGTTCTTCTTTGTTTATTGGATTTTCGAAGAATAAAATGAGTGGTTTATTGTCAAAACAGAAGATAGCCTTAGGTGACCATTTTTTAGAATCTTCCAACAATCGAACAACACGACTTGGAAAAGCAACCTTCATTTTCCAGTCCTTGTCTGACAATTTAATTAAAGAGTCTTTTTTGTTGATTTCTAAATCTGAAAACAGTTTTTGTAAATTCATAATAAAACTCTTATATCGTTTTAAACTCAATGCCAACATCTTTCATTTGAAGTACAGTATTGGTTTTTAGTTGGTCATTGCCTTTAAACAATTTGTCTAACGCAATTACTTTTATTGGCTTTTCAGCAATTACGAAATCAATAATTTCTTGAGTAGCTTTCTCTAATACAAAAACTAACTCACAACTATTAATTTTATAAAAACTGTTTTTCTTCTCAATAGTACTATTTAGGTCTTTACCACTTTTTAGTAACAGTTCGTAAACCATATTTTCAATAGTCGCAGATTCTGAAACTGGATCAACAAACAATTTCATTTGCTCTGCTAAAGCCTCAGCATTATTACCCTCAATTTGTTGCCATTGTTTAAAATTACTGTCTTCTAATTTCAATACTTTGAAACCTAAATCTTGTATTTTTAATTGCTTTATTTTTATTTTAAGATTTTCAATTTCTGTTTTATTTTCATCTGTAGGCAATTCCCCTTGCAGTTTTTTTATTTGAGCTTCTATTTTTTTTATTTCAGCCTTAACCTCTTCTTCTATTTTCTTGCTTGCTCTGCGTATGCGTTCTTTAGAAATGTCTGCGATGGTCTTATATCCAGCTTTGTAGGCTTGACTTTTTTCTTCACAGAGTTCGGGTAATTGTACACAAACATATTTTCTATTTCCACCATCTTCCTTGTTAAGTTCCATTACTGCATGTGCTGTAGTACCACTACCTGCAAAAAAATCAAGTACAATTTCATCCCTTGATATTACTTGATTTAAAAGAAGCTGAATAAGTTTAACAGGTTTTGGGAATGTAAAGAATCCTGTACCAATAATACTTGCAACTTCTTTTGTTCCATCATTTGTAGATATTTTCGTTATTAATGAAGTAATGTTTTTCATTAATGAATCCATTTCATTCATAAACAACTTATTTCTTGGTCTACCCTCAGGATTATCAGGCCATAAAATACGCTTCTCTGCAATTTTAATTTTCATTGTTTTAGGCTCATATCTCCATCCTTTGGGGGGGCATTTATATTCTATACCTGTTTCTGGATTAACCAAATCATAATGACAATTAGGTCTTTGGTCAATTGTAAGTAATCCTGTCAAATCAGAACTTCGCCAAGGTCCTCTGGAGTCATTATCTGGATTTGAAAATTTTTCTAGGTCTTTTTTTATTCCAGTTAATATACCAGACTGTTTCCTGAATATAAGAATATATTCGTGGTCTATTGAAACACCTGTTAAGTTTCTGTTATCTTCACTTACACGTGATTTCCAAATAAATTCTGCAATAAAATTTTCCTCCCCAAAAATCTCATTCATCAGTAGTCGAAGATTATGCACTTCGTTATCATCAATAGACACAAAAATAACTCCATCTTGTCTCAAAAGATTTTTAGCCAAATACAACCTTGGCATCATCATATTGAGCCAATTACTATGGTACTGTCCATTTTCTTTGCTGTTCCTTTTGAACATACCATCTTTCGTCATATAGCCTTCTTCATCTTTGTCGCCAACACGCTTTTCATATTCGGCTTTACTTTCAGAGAATTTGTCTGGATATATAAAAGAATCGTTACCGGTGTTATAAGGTGGGTCAATATAAATCATTTTAACCTTACCGAAATAGCTTTTTTGAAGCACTTTCAGGACTTCTAAATTTTCACCTTCAATAAAAATATTTTTGGTGTTGTCAAAATTTACACTTTCATCTTTAGCAGGAATCAATGTTTTAGTTGTTGGAGTTTGTAATACTTTAAAAGCATCACTTTTTCCAGCCCAATTCAAAACGTAACGTTCGTTAGAAAAATTAATATTTTCTCCAAGCGTAGCTTTTAATTTTTCCCAATCTATTTTTCCTTCGCTAAAAGCTTCGGGTAAAATTTGTCGCAATGCATTTATTTTTTCTTGTTCAGGAGTAAGACTTGTTCCGTCCATATTTTACTGTGCTTTTCTTTCAATTAATAATGTTGCGACTTCAACGTCAAGGATTTCAGCAATCTTGTATAAGTCTTCTATACTTGGTTGTCTTCTATTTTGCGCATACGAGTTTACCATATTGTAGCTCTTTCCCAATTGTTCAGCCAACCACTTTTGCTTAATTCCTTTCTGTTCTAAAACGTCTTTTATTCGGTTCATTTTTGAACTTTTTTTATTGTGATCAAAAATAAGGATAAAAGTTTAACATCTCACATAATGAGCGTTTAAATCATCATTCTATTTGGGGTGGCTGAAATTTATATTATTTTTGTGAAAACAATTGATTATGATTGAATTAACCGTTAAACCTAAAAATAAAGCTGAACTTGTAATGATTAAAAAAGTTTTAAAAGCTCTAAATATTACATTTGTTGAAAATGATAGTGTTTTAGAGAATATAAAAGCAGGACTGGAAGAAATGCATTTGTATAAAAAAGGAGAGTTAAAAACGACTACAGCTAAAGATTTTTTGAATGAGTTATAGAAAATTAACTGGACGAAGAAAAAAGTTATTCTATAAAATTCTTGAGCTAATTCAAAAAGCTCAAAAGAATTTTCTGGAAATAACTTTTTACAGTGAAGATATTTTTATAATTAAGCATTTTAATCAATAACTTTTCTTAATCATTTACATTTTGTAGATTTACAAAAATATTACAACTAGCGTAAGCTGTCGAAATTGGTTACAGAAAACTCGGAATCTTCTAAAAAACCCAAACTTCGTCAGACTTACGCCTGTGCCTTATAGGGCGTGGGCTAAGTCTTTCTGGGTTTTAGGAATCCGAGTTCCTCTGTAACAGTTTGATATTAGACTCGCGCCTTTATTAACTACAAATAAGGTACTATGAAAAAAATTGCATTGTTTTCGGCACTCCTATTCTCTTTAACTATATTTAGTCAAACTCCAAAAAAAGTATTAACTTCTAAAGAGCAAGAATTAAAAGCTCAACGATATATCGAATATCTGAAAAAGCAAAATCGTAAACGGGATAGTATTTACAAAATCGGTCAATTTTCAGAGAAATCGTATCCCATTAATAATGATTCGGAAATTATGAAAAGAATTTTTCGTGAAGAAAAACTTAGAAGCGTAAAGAAAGATACTCTTGTAAAGTTATTAAACGAGCATAAATAATGGAGACCAAAGAATTTTACAAACCAATTAAATCATTAGTCAACCTAATTTTAACAGGTGAAAAAGAAATTAATGTAAACAACAATCCAATCATTGTTACTCAAGAATTTTTAGTCGCCATCTCTGAGTATAGTAGAAATACTTATAATTTATATTTTTTAAATAGGATCGAAAGTTTTCTAGAATCTTGTAATAATAATGATCGATGTGATTTACTCAAATTTTATCAGGAAAACAATGTATTACTAATTGGAGCATCAATCTTGAATGAACAACTTGCTGATTCGGCAAAATTAGAGGGAAAGGATTTCTCAGAGATACTAGATTCTATGTTTTCTGATTATATTGTAAATAAAGAAGTGCATCCAGTACTTTGTTTTGCAATATATTTTTATGTGGAAAATTTATCCAAAATTAATATTGTCAATGGAATGGTATCAAGAAAAGAATATCAGAAAGCGATAAAATTTAACTCAATTAAAAGAGATGTTAAAGATGTATATGATATTTAAAAACGTTACGCATCTAATTAAAAGTAAATAAGCCACTCAATTGAGTGGCTATTTTAAAATATTTTTATTCCATTTCAATAAAATTATTGTACCGTTATAATGATATATTGTTATAGTGTTACTTTGTTATATTGTTACATTGATATATTTAAGACAGGCTAGTGTGAAATCGGAACGTAAAACTTAAAAACTTGAACATCATGAAAAATCATATTGAAGGTATATGTTCCTTTTGTAGTTTTGATTACAAAAAAATTAAACCCCAACAGGATCTTTTTTACTGTCCTGATTGTGGAGAATCCTGTGCAGATATTACAACTCATTACATTAGAGTAATTGAATTAAAGTCAGTCTCTCGAGAAGACGATAAAGAATTTAAATTATTATTTTAAGGATTTATATCTAATTGGTTTAGCTGGTTTTTTAGCAGTTTCCCTTATACATAATGTTATATTGTTAGTTTGTTATAATGATATATTTTCATTTAGCTTTTGGGATAGTGTAAACTCGAAAGATTGTTACAAAGAGATAGTTCTATTTTGGAACATCTCTATTCCATTTTTTATACTTTTTTACTACTTCTGGGTTTTTTAGAAAAAATAATTCAAATGTCTTGATCTCATTTTTTAATGCACTATTCTCATTAATCATTAATTCATAATTGTTTTGATTTATAGACTTTTTAATTGCTATATAAACCGAAATTCCTGTTGTTAAAAGCAGAAGAATATTTAAGAGAATAATGTAGAATAATCGTTTAGAACTTACATTTTTATGCATTTTTAATAGCTCTTGATTATTCTTATTTATTTGTTCATGAAAAATCTCAAAATCAGTTTTCAAATCTTCTTTAATTGCTTTCTGAGTCGATTTAAGTACAGAAACATCGACTTTGAAGGAGTTATCCATCTTTTTAGAAAGCTGAATTTGAGTTTGACTATTTTGATTTACTGACTTTTCCAAAACAGCTACTTGCTGTAAAAGGATTTCCACTAACTCAGTAACCTTTGGTTGTGTTTTTGCCATATAATTATCTCTTTAATTTTTTCTTTTTCTTTAAATTATCATCCATATCATCCGCTATATCAATAGAAAGTAATGAAAATAATGAATTCACCAGTTCTGAGTTGATTTTCCAATCCTGAAATGGAGTTTCTTTTAGATCTGGTTCAGTAGCTATGATTTCTTCATTCCTAAATAGTTCATTTAGTTTTAAGTTTCTATCTACTTCACTCGCTTTAAGATTTATTCCTGATGGTTCGTGCAAGAAACGGTATCCTTGAATGTTACCTTGTTTATTAATAGTTGGCAAAACTTGAATACCGCCTTTAGCCATTTTTTCTTGATATATTTTTAAGTTTTTAGGTTTAGTTTTTAAAACATCAAAATGAGCATTTTTGATTGTTTTTTTAATATCAATGTTAGTAATCTTGTTTTTCAGCTCCTTTCGCTCTTTAATATCTTTTGCAGAAGTGAGATTATACTTTATTGCAACTTCGTGTGCTGCTGCCTGTGCTTTTTTGCTAATAAAATTATCCTTTATCAAAGTTCCGTCTGTTCTTACTCGATTCATCAGGATATGAATGTGTTTGTGTTCTTTTTCAGTATGAACAAAAGCTATATACTGATTTATTCTTGGATCAAGATTTAATGTTTTTAGGAAATCCTGAGTTAGTTCTCGTAAGTGATTATCTGACATTCTTTTACCATCAGATACTGTTGGAGATAAAACAATTGAAATTGTATTGTTGTTACATCTTAAATTTTGTTGTTGCAGTACAAGCATATCAGAATAAATCTCTTTGGGAGTTGTACCCGAAAGATCATTTCTTATAAGTTCATATCCTTTTTTTTCATTTACAACATAGTTAAATAATGCCGTTCCACCTGGGCAGGATTTTGCTTTACTTATCATATCAATTTATTTAAATGCTCACGTATTAATAAAGCGGTTGATACAGCAGTTTCTTTTACTGCTGTTGTATCCCCTAATTTGAATAGGTTGCCAATTCTTCTAAAGTTATCAGCAAACTTATTCAGCTCTTTGTAAACCTCAATTTCTTCTTCAGTTAATTTGTAAGTAACGTTATAACCTAAGGCGGTATTTCTAAGAAATTCGGAAGTTGAGCATCCAGTTTCTTTTGCTTTTTTCTGAATAATTAGGTATTCAGTGAGTGTGACTCTAAACTCAATTTTTTTAGTTTTTTTCATCTTTTACTTTTTTGCGACCATCGGGAGAAAAACGAGAAGTCTATGTAAGCCAAATTTTCAATTTGTCATGACATTGACACCTCTCGATATATTTTTACTTTCCTAAGCATTGTGTATGATGTCTAGTTAACCATTCGTTCAAGTCTTTAAAACCGTTATAGAGACAACTGCAATCAATAGCATAAGTGAATTTTTCTAGTATAAATTTGGTATACTTTATTCCCGTTTCATCATTATCTAAGTACAATTCGACTGTTTGGTAACACTTTAAAACTGATATGTTCTTAATTAGTAAAGCAGCTGAGTTTAGTATCAAATAGTTTGATTCTTTTCTAAATTGATTCCCTTTAATGTGTAAAAAACTGAGATAGTCAAAATATCCTTCAAATATTCTAAGTAAAACACTTTGATTATCTATTAGGGTAATATCCTTTTTACCGAGACATATTTTTGAATATTTGGATCTTAGTTCCCAACCTTCACTATTATTGTGGAATCCCAAGCCAAAATATTTTTTATCATTTATGGTGTAATGAATTTCTTTTAGTTGTTCAATATTATTATAATAGATAATGTTTCTACTTTTTAAATATTGGATTAAAGCCGGGTGTTGAATGGGAATTATTTTTTCGATTTGATTTGTTTCTCGTTTTTCCTTGATTGGTATTTCAAGATTTTGCTTTTGAAAAGAAAAAGAACCGATGTTGCTTGTAAAGTCTTGTAAATAATTTAATGCTTCATAAACAGAACAGTTAAATTTATAAACTATATAATCGATTACATTTCCACCTTTTTGTTCTCCATGATCAAACCATCTATTTAGTTTTAAATCAAGTTTAAAAGAGGGGGTTTTCTCGGGTCTAAAAGGCGATAGGTACCAGTTACAATAACCAATGCTTTTTGATGGAAAATAGCCTTGTTTTTGAAGTACTTTTTCTATTGAAATTTCTTTAGCTTGAGCTGAATTCATGCTTTTTTGTTTTTGGGGTTAAAAAAGTAAAAAAATTGATGACGTGATGACAGTAGCCTTTAAGGTCAATGGTGGTAAGGGATTGCGCTGTCATCAATTTGTCATCACGTCATCAATTTTTACTCTTAATTTTTGTTTGTCATCATTTTTCTGTCATCACTTTTAATTTTGATGACAAATTGATGACAAGCTTAAGCCTTATGAATAAAGGGCTGAGACCATGCTGTCATCACGTCATCAATTTTTCGGCTAAAAAAATCTTAGAAATTGTATAGTACCTTCCTTTAGCCTGATTTTGATAAAAATCTAAATCATTTGTTACTGTTATTTTTTGGTATTTATTCGAGTTTGTGGCAGGAGATAATTCCCAATTATCACGTATGATTTTTTTTATTTCAACAGCATCGTATTTGATCTTGAATTTGTTTAAAATATTTAGTAAATCAGAGAAACATAATTCTAAAAACTCAGCATCAATGCTCTCCATGACATTCAATAAAGTGTTAGCTATTTCACTCTCTATTTTATTTGAATTGTATCGAACTAATTTTTCTAAAGCTTTGGTCTTGATTTGTGCCGGAGTAAACCACATTCGAGACTGGTTTTCAGTTGATAATTTTCTATTGGTTAGAAAATATAGGAATGCAGGAATTTCTTGGATGAGTTTTTTTAAGAAATCAACATCTTCTTTTTTGTACCGATTAATTTTAATAACCCAAAATCGAATTTCATCAGCATCTATTTTAATAAATGAAGTTTCATTATTAGAACAGAGAATAAATTTCCCAAAAAAGGAACTTTCTTTTTTATCTTTCCCTTTTGCTTCTGTTTTGTGAGTATTTGTTGTAGAAAGATATTTGATGCGTTCAGTTAGTTCATCTGTTTTAAACAAAACTTCATCTATACAAATTAAAAGTTTAGAACTCCAGTCGGAGTTAAAATTTGAAGTAAAGTCATTGTTCGTTAAAAAGGTTAAATTGTATTCATAGATTTCTTTTAACCATTTTAGAAAAGTTGATTTCCCTGTAGAACGTTCTTTGCTAACTAAACAAAGGATAGGTAAAATTTGAGTTGGTTTTAAGTAAATTAGCTGCAGATAGTCAATACCTAATTCAAGTTGTTCACCAAAAATATGAGTTAAAAAGTTAATAGTGTTGCTAATATCACCTTCGCAAGGCGATTTACTTATTTGATGATACGTGTTATAATAGTCCTTAATTCTTTTTTGAAAGAACTCAGGGCGGTTTTCAGGAATACAAATAAAACCATCATATTTTTCAATTTCTGATAGCACGTTTTTACCATGATCTTGTCTGATTAATTCAGGAGACCATATAACTAAAATCTCAACAAAGTCTCCTGAAGATAAGGGGTATAGGGATTTCTTAAAATAGTAAGTACCTATTCTTAAATACAAATTTTTCATTATACAATATGATTTTTATTGTATCTTTGTGGGATACAACACAGTTAGAGTTAAAATAAAGCGTTACAATTTGGCAGAATTGAACGCTTTTATTTTTTTACAGCATTTGTATATTCTCTAGCTTCTTTTTCAATTTGAGAAATCGATTTTGATTTGTTTTGTAATAACCATTCATCAATCTCTGATTTAGTAAAAAAGAGAGTTCTATTATTTGGTTTTGAGAAAGGTATGATGTTATTATGCACAAGCTTATATACATAACTTTTTGAGAACCCCGTGTAGTTTACAACATCATCTACTGTGAAGATTTGTTTGTTAGTTCCAATTATAAGTTTTTCTAATTGGGTCAATTTTTGAAGAATTACATTGCTTTCCATAAGATATAAGTGTTTTCGTTATGGGAGCAAATGTCAGTAAAAGCAAGTGTTTGAATTATTACATTCATTACAATGTAATAAAAGTTTAGTTTGGAAAGTTGTCAAAAATATTTTTAAAAACATTAATTAGTTTATGATCTGGTTTATTGGAATAATTTCTAAATGTACCATGATTAAAGGGATTGTTATACTCATCACGAAAGAATTCAATAAAACTAATTTGAGAAATTTTTTTATCTATTAATTTATTAATTTCTTTATGAAAATGATAGAGACTTATTGTTTCCATATCTATTACAAGTGGATTCACTAAAAAATTTTTGCAAAAAAAATCTTTGGAACAATTTTCATCAATGATATTGTTGTCGCTTAGAGTTATCCATAGATACTCAAGTTGTTTTTCGGAAAAACAAGAATTGTAATTTATCGTATCTGAATTTATTTTAATTGATTTTTTAGGTTTTAGTTTTTCAACAATTTCTTCGGAATTAGTTTTAACTATTTTTTCTAAATTTTGTGTTATTACCTCGACATCAACTAATCTTATTTTTTTTGGAGGGTTTTGGTTGTCTATATCTAAGTGCTGTTTAAATTCTAGCTGTTCAATTTCTTTCTGTTCATCCAGTTCATATTGTATCTGTTCTATAGTTTTTCTTTGAATTAGCCTTTTTCTATTAAAAAAAATAAGAGAAAAAAAAGTATTTACGAAAAGGATTAATATCGCATAAATTATTATTGAATAATCAGTTATTTTATTATCGGAAACCAAAACGTAAGTAAATCCTATTGTTATAATACAGAAACAACTAAACAAAATTGTAAATGTTGGATCATAATAAGGATTCCAAGATTTTTTTCTTTTTAAAATACTATCAAGTATAAAAGGTTTTAAGTATAAGACCGTTAATACAACTTGGTAAAGAATTGATAGAAATGATATTATTACTATGGAATATCCTATAATTTTCATGTAAATAAAATTTAAATGTGTAAAGTTGGTATTAAGTTCGCTGCTTCTTTCATTTTTTGATCCACAATCTTAGCATATATTGCAGTAGTGCGTATTTCGCGGTGTCCTAATCTTTTAGAAACGGTGTAGATGTCAGCTCCATTCTCAAGTAAGAGTACTGCATTAGTGTGTCTCGCGCTGTGAAAAGTAATATGTTTTGATATTCCGGCACGATTGCACCAGCGAACAATTTCATTGTTGTAAACTGCACTGTATTTCAATCCAACAAAAACTCGTTCTGAAGGTGATTTTCTTTTTCCTAGCAGTTCACGGGCTTGATTAGAAATATATAGATATTCAACCCCATCTGTTTTTTCTTGCCTAAAATTTACTTTACTTATATTGTCTTCATCTCTCACTTCTGACCAAACAAGGGTGTTAATATCCGACCAGCGCAAACCTGCTAAACAAGAAAAAAGAAAGGCACGCTTTAGTACTTCATATTTACATTCCGTTTGTGATAATTGCTGTAATTCTTGAAAAGTCAAGTATTCTCTTTGACTTTCAGCTTGTTCAAATGATTTCGTTTTTGAGGCGTAATTAATTGATAAATAACCATCATCAAATGCAGCTCTTAAACAAGCTTTGAATTTATTGTAATAAGAGTATTTTGAATTTAATGATAGGGGAGTGTCACTTTTCGTTTTGGCTTCTTTGTCAAAGTAGTTACGAACTCTCTTGACAAAATTTTCATCAACTTCTTCAAAAGTTAAGTTGGCTGAAATACATTTTTTTAAATGGACTAAGGTAGCAGTCCAGTTTCCATAGTTTTTAGGAGAATCAATTTTTTCCTCTGTTTTCTCTATGAAAAAATCTAAAAATGTTCTTTTTGATTTTGAAGTATTTTTAATATCAAATTTACCTTGAAAATATTCCGCTTTCCTGATTGATAAAATTTGTTCACTCAAAGTGTCAATTTCTTTGTTCTCTTTTTTTTCAGCAGCAGTCTTTGGATCTTGATATGGGTATAACTTTAGATATTCAAAATCTCTTAAGTGAATTCTTTTTCCTTCTAAGTTTAGAGTAGAGCCTTTGTAGTATTCTAGATATAGACTAAACTTTCCATTTTGTAATTTCTTTTTCTTTAAAGTAATATTCATAGGTGTACATTTTTACACCTTTTATACTTAAAGGTGTACATTGAGTGTAACAAATGTATATATTAAAGATAACATAAGAAAGTAAAAATACAGCTAATTCAATGGTAGTCAAGTAATAGAAAGCTAAAGAAACTTAAGTAAAGCACTTTTATTTCCCGATACAGAAATTTGCAAAAATATTTCCAAGCAATTCATCATTAGTAACCTGTCCGGTAATCATTCCAAAATGGTATAAGGCTTCGCGAATATCTAATGCCATCAGATCACTGGAAAGATTGGTTTCAAGACCAAATCTTACTTTCTGGATTTCATCCAAGGCTTTTAAAAGCGAATCATAGTGACGGGTGTTAGTCACAATAGTTTCGTTGTTGCGTAAAGCTCCGGTATTGACAAAAGATAGGAGTTGGTTTTTGAGCTCATCAATTCCTACTTTGTTTTTGGCAGAAATAAATTGAAGTTGTGTGTTATGTGTTGTGAGTTGTGTTTCAATTAACTTAATTTTTTCTTCTGAAAGTAAATCCATTTTATTGATAACAATCAAAAGTGGTTTTAAGGGAAATTGATTTTTAACTTTTTCAATCTCAATTTTTAGTGCTTCCAAACTCACAACGGACAACTCATAACTGTCAACTAAATAAAGAACTACTTGTGCCTGTTCGATTTTTTCAAAAGTTTTTTTGATTCCGATGCTTTCTACTACGTCTTGAGTTTCACGAATTCCGGCCGTATCGATGAAACGGAATCCGATTCCGCCAATGACTAATTCGTCTTCGATAGTATCCCGCGTTGTTCCGGCAATGTCCGAAACAATGGCGCGTTCTTCGTTCAATAAAGCGTTTAAAAGTGTTGATTTCCCAACGTTTGGTTCGCCTACAATGGCTACAGGAATTCCGTTTTTGATGACGTTCCCAATAGCAAAGGAGTCAATCAGTCGTTTTAAAACAAATTCGATTCGGTTGATTAATTCGTTAAACTGAGTTCTATCGGCAAATTCGACATCTTCTTCAGCAAAATCCAGTTCGAGTTCGATTAAAGAAGCAAAATTCAATAGTTCTTCACGCAGTTTGGCAATTTCATTCGAAAATCCGCCACGCATTTGCTGCATTGCAATTTGATGCGAAGCTTCATTATCAGATGAAATTAAATCGGCAACCGCTTCGGCTTGCGATAAATCCAATTTTCCGTTTAAGAAAGCTCTAAGTGTAAACTCCCCGGCATCGGCCATGCGACAGCCTTTTCGAAGGAGTAACTGAATAATCTGCTGCTGGATATAAGTAGAACCGTGACAGGAAATTTCAACGGTATTTTCGCCTGTATAGGAATTAGGACCTTTGAATATAGAAACCAATACCTGATCCAGTGTTTTGGAGTCGTCAATGATATGCCCCAGATGCAGGGTATGGGATTTTTGCTTTGTTAAATCTTTGTTTTTGATGGATTTAAATACCGAATTGGCAATTACAATCGCATCCTGACCTGAAATACGAATAATTGCTATGGCGCCGGAACCGGAAGCTGTGGCCAGTGCTACTATAGAATCGTTGTTTAGCATTTTCTTAATTATTGGCTGTAAAGGTACTAAATCTACTGAAGTATTGTGGAAAGCCTGAATATAAAACCACAATTTTTTGGAAACTAAAGCGTTAAAATCGTATCTTTAATTCAGTTACCGAATGTTTAATTTTAAAAGCTGTTTAAAATGAAACGTATTTTATTTCCTACCGATTTTTCTGAAGCGGCAACGAACGCATTTGTACATGCTTTAGAATTTGCTAATAGTGTTGACGGTGAGCTGGTATTATTACATGCCTTTGATCTGCCTGTTTTTGACAATCAGTATTTTCCCGAAAATTACATGATTATTTACGAATCAGTAGAATTGAGTCAGTTTGAAATGTTTAAGGATGAATTACCTAAACTTAGAGATATTGCCCAAAAACGCAATCTAGATGCTGTTAAAATGACACACCGCCTAATGGATGGGGGTTTATTATACAATATTGAAAAAACAATTGCAGAAGACCAAATCGATTATATTATTATGGGAACCGAAGGAGCATCAGGCTGGTCTAAATTGTTTCTGGGAACCCACACGACCGATGTTATTTCGGATGTCTCCATTCCGGTGCTGAGTATTCCTCTGAAAGCACATTATAAATCGGTTAAAAATATTGCTTTTACTACCCGTTACCGACCTAAAGATAAAGCTGCGTTGAGAGAAGTTATAGCAATTGCTAAAAAAATGAAGGCAAAAGTCAGACTGGTGTATGTCAAAACCAGTTATTCGGATGTGAAAAAAGAAACTATGAAAGAATGGGAAACTGAATTTGCCGGTGAACCCGTAGAATTTAGCGTTATTTACAGTGATGATGTAAAAGAAAGTATCACCGATTTTATTTTGTTTAAACAAATTTCAATTTTAGCGATGCTTACCTACAAACGAAACTTTTTTGAAAGTTTATTTCACCATAGTCTCACCCAGGATTATGCTTCAGAATTGGATATTCCTATTTTAGCCATTCCCATTAAATGAATTTTAGCTGTTGATTTTGCAGATTAAATTTAAAATATGCCAATTTGAGCTTTAGCTCCTTTATATTTGTATTTCATTTGATACATTATGGATATTTATAAGTCTAAAGTTGATTTTTTTACTGGCGAATTAAGCAAAATTAATACAAGATATAACACTGTTAGTGTGCTACGGCTTTCCAGCATTGTGCTGTTGCTGTTTGCTTTATATTATTATTTTCAAAATCAGGAAATTACTTTATTGCTTGCAGCGGTGCTGTGTTTTACAGCCTTTGTTGTTTTGATGCGAATGCATTCGAAATTACAGTTCAAGCGAAAAATCACTCAGGCATTATTCAGCATCAATCAGGACGAGATTCATTTTCTGGAAAGAAAAACAATTCCATTTGAAAATGGCGAAGAATTTCAGGATTTTCAACATCCGTATGCGTATGATTTGGATATTTTTGGGAATCATTCTTTGTTTCAGCATCTTAACAGAAGTGCCACATTTATTGGAAAAAAAACACTCGCTAAAGATTTATTACATATAGCAGGCAATCATGATATTCTGGATAATCAACAGGCAGTAAAGGAACTGACTCAAAAATTAGACTGGCGTCAGGAGTTTTTGGCTTTCGCCAAAGTAACTAATGACAGCGAATCCAGTTATAAGACATTATTGCAGTGGAGTACTTTCAATAGTGAGTCTTTGCCTAAATGGCTGGTGTTTTTTTCGTATGTAAGTCCGTTGTTTTTTGTTGTAATTTTTCTAAGTTATTTATTTACTTCTAATCTTTTTTTACTGAGTTGTTTGTCGTATTTGTTTGTTTTGAATTTGATGGTTCTGGGGCGATTTTTTAAACGAATTCAATTAGAAATTGCTAATTCAGATAATATTGATAAATTAATTGGACAATATGGATTATTGCTGGAGAAAATAGAAACAGAGCAATTTGTATCTAAAAGTCTTTTGGATTTGCAGCAAAAACTAAAATTCAAAACCGAAAATGCCAGTGTTCATTTGAAAAAATTATCCGAATTATTTTCCAGAAATGATGCTATTGCCAATTTATTTACGGCTACTTTATTTAATGGAACTTTCTTGTTTAATATCCATGTTTTAAAAGCATTATTACAATGGAAAAAGGAACATGCAGCAGCTCTGGAAGATTGGTTAATTGTAATTGGCGAATTCGAGAAATTAAATAGTTTAGCTAATTTCTCTTATAATAATCCTGATTGCGTCTTCCCGGAATTGAATACTGATTATAAAATTAATTTTTCTGATCTCAGCCATCCACTGTTAAATCCGGAAACCAGAGTAGGGAATGAGGTGGCTTTTCATCCGCAGTCGTTTATGATTTTAACCGGATCTAATATGTCCGGAAAAAGTACGTTTTTGCGCAGTTTAGGAGTAAATATGGTTTTAGCGGGTATAGGTTCAGTGGTGTGTGCCAGTGCAGCTCATGTGCATCCTTTACCGGTTTTAGTATCCATGAGACTTTCAGATTCTTTATCAGATAGCGAATCTTACTTTTTTGCCGAAATCAAACGTTTGAAACAAATTATGGATGCTTTAGAACAACAGCCGGCATTTGTTTTACTGGACGAAATTTTAAGAGGAACAAATTCGGATGATAAACGAAACGGAACCATCGAAGTACTGAAAAAAGTAATTGCTAAAAAAGCCATTGGCGCCATTGCGACGCATGATATTGAAGTTTGTCTAACTACTAATGATTATCCCGAAATTTTAAGTAATAATTGTTTTGAAGTGGAAATACAAGACAACGAACTGCATTTTGATTACAGACTAAGAGAAGGTGTTTGCCGCAATAAAAGTGCTACTTTCTTAATGAAAAAAATGGGAGTTATTTAAATTTCAGCCACGGAATTCACGAATGTTTTTTTAATACTTATGTATTTGAGATTAAATTTCTCTAATCAGACTTTTGATAAATATGATTTATAAAAATTTATTCTTAAACAATTTGTGTATTCATGGATTAATAATCAAAAAAAAACCGCTTACCTAATGGATTCGCGGTTTTTTTAAATATAAAAAATGGTTGGTTAACAGTGCAATAGTAAGTATAAAATTTGGATATCAAAAATTTTATACCAAAAAATATGCAATATTCTTAACTATTTAGCATAACTGGCATAACAAGCATCGTTACTGTTTCACCATCTTCTAGCCCGTCTACAGGAGTTAAAATTCCGGCACGGTTAGGCAATGACATTTCCAGCATGATCATGTCTGATTGTAAGTTAGTCAGCATCTCAGTCAGGAAACGGGAGTTGTAACCTATTTGCATATCGTCTCCCTGATAATCGCAGGTCAGGCGCTCTTCAGCCTTATTAGAATAGTCGATATCTTCTGCAGAAACATTCAATTCAGCTCCTGCAATTTTTAGGCGAATCTGATGCGTAGTTTTGTTAGAAAAAATAGCGACACGACGTACCGAACTCAAAAACTGAGAGCGGTCAATCATTAATTTATTTGGATTTTCTTTTGGAATTACTGCTTCGTAATTTGGATATTTTCCATCAATCAGACGGCACATCAATACATAGTTGTCAAAAGAAAAAGTAGCATTCGAATCGTTGTATTCAATTTTTACTTCAGCATCAGATGTGGACAGAATATTTTTTAAAATTGTCAACGGCTTTTTAGGCATGATAAAATCAGCTACCTGAGAAGCAGTAACATCGGTACGGGCATATTTAACTAATTTATGAGCATCTGTTGCTACAAAAGTCAAACCTTGTGGAGAAAACTGGAAGAATACTCCTGACATAACCGGACGTAAATCATCATTACCGGCAGCAAAAATAGTTTTACTTACTGCAGTAGCTAATACATCAGCAGGCACTAATGTTACAGATGGTTCGTCTAAATTTACGGCTTTAGGGAAATCTTCGCCGGGAGCATACGCTAAGGCATATTTTCCTGAATTTGAACTTATTTCTATAGTGTTGTTTTCTTCTACTGTAAAAGTCAACGGTTGTTCCGGAAATGTTTTCAGGATTTCCAAAAGCAATTTTGCCTGTACTGCAACACTTCCCTGGCTCGTAGAATCGATAGACAAAGTAGCAGACATGGTTGTTTCTAAATCAGAAGCAGAAACGGTTAACTCGTTATTGTCTAATTCAAATAAAAAATTATCCAGGATAGGTAATGTATTGCTGCTGTTGATAACACTTCCTAAAACTTGTAATTGCTTTAATAAGTACGAACTCGATACTATAAATTTCATATGAAGATTATATTTGTTTTTTTTATTGGAATTTGGTCACCGTCATTATTCGTGTTTGAAAACAGAACGGTTTCAGCTCTTTTATTTTATTTTTTAAGTATCTTTTTTTAAAATTGGCAAAGGATACATTTTTACAAATATATCGTAAACAAATCTAGTTTTGAAAAATTTTTATTAACATCTATTTGCTGTATTTGTATTTTCTCATAAAGCTGAATGCAACGCCAAAAACACCTAAAATTAGGATTGGAAGCCCGATAGTTAAGACTTGGGTTCGGGTATAATTTTGATAAACTTTCTCTTTGTCCAATAAAGGTAAATCTAAATCCTTAGAACGAATGTTAATAAGTCCCGTATCATCAAGCAAATAATTAACGCAATTGAGCAGAAAATCTTTGTTATCATATACATTTCCGGAACGTTGATCAAAACCCAGTTCTACGGGTTCGTAATTTTTGTCCAGTTGATTTTTGATGATATCACCATCTGAAATTACAATCATTTTTCCGGTTTTTCCAGTAGGTTCAAAATTGCTCTGGTCAAAAGCTAAAACCCGGTTTTCAAATGCCGAATGAAAATTTCCTTCAAGCAAAACTGCCATCGGAAGGTTTCCGGTATTGATGTAATGATTTGGGCTGGTTTCTTCGGCTACGATATTCAGATTAATTTCTGCTGGTGTTCCTGTTTTTTTAGAATATTGGGAGGATTGTAATAAAACAGTTTTCTTAATTCCGTTTTTTAAAGTATCAATCGGATTGGCAAAATCAAATTTAATACCGCCCAGATTTTTCACAATTGGATGCTGGCTTTCCGGATATACCAATGGTGCATATTTCCAGTTAAAAGTCTGGTATTGTGCAGCGCTTCCTTGTTCTCCCGTAGCCAGTTTTAAAGGACTTCCCTGTTCATCTTTTACAATATCAGGATTGATTCTGATGCCGTATTTGAAAAACATATCGTTTAAATTCAAATCTCTTGGAAAAGCAAAAGCAGCTCCAGCATCGTTGTATAAACTATCCATTTCTATGGCAACCTGATCTAAGAGCCAGATTGTTTTCCCTCCATGAATAATGTATTGATCTAAAACCTGTTTTTCTGCATCGGTGAATGTTTCGGTAGGTTTGGCAATGATAGCCAAATCATATTTTTTTAAAGATTCTAAAGTTGGCACAGGACTTTTGGCAACAGAATCTAATGTAAAAGGACCAATGTGATAGCTTTCTCTTATTTGCAATAAAAATTTAGCGATAAAAACATCCTGAATTTCTCCGTTTCCTTTGATTACAGCAATCTTTTTTTGTTTTTCTTTAGTCACTTTATTCAAAGCATCGGCAATAGAATATTCTAAATGCTGTACAGACCCGATTACTTTTTCAGTCGTGGAAGCCCCCATGATATTTTTGAGCAAAGGGATATTCACTTCTTTATTATGATAAACCGCAATTGCCCACGGAAAAACCATTGCCTGAGACTGCTTTCCTTTGTCGTCTACTGTTATGTTTACAGGAGTCAGACCTTTCATGTACAACGCTTTTATGTTGTCCATACTGGCTTCTTCATTTTCTAAAGGATTGACAAATTCAAAATTAATATTTGAATTATATGCCTGGAATTCTTCGAGTAATTCTCTGGTTTCCTGTTGCAGTCTTTTAAATTCAGCCGGCAAATCGCCTTCCATATAAATTTTTACTGAAAGGGGTTCCTCTACCTGTTTAATAATATCTAATGAAGTTTGTGATAAAGTATACCGATGATCCTTAGTTAAATCAAACCGATGAAAAAATGAGTTACCTGTAATATTTAGAATGAGTAGTATTACTACGGTAACTAATACTGATTTCAGATTTCTTTTTTTAGTAGCTTTCATTACAGTTTAAAAGATTTAAGTTGGTAAACAGTAAACGAAAGAAAAGCCACCATAAGGCTTATAAAATAAAGGATATCACGGGTGTCGATGACGCCTCGACTCATACTTTTAAAATGATTTTGCATTCCTAAAACTGAAATTAATGATGAAAAAGAAGGGATTAAAGATGAAAATCCTTCGAATCCAAAATAGAAAAAGAAACATAAAAAGACCGCCAGAATAAAAGCGACAATCTGATTGTCAGTAAGGGCAGAGGTGAAAATTCCGATAGCGGTGTAAGCACCAATTAAGAATAAAAGCCCAAAATAAGAACCAATAGTACTTCCCATATCGATGTTGCCTTCGGGCATTCCTAAATTAGATATAACAGCAACATAAGTAAAAGTAGGGATGATGGCGATGATAATTAATAAAAAAGCTCCAATAACTTTTCCGTTTGCTATTTGCCATACCGATAATGGTTTTGTTAGAAGCAATTCAAGAGTTCCCTGTTTTCTTTCATCAGAGAATGAACGCATAGTGACCGCCGGAATTAAGAAAATAAAAATCCATGGTGCAAGGGTGAAAAAGGGAGTCATATCGGCAAAACCCGAATTCAGAATATTGTAATCACCTTCAAAAACCCACAGGAATAATCCGTTTATAATAAGAAAAATGGCGATTACTAAATAAGCTGTCGGAGAACCAAAAAAGGATTTAATTTCACGTAATAATAAGGCTTTCATTCTTCTTTAGTTATGAGTTGTGCGTTGTGTGTTAATTCTGTTTAGATATTTATCAAATCTGCAATCTAAAATCATAATTCTTAATTCTTAAATTCGATAGTAACTGCGTCGCGATAATTAAGTCCTAATAAGCTACTGGCAGAACCAATTTTAGAAGGATTACTTCTGAAAATGGCAATTTCTAAATACCCGGCTTCATTAAAAATGGCTAGTTTTTCACCTTCGTAATTTTTAATTGGATATTTATCTGAAATAGCAATTGCTGAATAATTAGGTAATATGGTTTTGATGTTTTTAGTTTTCATCTGGATTTCGTAGGGTCTTCCTTTGGCTACTTCCAGAAATTGTTTTTTGGTAATATTAGTCACCACATTCCCAAAATGATCAATGTAAATCACATGACCTTTTAAGCTGTTATTATCATTGGCAGTTACGGCTTTCATTTCGGTGACTTCTTTTACCGAGGGTATTTCCCTGCCAATAACATTCAGTAAACCACCTCTGGCAATATGACAGGCCACAGTTACAAAAACATCCAGTCCCGAAGCATCGCTGGGCAAACGGTCGTGAATGTTGATAGCAACAATTTTTTGCGGAACAATCTTTTGCGAAAGCATACTTAAAATTCCATTATCGGCAGCAATAAAGTAAGAATCATTCCATTGCATTACGATATGCTGATTTTCTTTGTTTAATTCCATGTCAACCCCAATAAGATGCACTGTTCCTTTAGGAAAACTGGAATAGGCAGCACTGATAATATAGCTGGCTTCTACGATATTAAACGGATCTATGTCATGTGAAATATCTACAATCTGAGCTTCCGGATATTCCGATAAAATTTTCCCTTTCAATGCACCTACAAAGTGATCTTTTAAGCCATAATCGGTAGTAAGGGTAATTATTGACATATTTTTGTTTATAACTATTGGTGAAATCTAAAATTAATTTTCATTAAATTTGAGAAATGCAAAGCTAATAATAGTAATCTCAAAAACGCAAAAAAGCCAAAATAAATTCTAAATAGTAACCAAATAAAACCAGGATGAAAGACATTTTGGAAGAGTTTTTAAATTGAATTAGTAATACTATAAAATTATACCCTTTGAACGAAAGAATTATCGAGCTCATAGACATCGCTCCAAAAGAGTTTTGGGGTGCTCAAGACACTCATCTTGAAACGATTAAAAAATATTATCCAAAATTAAAAATAGTTGCCAGAGGGACAACTTTAAAAGCATTTGGAGAAAAAGACATTCTGGACGAGTTCGAAAGGCGTTTTCAAAGATTAATGCTTCATTTTACCCGTTACAATAATATTGATGACAATGTAATTGAGCGTGTAATACTAGGAGACGTACAGGACGACAAACGCATGAGTCCAAATGACAAAATTTTAGTACACGGAGTAGGTGGCAAAATTGTAAAAGCCATGACTCCTAATCAACAATTACTGGTAGATACCATTAATAAAAACGACATGGTTTTTGCAGTTGGACCGGCTGGTACCGGAAAAACGTATACCGGTGTGGCTATGGCGGTAAAAGCTTTGAAAGAAAAACAAGTCAAGCGTATTATTCTCACGCGTCCGGCAGTGGAAGCAGGAGAAAATTTAGGATTTCTTCCGGGAGATATGAAAGAAAAACTGGACCCTTACATGCAGCCGCTTTATGATGCGTTGCGTGATATGATTCCGAATGAGAAACTGGAAGATTATATTTCCAAAGGAATTATTCAGATTGCTCCATTGGCTTTTATGCGGGGGAGGACTTTAGATAATGCTTTTGTAATTCTGGATGAAGCTCAAAATACGACGCATTCGCAAATGAAAATGTTTTTAACCCGTATGGGAAAAAATGCAAAATTTATGGTTACCGGTGATCCCGGACAGGTAGATTTACCCAGAAGAACAATTTCCGGACTTAAAGAAGCCTTACTGGTTTTGAAAGATATTGAAGGAATCGGAATTATTTATCTGGATGATAAAGACATTGTAAGACACCGATTAGTTAAAAAAGTAATTGATGCTTATAAATATACTGAAAATCAGGATTAAACAGTAATTGATTTCTCCGTTTTACATCATTTTTAGAAAATAATTCTAAAAGAAAACCGGTGAAATTTTTTTTAATCTGTAGTTAATTTTGTTGTTTTGCCACAACTTTATTGATAATGTATAATAAATAAAATAATATTCTAACTGCGGCCTCAACTGAGGTCGCATCTTTTTAATAAATACCACAACTATTGAAGAACGTAATCATAACAGGCGCATCAGGAGGAATAGGAAAGGAATTAGCGGTACATTTTGCAAAAAATAACTGGAATGTTATCGCTACAATGCTCTGTTTGGAACAAGGAAAAGAATTAAGAAACATACCTAATATTCACTGCTACTTACTCGATGTAACTTCGACAGAAAGTATAACTGTAGCCAAGCAAAAAATTCTGCAGGATTTTAAAACCATTGATGTGGTTATAAATAATGCCGGAATAGGATACAGAAGTTTTGTTGAATTCTCCGAAGATGAAGAAATTAATAATATAGTTGATGTCAACTGGTTAGGAGTGGTTAAAGTTTGTCGCGCTTTTACATCTGTTTTCAGAAAGCAGAATAAAGGTCATTTTATTAATATTTCTTCTATTGCGGGTTTAGTGAATTTACCATTAGGGAGTTTTTATCATTCTACCAAGCATGCCGTAGAGAGTTTTTCAGAATGCATGGCATATGAATTAATGAATTTTAATATCAGCGTTTCAACAGTACAATTTGGAAATACACCTTCTAATTTTCAAAAAAATGTAACCAGATGTAATCATACTCCTGTGAAATGTTACAATGAACTGATGGAAAAAATAAGTACGGTTGTAGAAGGTAAAACCAAGAAAAATGTAGATTTAAAACAAAATATTATTACTAAAGTATTCGAAATCGCCGAAAATCCACCTAAGAAATTTAAGCGTAATACTATTGGTTTTGATGCCAATGCTCTTAACGTGTTGCGTAATTTCCTAGGTTATCGATTGTTTGGAAGAATTATACGGTATTCGGTTTTTAAATGATACCTGATTTAAGTAACATTTTATAGAGTTTTTTTATATTAACAATTCCCTGTTTATACCTGTTCCCTTTTTCAAAAAAACATTCAACTTACAAGAAAAAACTGCCTCCTGACTCAGCAACTGTATTTCATTTTATAAAACAAAGCATTGACTTGTTAATTTTTTTAATTTTTGACTTTAAACGTTTTTTTACGTCCTTAAACGATTAAATGGTTCCGGATTTATTTTATGAATAAGTAACTTTATATAAAGTTATGTTTTCTTGAATTGCTTATTAAGTATTAAAAAACAGATAATTAGAATACATTTCTTGCGAGCTTTTTATTTACAAATTTGAAATAAAATGAAAATAGGATACCTCTACATTATCTACTGTACACTTTACTGCAAATTTAGTTTTGCACAAGGGATTCATGATATTCAATTTACGCCACCACCACCGGGACTTCCCCCACCACCCGGATTGCCATTTAAAGCAGGAACTGAAATCATTTTCATTACAATCATCCTAGGTTTGTTTTTGATTGCAAGAAAAGTAAGGTAAAGAAATACTCCTACATTCTACAGAAAGAATAGTTAGATAATAAGAAACCGTTTAATTAAAGTATCAGGGATGAAGAATATAATTTTACTTTTATTATTGAGCATAACCACAAGCAGTATTTCTCAAATATATTTTAGTCCAAACGCTAATATGTATGTGAAAAATGAGGTACTGTTCGTAAATCAAAATGTCAATTTAGATACCGGTTCTAATTTGTATCTCAGGAGTAATGGGCAGCTGGTACAAGGGACAAACGCTACTTCTGCTAATAGTGGGGAAGGGGTAGTTTCTGTTTATCAGGAAGGTACTGCGGATAATTTTGATTACAATTACTGGTGTTCACCCGTGGGTACTGCCTCTTCAGTATCAGGAAACGGAAACTTTGGGATAAGCATGCTACAACAGCCTCAAACCGCTGTAAATTCTAATCCGGCAACTATTTTAAATTCTGACCTTGATGGTATTTCTAATCCTTTATCAATTTCAGCACGCTGGATTTATAAATTAGTAAACGCAAGTGGTTATTCTCAATGGACATTAGTTGGTTCGCTTTCAAGCTTAGCACCCGGTGAAGGATTTACAATGAAAGGTACCAGCGGAACAGATGCAACTGATCCCGAAGGTACCGGGATTGTTAATAATCCCGGAAGTGCCCAGCGATATGATTTTAGGGGCAAACCTAATGATGGTACTATTACCATTAATCTTGGAGCTAATAATTCTACTTTAACAGGAAATCCATATCCTTCCTCGCTACATCTAAATGCTTTTCTTTTAGACCCCGGAAATACAGCTACTGGTGGTATCGCTTATTTTTGGGAACAGGATAAAACGGTAAATTCGCATTATCTTGCGGATTATCGTGGGGGATATGGGGCGTATTCGCCTATCAGTCTGGCTTCAAACGGTGTTTATGTTCCGGCGACTTTTAATTCTTATAATCCGGATGGTTCTCTTAATACAGTTGGTTTGTCATCAGGGCTATCCATAGAGCGCAAATATTCTCCTATCGGACAGGGATTTATTATTTATGCTTCTGCAAATGGTACAGCAACATTTAAAAATGCACACCGTGAATTCTACAGAGAAAGTAATGCTTTGTCCCAGTTTGAAAAACAGACGGTAAAAGCAGATAAAACAGCTGTTGAAGAAAACTCCGGGAACGAAGTAACAGAAGTTTCTCATTTTAAGTTAAACACCATTATCAATAATCAGTTTACGAGACAACTGGCATTGGCTTTTGTTCCGGAAGCTACTGATGGAGCAGATCGGGGAATAGATGCTTTACATTTGGATGAAGCATTACCCAATGATGTAACTTTTTTGATAGCTAATAACAGCTATATTATTCAGGGAATTCCATTTGATAATACCAAAAAAGTACCCTTACGGGTAAAAGCCGCTGTACCTACAACTTTAAAATTCTATGTACCGGAAGTTGTTAATTTTGATTCTTCTCAGCAAATTTTCCTCTACGATACCTTAGATAGTTCTTATCATGATATTAAAAATGACAGTTACCAGATAACAGTTGCTGCGGGCGTTTATTCAGAGCGTTTTAAAATTGCCTTTAAGGACGAAAATATATTGGCAGAAGAAAATAAAAATACTCCAAAAATAATAATTGTTCAGGACAATAAAAACCGCATTATTAAAGCTTATAATCCCGAAAATATAACTGTAGAATCATTTATACTCTATGATATGCTGGGCAGAACAGTGATTTCAAAGAAGGATTTACCACTTCGTCAGGAGTATTCTTTTTCTACCGGGAATTTGCATAATGGAATTTATATTGCAAAATTGATTACTGCTGATAAAAGAGAAATAAAACAAAAAGTAATCCTGAAAAACTGAGATATTAATTAACAAACCAAAGAATATGATACCTAAAAAGACCTTAACCAATTACAGAATAGTTTTACCGTTACTTTGTTTTTTAATGAGCTTTTTGGTAAAAGCACAAATAGGAATCGGTACGACCAGTCCGGCTGCTTCTTCTATGCTTGATATTCAATCTACTTCTAAAGGATTGCTAACACCAAGAATGACCACCTTACAACGAAATGCAATTACGAGTCCTGCCGAAAGTTTACTGGTTTTTGATACTACCGAGAAAGCATTTTACTATTATAATACCACCACATCTTCGTGGATTAAATTAGCGGATGATAGTATTAAGAGAAATAATTATAAACTGGTAAAATCGGCAGCAGATTTGGCACCGGAACTGGCAGCGGGAGGAGGAACCACTTATTTATTAAGTACCAATACTTATTATGAAATTAATGGAATCATAACCTTGACAAGATCTATTAATTTAAATAATGCCTACGTTTCCGGACTGGATGCTAATGAAGATGTTCTGTCTTACACCGGTGGAACAATTTTTCAGGGAAATACAGGAGGCAGTGTCAGAAATGTGACATTAAGAGGAGGTAAAGCTTTTGAAATTACAGGCCCAGGAATAACGTCTTCATCCTCTTTACTCGTTCAGAATACTGTTGTGTCCGGTATGACTACCAGTGTAGGAAGTATATCAGGAATCGGACTTTATTTTGGTAATATTATTCAGTTTGTTAGTAATACTACCGGTATTACGTATTCAAATATTGGTAATTTACTTCTTAATAATCAGGCCTGGCTGGATAGTAATAATGGTACATTTGAAACATTTTCCGGTAACTTTGGATTAATTCAAAAAGCCAGTGGTTTTAGTACGGTAAATGGTAGTGATGTTGCAATGGATGTTAGTACTGCAGGATTAAATGTAGGAACCGGTATTGTAGAAGGAACTGTTTTTTCAGGTACTACTTCAAATGCTTCCGGATATATAAGAGGTTATGCCGCAGCCTCGACTTATCCGGGCTATTATTTTAGTACCGTCTGGACAGTAAATGCTCCGGGTATTCCCAGAGAAGGAGACGAAGTAGCTACAGGGGATATTAATCTGGATGCAGTAGTAGGAAGCGGTCAGGTCACTTTTTTCACGGGAACAGGAACATCGAGCAGAACAAAATTAGTTGGTACTACTACTTCTAATAATTTGTTTCGCTTTACAAGGGATGGAAATAACAGAATTACATACAGAGGAAATAAAACGAGATATTTTCAGGTAACGGCTTCGGTTTCCTATCAGGGAAGTGCTGCCGATATGACTTTAATTCTTTATTTTGCCAAAAACGGTACAGTGATTACAGATACTAAAGTTTATGGAAGACCCTCTACAGGATTCTTTTCATCAGCAGGTATCTTAGCGTTACCCATAGTAGGAACAGTACAATTAAAGAAAGATGATTATATTGAAATCTGGGGTGAAAGATATGACGGAAGCGGAAATATGTCTACCGTTTCATTAAATCTAACTGCCAGATAATTTTAGCAATACGTTAATTTGCTGTTATTTCAACCTCTGTTTACTACGCCTTCTTCTGATTTTCAATATTTTTGTACTGAATTAGAGTATAAGAATATATGATAAAAGAAAATATAAAAGTAATTATAAGCGACTTAGACGGAACATTACTTAACAGTGAACACCGAATTTCAGAATATACCAAGGAAATTTTCAGAGAATTACACAATCAGAATTATTTAATCATTGTAGCCACCGGGCGTCATCATCTGGATGCTATGCCTATAATCGAAACTTTAGGGTTTCCCATTTATCTGGTTACTTCTAATGGTGCCCGAATACATTGTCCCAAAAAAGAATTGCTTTTTTCTACTAATATGGTAGCCGAAGCCGTAAAATCAGTTCTGGAGATGGATATTCCGGCTGAATATACTACGGTGCTTTTTAAAGAAAATGTATGGCAAACGAATAAACACAACGATAAATTACTGGAATTTCAAACGGAACTGAATTATATTCCTGAATTAGTAAACTACAAAGAAGTGACTGATTTTGATGTAATAAAAATATTTTTTACACACGAAAGCCATGGAAAATTACTGGAGTTAAGAGAAAAAATTCTGGAAAAGCATCCTGATATTTTTAGTCATGCCTTCAGTTTACCTCATTGTTTGGAATTTATGGATAAATCTGTGGATAAAAGTGTAGCAATTGCACGTATTCTGGAAATAGAAGGATATGATTTTTATCAGGCGATTTCCTTTGGAGACGGATATAATGATGAAAAAATGTTAACTACTACCGCTAAAGGTTTGATAATGGGGAATGCTCCTGATAGTCTAAAGAATAAGTTGTCGCATCTGGAAGTGATTTCTAATAATCATAAAGACGGAGTTGCAAGTTATTTGGTGGAAAAATTATTAAACAACATAAGTCTGGAAACTAAATAAGAAACGCCTGTTGGTCAATAAGAATATAAAATTAACTTGTGAAAGCTGTTATAAAAACGGAGTGAGAGTTAAAAGTATTTATAGAAACAGCACTTTCTTTGTTTTTCTGTGTAAAATAATCCTAAATTTGCATTCTTATAAAATCAACGCAATACCTATCTACAATGAGCAATACAATCACTACAACTAATTTTAATTTTCCGGGTCAGAAGTCAGTTTACAGAGGAAAAGTAAGAGAAGTTTATAATATAAATGACAAATTATTAGTAATGGTGGCAACCGACAGGCTTTCGGCATTTGATGTGGTTTTGCCAAAAGGAATTCCTTACAAAGGGCAGATTCTAAACCAGATTGCTACCAAATTCATGGAATTAACAGCGGATATTGTTCCTAACTGGTTGATTGCTACTCCGGATCCAAGTGTTGCAGTAGGTCATTTATGTGAGCCGTTTAAGGTAGAAATGGTTATTCGGGGGTATTTATCAGGTCACGCTTCCCGCGAATATGCCGCAGGCAAAAGAACCATTTGTGGAGTACCGATGGCAGAAGGCTTAAAAGAAAATGATAAATTTTTAGAGCCTATTATAACCCCAACAACTAAAGCGGATAACGGGGAACATGATGCCGATATTTCCAGAGAAGAAATCCTTTCTAAGGGAATTGTAAGTGAGGAAGATTACGTTATTTTAGAAAAATATACCAGAGCTTTGTTTCAAAGAGGTACTGAAATTGCTGCCAGTCGCGGATTAATTTTAGTTGATACCAAATATGAATTTGGAAAAACTAAAGATGGAGAAATTGTTTTAATTGACGAAATTCATACACCGGATTCTTCTCGTTATTTTTATTCTGAAGGATATCAGGAAAGACAAAATAAAGGGGAAGAGCAAAAACAATTGTCTAAAGAATTTGTACGTCGCTGGTTAATAGAAAATGGTTTTCAGGGTAAAGAAGGGCAACAAATCCCCGAAATGACGGATGCTTATATTGAGACAGTTTCAGACAGATATATTGAGTTATACGAAAACATTATTGGAGAAAAATTTGTAAAAGCAGATATTTCGAACATCAATGAAAGAATTGAAAAAAACGTTTTAGCTTATTTAGAAGAAAGAAAATAGAAGAAAAAGTCAAGAGAAAAGATAATCCAAAGCCGCAATTTCTAATTTTTGAAATTGTGGCTTTGTTTTTTTAAACAATTTCAATTTTATTTTTTAGGGGAAAATAAAAACGATAAATCTTTAAATCGCTAAGTTTGTAAAAAATAGAATTATGAATATCCTACTTGTTGAAGATGATAAAAGAATTAGCGACTTTGTTACCAAAGGGCTTCAGGAAAATGGTTTTCATGTTCATTTGAGTGAAAATGGTGTTGAAGCCAGAGAATTACTTTTATCAGCACAATGGGATATTATTTTAATGGATATTATGCTTCCTGATATTAGTGGTGTAGAATTGGTAAAACTTATTCGCTACAAAAAGAAAACGACTCCTGTTATTATGCTCAGTGCATTAGGTGATGCTGATGACAAAGTAGATGCTTTAGATTCGGGAGCAGATGATTATCTGGTAAAACCATTTCATTTTAAAGAATTAATTTCCCGGATAAATGCACTTGCAAGAAGGACGAAATTAAAATATGAAGAAAACAACAATTCTTATAGCTGTGGAAGTATTTCTGTTAATACTGATGAACATAAAGTGATGCTTGACCATGTAGAGGTTGAGCTTTCTCCGCGGGAATATAAATTACTTTTATATTTGATAGAAAATAAAAACAAAGTATTAGCGCGTACGCAGATACTGACAAATGTCTGGGGTATTAATTATGATACTAATACCAATGTAGTTGATGTTTATATCTCTTATCTCAGAAATAAAATGAAACTTAATTCAGGTGTTTTACAGACTATTGTAGGTACAGGGTATATGCTTAAAGAGGTGTAGATGAAAATTAAAAACAGACTTACTATTCTTTCTTCTGTTACTTTTGGCGTAGTTTTCATAATTGCTGCGTTAATTATTTATGTTGCATTTTATCGCAGTTCTGAAAAAAGAATTTATGATAATATGCAAAAAAACTGTTTGCTTTCGGCCATCTATTATCTTGAAAAAGATGAATTACCTATTAATGAACACAAACAGATAAAAGAACAATATAATGAGAATGTTAAAGATATAACGGTTGGAATTTATAATGAAAAAAATGAAGTTCAATACGGTTCAAATCTGAGTTTAAAAACAATTACTCCGGCAGTATTAGAGAAAGCAAGGAAGAATAAAAAAGTGATGTTTGAATCAGAAAATCATTTTTATTTTGGAATTTTTTATCAGGATAATCAGGGAGATTTTGTGGTTTTTGTTCAGGCCAATGATTATGAATTTAAAACTCAGAACCATCAGTTAATGATAATTATGACGGTTGTGTTGTTTACCGGATTATTGGTTATTTATCTTTTGAGTTTGTTTTTGTCTAAAATAGCCTACAAACCCATCGATACTATTATCAAACAGGTAAATGAAATTGAAGCTTCGTCTTTAGACCAACAAATTGTAAATCTGAATACTAATGATGAAATTCAGAATTTAATTGAAAGCTATAATAATCTTTTTCAGAGGTTATCTAATACTTTTAAAACGCAGAAAAATTTCATTAATTATATTTCTCACGAATTTAAAACACCATTGGCATCGATATCAGGACATTTAGAAGTTTTTGCGCAAAAAGAACGTACGCCTCAGGAGTATCAGGAAACAACAGCAAAGGTTTTAAATAACGTTTATGAAATTGAAGAAATATTGAATACGCTGATGATTGTTTCGGGACTTAAATCGGAAATGGTACAAAAAGAAAGTTTCAGAATCGATGAACTGATATGGAATTGCAGTGATAAAATCACCAATACCAATAAATTTTCTGCTGCCAGACTTCGTATAGAATTAGAAATAGAGGAAGAAAGTAATCTTACAGTAAAAGGAAATGAGTCAGAAATTAGTATAGCTATTTATAATATTATTGAAAATGCAATTAAATATTCGGATGAACTTGTTGTAATAACGCTTTTATTATTTCAAAAACAAATCCAAATAAAGATTAAAGACTTTGGCAGGGGAATTAAAGAAAAGGACTTGCATCACATTCATGAGACTTTCTATCGAGGCAGTAATGTTGGAAAAGTGCAGGGAAGTGGTATCGGACTTTCACTGGCTTCTGTTTTATTTGCTAAAAATAATATCAATTTTCAGATTACTTCAAAAGAGAACGAGGGGACACAAGCTGTCATAACTTTTGCAAAACTCTAATCAGTTTCTAATATCGTTCTTACTTTTTTCTAATTTGGTTTAAAGATGGGTTTAATACGGGCAGTATAACTTTGCTTATTATTAAATCAGAAAGCTTTGAAACAACTTATTTTACCCACAATTTTTCTTTTTTCTGTTTTGGCATCAGCACAAAATATAGTAAACGATACTATATTTTTAAGCCGTAAGAATGCCGAAACGATTTTTTTACAAAATAACCTCAGTTTGATTTCTGAAAGGTTAAATATCGATATTGCTCAGGCTCAAATTATTCAGGCTAAAGTATGGCCTAACCCGACATTTTCAGTAAATGAATTCAATCTCTGGCGTAATACTGGTTCAGAGGAATTACCTGCGATTTGGGGGGATTATGGCCGCTATCAGGAATTCGGTGCCAGTTTAGAACAATTAGTTTACACTGCAGGAAAGCGAAAAAAAATGATTGCCATTGAAAAAGTGGGAGCAGAAATGGCTGTGGAATATTATAAAAATTTCCTAAGAAATTTAAAAATGGAATTCCGCAACAACCTCACGGCAATGCAATACAATCAGGCTAAAAAGATTGTTTATTTAAAGCAACTTCAATCCGTACAAAATTTAACAAAATCATATGCTATACAAATGGAGCTGGGTAATATTAGCCCCGGAGATTACATTCGGTTAAAAGCATCGGAAGTAGAATTTCTCAATGAATTGAATACAATTGAAATAGAAAATAATGCATTGCAAAGTGAAATGAAAAAACTATTGCATCTTAATCCTATGAGTTATGTAAAAATTAGTGAGGATGACGCTATTCCGGACATGGATAACATAAACAATTTAAATATTGAGAATAGCATCGCCCAAATTGAGAATTACAGACCTGATGTAAAGCTGGCAAAACTCAACGAGAAGTACAGTCAAAACAAATATGTTTATGAAAAAGCTTTGAAAACTCCCGATATAACTCTGGAAGCATCTTATGACAGAGGAGGAAACATTATGCAAAATTTCTTCGGACTTGGTTTTTCCATAGACCTTCCCGTTTTTGATAGAAATCAGGGAAATATTAAAGCTGCACAATTTTCAGTAGAACAAAGTAAATTGAATAAGGAGGAAGTTTTAAACAATGCGCAGACTGAAATTATGGAAGCCTATAATAATTTTAAAGCAGTACAAAGTCTATATGAAAACATTGGTGATGACTACCAGACAAAACTAGATAAAATGTTAGATAATTATCTGATGAGTTTCAAAAACAGAAATATAAGCCTGCTGGTTTATTTAGATTATGTTGAAGCCTATCTGAATAATAAGATGATTTTATTAGACACACAGAAAGAATTAAATAATCGTCTGGAAGAATTTAAAAATGCCAGCGGACAAGAATTAAACTAAAAAATATGAAAAACACTATTTTATTATCCATAACGCTTATTCTGCTAATTTGTGGATGTGCTAAAAACAAAGAAGAAGAGAAAGCAACTGTTGAGAAATTTTGTCTTACACCTAAATTAAAAGAAAAAATAAGTATTGAAACGGCTCAGCTATTGCCGGTAACAGAAAGCTTTTCTTTAACAGGAAACGTTGCTTATAATGCCGATGGTGTTGTACAATTTTCCAGCTTAGTTAACGGTTTAATAACTACTACTTTTTTCTCATTAGGAGATTATGTAAAAAAAGGCCAGATTTTAGCTGAAATTAAAAGTACAGAATTGAATAGTTTGCAGGCAGAACACAAATCACTAAAATCACAACTATTAGTGGCAAAAAGAAAACTGCAAGCCACACAGTCGATGTATGAAAATGAAATAGCCTCTCAAAGTGATCTTATTCAGGGGCAAAGTGAAGTGGATGTTTTAAAATCATCAATCGACAATGTAGAACAAAATCTTGCATTATACAGTGCCAGTGGAGAAAAATCTGTCTTCCAAATCAAAGCACCCGTAAACGGTTATATTGTTTCTAAAAACATGAGTCCCGGAACTCAGATTAATGACAATGAAGGCTCACTTTTTACTATTTCTAATCTTTCTAAAGTATGGGTAATGGTTAATATATATTCCACAAATTTAAAAGATGTTCACGAGGGAATGGATGTTAAAATTACCACCCCTGCTTATCCTGATCAAACTTTTGATGGAAAAATTGACAAATTATCTCAGGTTTTTCAGTCAGATGAACATGTACTTAAAGCAAGAATTGTAATGGATAATTCTAATTTAAAACTCAAACCAGGTTTAACTGTAGATGTTTTGATAAATAAAAAAGTAAATCAGAAAGATATGGTTGCGGTACCGGCGAAAACTTTAATTTTTGATAACAATCAAAATTATGTCTTGATATACAAAGATGACTGCCATTTAGAAAGAAGGCAGATAACTCCAACTATAAAAAATAAGGATTTTATATACTTTGAAAACGGACTTGATGCAGGTGAAAAAGTAATTGTTAAGAATCATTTACTTATTTCAGAGCAGTTAAAAGACAATGAGTTAAAAAGCGGTAACAAAAATCAGTTAAGACAAGATTAATTATGCAAAAATTTGTTCAAAATATTGTGTCCTTTTCCCTTAAAAATTCGCTCATCATATTTTTTATGACTGCTGCGTTATTTATTGGAGGAGTCTACAGTTATATTCATACCCCCATAGAGGCATTCCCCGATGTAACAAATACCAGAGCCAGAATCATTACGCAATGGCCGGGTAGAAGTGCTGAAGAAGTAGAAAAATTCATCACATTACCCATTACTAATGCGATGAATACTATTCCCAAAAAAGCAGAAGTCCGTTCCATATCTTTATTCGGATTATCTGTAGTAACGGTATTGTTTAATGATGATGTAGATGATTTTTATGCACAACAATATGCGTCAAACCGGATGAATAATATCGACTTACCGGAAGGAAGTGATCCTGAGATTGACCCTCCATCCGGTGCAACAGGAGAAATTTTCAGGTATGTAATAAAAAGTGATCTTCCTATAAAAGAAGTTACTGCATTACAGGATTGGGTAATTGAACGCGAATTAGTTTCTGTTCCAGGAGTGGCCGATGTAGTTAGTTTTGGCGGAGAAGAAAAAACTTTTGAAATCAAGATTAATCCATCAGAATTGAATAATTATGATATTTCTCCTTTAGATGTTTTTGATGCTGTATCTAAAAGTAATATCAATGTGGGTGGAGATGTAATTCAGCGTGGCGATCAGGCTTATGTCGTTCGTGGTGTAGGTTTAATCGATAAAGTAGAAGATATTGGAAATATCTTGATTAAAACCGTTGGAAACACAGCTGTTCTAGTGAAACATGTGGCTGATGTTTCTATTTCTGCAAAACCCAGATTGGGACAGGCCGGTTTAGATAATGATACTGATGTTGTCGAAGGAATCGTTATCATGCTTCGTGGTGAAAATCCTGGTGATGTAATTGAAAATTTACGTGCAAGAGTGGACGAGCTAAATGAGAGAATACTACCTTCTAATGTAAAAATTATCCCTTTCATTGACCGTACTGAGCTGGTTGATCATACTGTTCATACTGTAAGTAAAAATCTTGTTGAGGGAGTATTATTAGTATCGTTGATTGTTTTTATTTTCCTGTATAATTGGAGAACAACGGTAATTGTGGCATCGGTAATTCCATTGGCATTTCTTTTTGCAATTATAATGTTGCGTATTCAGGGTTTGCCCGCCAATCTTATTTCGATGGGAGCACTTGATTTTGGGTTACTGCTCGAAGGAACATTAGTAATTGTGGAGACCGTCTTTGTGTCGCTCGAAACAAAAGCGCATAAGATAGGCATGGAGCGCTTTAATAAAATGTCAAAAATGGGATTAATTAAGAAAAGTGTGGGTAGCGTGGCAACGTATATTTTCTTTGCATTAATTATTTTGATAGTAGCACTTTTACCTATTTTTTCTTTCCAAAAAGTGGAAGGTAAAATGTTTTCTCCATTAGCATTTACTTTAGGTTATGCATTATTAGGTTCTTTAATTTTGTGTCTTACTTATGTTCCGGCAATGTGCAAAGTGTTGCTGACTAAAAATATAGTCGAAAGAGAAAATAAAATCAGCCGCTTTTTTAGAGAAAATCTTTTTAAATTATTTCGATGGAGTACAAAATACAGAAAAGCGACTCTTATTATATTCTTCAGTTTGTTAGCCATTTGTATAGGACGTTTTGTTTTTTATGGTTCAGAATTTATTCCGAAGCTAAATGAAGGGGCTATATATCTAAGAGCGACTTTGCCTAATAGTGTGAATTTGGACGAATCGGTTCGACTGACTCAGGAAATGAAAAAAGAGATGCAGAAATTTGATGAGGTAAAATTCATTCTTTCGCAAACAGGAAGGCCAAATGATGGAACAGATCCAACAGGTTTCTTTAATATTGAGTTTCATATCGAATTAAAACCGGAATCGGAATGGAAACGAAAAATCAGCAAAGAACAACTAATTGCTGAAATGAAGGAAAAACTGGAACTATATCCGGGAATTAATTTCGGGTTCAGTCAGCCTATTCAGGATAATGTCGAAGAATATGTAGCAGGGGTTAAAAGTCCGTTGGTAATTAAAATCTTCGGAAATGATTTATTCGAATTAGAGTCAATGGCACAAGAAGTAGCCAATTCTATAAAAGATGTAAAAGGAATTGAAGATATAAATGTTTATAAAAACATTGGTTTGCCGGAACTTCGAATCCAGCTTCACGACGAAAAAATGGCACGTTATGCAATCACTACTGCCGATGCACAAGCAGTAATAGCTATGGCAATAGGTGGGCAGGCAGCATCTACTTTCTATGATGATGAAAAAATGTTTGATATTCGAATTCGTTTTCAAAAAGAATACAGAGATTCTAAAGAAAAAATAGAAAAAATTCTAATTCCGACGATGGACGGAAAACGTATTCCTTTAATGGAAATAGCCACTATAGATTATAAAACAGGACCTACCTTTATTTACCGTGAAGGAAACAGCAGGTATATTGCCATCGGCTTTAATATTGCCGGTCGCGATTTAGGAAGTACAATTACTGAAGCCCAAAAGAAAGTGGCAAAGGATGTGAAATTGCCTAAAGAAAATGTAATGAAATGGGCTGGAGAATTTGAAAGTAAAGAGCGCGCTACAAAACAGTTAGCTCTTATAGTTCCTGTAGTTTTGATATTAATCTTATTTTTACTGTATTTCAATTTTGGTAATTTTAAAGACACACTTATTGCCGTAAGTACCATGCCTTATGCTTTCATTGGCGGATTTATTTCTCTATGGATAACAGGTACAGTATTTGGGATTTCTGCAGGAATAGGATTCATTATTTTATTTGGAGTCAGCGCCATTGACAGTATAGTTTTAATTGGCGTAATAAAAGAAAATCTTGCCAAAAGAATGCCACTGAAAGAAGCCATTAATAATGGAGTTTATAGTAGAATCAGACCTATTGTTATGATTGCGTTGATGGGGTCCTTAGGACTCTTACCGGCAGCACTTTCAACAGGAATGGGGTCTGAAATTCAGAAACCATTGGCAATTATGATTGTGGGAGGATTGCTGGTTTGTATGATATTGTCTTTAACAGTATTACCTCAGGTATTTTATTTAAGTTACAGAAATAGCAAAAAATAATAGTTAATCAATTAATTCAAAAAAAAGACTATTCTTTATCTTAGGACAGTCTGTTTCTAAAAACAAAAAACTTTTTTCAGTTTTCCAAAATTTAAAAATCCGTCTCGTTCTGTTATGAACAAGACGGATTTTTTTACCCCGATAGTTTCCTTCCGGATTTCGGAATTGGAAGAAATCCTCTTGTGGTGCGATAGCTAAAACAAGAGATATGGCGGATAGCAGGATTAGCTCCTGAAAATATTATTTAAAATAGGAAAATGTTTCGTTATTTTCTATTTTAAGTAAGGATTCATAAATTAACCGAATCACATTTTCTACATCTTCTTTATGTACCATCTCAACAGTGGTATGCATATAACGCAGTGGTAGCGAAATCAATGCCGAAGCTACACCGCCATTGCTGTATGCAAAAGCATCGGTATCTGTTCCTGTTACGCGGGAAGAAGCCAAACGCTGAAAAGGAATTTTTTTCTCTTCGGCGGTAGTTACAATTAAGTCTCTTAAATTATTTTGTACTGCAGGAGCATAGGTAATAACCGGGCCACTGCCTATTTTTGTTTCTCCCTCAATCTTTTTATCAATCATTGGAGTAGTAGAGTCGTGGCATACATCAGTAATAATGGCTACGTTTGGCTTAATGGTTTGAGTAATCATTTCGGCACCACGCAAGCCTACTTCTTCCTGAACGGCATTTGTAATATACAGACCAAAAGGCAATTTTACTTTGTTTTCGTGTAATAAACGAGCCACTTCTGCAATCATAAATCCTCCCATACGGTTATCGATAGCGCGACAAACAAATTTATTGTCGTTTAAAACCATAAATTCGTCAGGATAAGTAATCACACAGCCCACATGAACACCCAGTTTTTCAACCTGTTCTTTGGTTTCACAACCTAAATCAATAAAGATATTGCTGATTTTTGGATTTTCTTCTTTGTCTCTGTTTCGGGTGTGAATTGCCGGCCAGCCAAAAACACCTTTTACAATTCCGTTTTTAGTATGAATGTTAACACGTTTTGAAGGCGCAATCTGATGATCAGAACCTCCGTTTCTGATAACGTAAATTAAACCGTCTTCGGTAATATAATTTACATACCAGGAAATTTCGTCAGCGTGTCCTTCTATGACAACTTTAAAAGGGGCATCAGGGTTTATGATTCCTACAGCTGTTCCGTAAGTGTCTGTTATAAATGTGTCTACATAAGGTTTAAGATAATCCATCCAAAGTTGTTGACCACTACTCTCATAACCAGTGGGAGAAGCATTATTAAGGTAGCTTTCTAAAAAAGCCATTGAATGGTTGTTTAGTATTGATTTTATGCTCATAAAAATATTTTTTTGCTAAATTATAAATTTGGTATTACAGTTGTGTATATAATGTATAATTTTACAGCAAAATATTGTCTTTATGAAATCAATTTATTTTTTAATATTCTTTTTATTACTGTCATTATCCGGCTTTAGTCAGTTAGAAACTCCTTATGATCCAAATGCAATGGGGTATGTATTGACGGAAAAGGACAGTGTATTAAATGATACTATAAAGTTACCCGAAATTATAGTTGCAAAAGATAAACAGGATCCCGAAGCAAAAAAACAATTTCTGATTTTACAAAGCAGGGTTTACAGAACCTATCCTTATGCAAAACTGGCAGCAGACAGATTGACTAACTTAAATAAAGGAATGGAACGACTTTCCTCTGAAAGAGAAAAGAAGAAATATTTTAAAATAGTGGAAGACTATCTTACTAATGAGTTTGAGGCAAGATTGAAAAAATTATCCCGAAGCCAGGGACGTATTTTAGTTAGGTTAATTGACAGGCAAACAGGTAAAACTACTTACGAACTGATAAAAACATTAAAAAGCGGATGGAAAGCCTTCTGGTCTAACACCACAGCAAGTGTATTTGATATTAATTTGAAATCTAAATATGCACCTTTTGAATCCAATGAAGATTATCTGATAGAGAATATTCTTAAAGAAGCCTTCGAAACAGGAAGATTGCAAAATCAGCCCGCCGCTGTTCCTATAGATATTGATAAATTGAACGAATACTGGGATACTAAATTATCTTCCAAGCCTAAAATCTAAATTATAAGAAGCTCGTACTACAATATAGTGTGAGTTTTTTTTATGTAGCATTCTCCTGCTATGCGCTACAATCTTGTTTTCTGAACGCCAGAAAACAAGGATTTCCGCTGCTATCAGGGCTAGGGGATGGTGCTTACAAGAAAAATGTTCTTCATTAATATATAGTAAAGACTGGTATTTGAGTCAAAAATGCTCTGCGGGTTTCTGTTTCTTTATGGCAAATCTTGTTGAAATCCGGTAAGATGTTTTTCTAAATTCTTACAAATGATAAAAAATCTAAAATTCAAGTGGTGTATTTTCAGTGAGTTAAAAAAAAGATTAAAAATAGTTGGTTTAAAAGTATTGAATAACGGTATGAAGT
>NZ_JBPYCT010000008.1:33296-188013 GCF_051846875.1 Flavobacterium sp. ARAG 55.4 | reverse complement strand
ACATCAACTCCCTGTGGATCCTGACCGATTGCAATAGCTGTATTGCTTACCACTCCGGCATCAATATCAGCTTGTGTGATAGTATATGTTCCTTTAATGGTTGCATTTGACATTCCAACACCTAAAGTAGCTATCGGATTACCTGTAATTACCAATCCTGTCATTGGGTCAGTTACTACAACATTATTTAATGTCGTGTTTCCTGTATTTGTTACACTAAAAGTATAAGTAACCGTATCTCCTACTGATGCTCTAGTAGCATTTCCATTATAAATTCCTGATTTCACTAAAGCTATCGCAGGGGTTTGTGTAACCGGAGTTTCCGTAGCATCATCTGTTACTGCTGTTGTTCCGGAAACATCCGTAACATTATTATTCTGTGGATCTTTTGCTATTACTAATGCTGAGTTTGTAACTTTTCCTGCATCAATATCAGCCTGAGTAATTACATAAGTTCCTGTGATAGTTGTATTAACCGCTCCAGGTGCTAATGTAGCTATTGGATTTCCTGTTATAGTTAATCCCACCATCGGATCACTTACTACAATGTTTTTTAATGTAGTAGTTCCTGTATTAGTTATACTAAAATTATAAGTAATTACATCTCCTAAAATCCTTGTTCCTCCCGGAACTGAAGCTGCTGTTTTTACTAAAGCAACAGATGATGTTTGAGTTACCGGTGTTTCTGTAGTATCATCGGTACCAATTGTAGTTCCCGAGATATCCGTAACCGGATTATTTAAAGGATCATTTGCAGTCACGGTTGCCTGATTAACTACTTTCCCTGCATCAACATCAGCCTGAGTAATAGTATATGTCCCTGTGATACTTGTATCTGTACTTCCCGGTGCTAATGTAGCTATTGGATTTCCTGTTATAATTAATCCAGACATTGGATCAGTTACTATGATATCCGTTAAGGTTGTAGTTCCGGTATTGGTTACTTCAAAAGTATACGTAATAACATCATTTAAAACTCCTGTACCACCAACGCTTGCTGATTTAACCAGTGCAATTGTTGATCTTTGCCCCACTGGCGTTTCAGTGGCATCGTCTGTAGTTAAGGTAGTTCCGGATATATCAGTAACATCATTATTTTGTGGATCCTGTGCGGTAACTAATGCTGAGTTAGTTACTTTTCCTGCATCAACATCAGCCTGAGTAATATCATAAGTCCCTTTGATACTTATATTAGTAGCTCCCGGTGCTAATGTAGCTATTGGGTTTCCTGTTATAGTCAAACCAAGCATTTGGTCAGTTACAACTACATTTGTAAGCGTTGTTGTTCCTGTATTTTTGACAGCAAAAGTATACGTAATTGTTTCACCCAATCCTCCGGCTCCAACAATACTTCCTGTCTTAACCAAAGCAATCGAATTAGTCTGATTTACCGGAGTTTCTGTATTATCATCAGTCGTAATAGTTGTCCCTGAAATATCAGTTACATTATTATTTTGCGGATCCTTAGCAGTTACTAAAGCCGAGTTAGTTACCATTCCTGCATCGACATCGGCTTGTGTTATAACATAAGTTCCTGTAATATTTGTATTTGTAGCTCCCGGAGTTAATGTAGCTATTGGATTTCCTGAAATTACTAAACCTGGCAACGGGTCAGTCACTACAACATTAGTCAATGTTGTGTTTCCTGTATTTGTCACACTAAAAGTATATGTAATTACGTCTCCCAAAACTCCTGTTCCACCTACAGATGCAGTTTTAACTAAAGCAATTGTATTCGTTTGTGTTAGTGGTGTAGCTGTACAATCCGTGCATCCAGGGTTTACCGGACAAGTTGCACAAGGTGTCGGATCGGTAGAAGTAGCTGTAATAGTAGTTCCTACATTAGTTGTTGCACTAGCTGTTGCTAAGTTATACACTACTCCTGCATCAATATCAGCCTGAGTAATCAAATAAGTTGCTGTATAACTTGTGATATCATTTGCACCGGCAGCCAGACTCGCTATTGGAGTTCCGGTTACTGTGGCATTATTATCAGTCACAGTTACATTTGTCAAAGTCTCAAAACCGGTATTTCTTACATCAAAAACATAATCAATTCGGTCGCCTACATTTGTAATTCCATCATTGTTAGCATCAACATAAGTTCCGTCTTTAGTAATTGTAACTGCAGAAGAATTACATTCTAAACCACTTCCCGGTCCTCCGTCACTTTCTGAAGTATTTACAAATGCTCCATATACATCTATTGAATTGATAACACTAGCAATAGAATTCAACGTAAGTCTTATTTCATCAAAAGGTAAGCTTGTTTTAAAACCTACATTATATACTCCTGGAGTTGATCCTAAAATATCAATTCCCAAAAGAGATAAATCAATTAACTGTCCTGCAGTTCTTGATTCTTGTAAAACATTATTATTATAAGTACTAATAGTCAGTGACTGAAGCAAATTAACCTGAGCTAAAGTTCCAAGGTCTCTGATAACATATCCTGCAAAAGTTCCCTGAGGATAAGTAAACAACTGATCTTTTACGGCAACTGATCCGGAACCAACCACTCCAGCAATTAAAGTGATATTAGCAAAATCTGTTTGATCGGCTGTCAATAAGTTATCTGTATTATTTACTGCACATGAAACGCAGGCAACTCCGTCAATTCCTGTTCTGTCTCCATTAATTACAACCGGAAAATCAGGATTTGACAAAACATAATCTTCATTACATTCAACGACTGGATCACATAATCTTTGGAAAACCGCATTATAAACTCTAACCTGTCCTAAATTTACAGAAGCTAAATTTTCAAAAGTAATCTGAACTTCATCAAAAGGTGTTGTAGACACAAAACCTACAGTGTTTCTTCCTGTACCCACTAACAAATCAGTACCGACAGATACTAAAGGTCCGTTCCCTGTTTTTGTTTCCTGCTGTACACCGTTTAAATAAGTGGTCACTCTTACTGCGTCTAAAGCTCCAACTGTTAACAGAGCCGGATTTTCTATAGTATAACCGGCAAAAGTTCCTGCAGGATAATCCGTAATTTGTTCTTTAACTGATAAGCTTCCTGTTGTTCCTACTCCTACTGACAAATTCACCTCAGCATAATTAGTAAGATCTGCATCTATTAAATTATCCTGATTAACAACAGTACATAAAGCACAAAGCACGCCATCAACACCCGTATTATCACTATTAATATATACCGGATAAGTTGGTGAAGTCAAAGCTGTTTTTGTATTACAATCTAAAGCAGGGCCTGCACAAAATCTTTCAAATACAGCATTATAAACTCTAACCACTCCTAAATTTACTGAAACTAAATTTTCAAAAGTAATCTGAACTTCATCAAAAGCTGTTGTAGATACAAAACCGATTGTTGTTCTTCCTGATCCTCCCAGCAAATCACTACCAATAGCTACTAACGGTCCATTACCTGTTTTTGTCTCCTGTTGAACACCATTTAAAAAAGTGGTAACTCTTACCGCACCCAATGCATTAACATCAAGCAATTTTGGATTTTCTACCATATAACCGGCAAAAGTTCCTGCCGGATAATCTGTAATCTGTTCTTTTACAGATAAACTTCCTGTAGTTCCTAATCCTACTGCCAAATTAACTTCTGCATAATTATTAGGATCAGCATCTACTAAATTATCCTGATTAACTACTTCACATAAAGCACAAAGCACCCCATTAATACCTGAATTTACATTGTTTACATAAACCGGGAATGTTGGAGAAGTCAAAGCTGTTTTTGTATTACAATCTAAAGCTGGTCCTGCACAGAATGTTTGAAAAACAGCACCATATACTCTTGTAGTCCCAAGATTTAAACCAACAGTCTGATTAAGAGATAATTTCACTTCATCAAAAGCCTGAGTACTAACAAATCCCAGTTTAAAACGACCTGCCGAAGGAAGCAATCCAACATTTGCAACTAAATCACTACCGCTGAATTGTTCTTGTACAGCTCCGTTTAAATAAGTAGAAACGACAACATTTCCTAAAGCAGCTATATTTAAAAGACCCGTATTTTCTATTTCAAAACCGGCATAAGTTCCTGCCGGATAATCAGTAAGCTGATCTTTTACAGCGATACTTCCTGACGCTAATAAACCAACAGTTAAATCAATTGTTGCATAATCAGCATCATTAGAGCTAATCGCATTTTCAACATTAGAAACACTACCTACACTAATACCTGACATTCCTGTATTAGCCTGACTAATGGCTACAGGGAAAGTTGGCAAACTCATTTTAGTAACTGTATTACAGTCCAAAGCTGGTCCTGCACAATATTCTCTTACAACTGCATGATATATATTAGTAGAACTCAGTAAAGCCACTCCTCCATTTAAAACAATTTCTACAGCATCAAAGCTTTGAGTTGTATTAAAACCAACAATATACTCATCCGAACCTGATAGCAGATTCAAACTTAATAAAGATGCTCCAGTGAATGTTTCTCTCAGATTACCATCATTATAAGTTATTATAGTTACACCATTTAATAAATCTAAACTTAGCAATCCTCCGCTAGGCGAAATTTTGAATCCTGCAAATGTCCCAGCAGCATACGTGGTATTACCATCAGTCACTCTTAATGAATGATTAGTACCAACACTTAATACCCCAAAACTAGCCGTGGCAAAATTAGTTAGACTTGTATCTGTTAATCTGTTTTCATTATCTATACCACAACCTAATAATTCAGCACATGCACCAGTAGTATTTGTAGATACTGACAAATCATCAAAATTATCAGACACAAAAGGTGTTGGAATTTCAACATTACATTGTCCGTAAGAATTTAAAGACAATAATATAAAACCAATAACTAATAGAAGAGAACGGAATCCGCTTCTTGTTTTTTTAATATCGGTAAAGGTTTGATTAGATAAATCTGGGTAGTTTTTTCTCATAATTCAAAAAATTTAATTTTGACTGAAATCCATGCTAAGGCTTTTTTATCCGAATAGTAAGACTATAAAAATTATAAAATCAACAGCAATAAAGATTTATTGACAAAATTAAAGGATACGATAGAGATAGAAACAGAATTATGCTAGACATAAAACTATAACTTAACAAAATAAAAACTATTAAAAAATAGCTAAAATTCAATCTCAAAACAGATTTATTCTTACAAAAAGTACTTAATTATAATGGTATATTTGTGAAGAAGAATCCTGACATTGATAAAAATTGCTTTCCGTGTCATTGGATTTCTTACATTAACAACCCAATCAAATTACACCAACTTATTTTTTTGAAAAAATTGAAACAGGCTAAAGCAAATACTATCACTTTTTTGATTATAATATTAACCGCTTGCTCCATGTTAATAGTCATCAATTTTTACACTATTAAAACACTTTCGGCTACCAGAGCATATGTTAATGGAGAATCCCGCTATTCTAAAGGGCATAACATTGCCACACGCAACCTGATCAATTACATTTTTACTTCCAAAAATGAATATTGGACAAATTTTAAAGCAAATCTTGCTATCCCTATAGGTGATGCCAAAGCCCGAATCGCATTAGAAGGCGAATTAGATACTGAAACAATAAAACAAGGATTCAGAGAAGGTCAAAATAGCGAGGAAGACTTGAATGACATGATCTGGTTGTATAAAAATTTTAAAAATTTCTCTTTTTTTAAAAATGCGATAGCCGAATGGAAAGCTGGGGATGAACTGAATTTAGAATTATATCAAACAGGTCATCAAGTAAAAGAAAAATTAGACAATAACGAAATCGATATCGATGAAAAAATTCAAACATTAGAAATACTGGACAATATCAGTAAAAAAATTGCTATTAAAGAAGATAATTTCTCTAACTCTCTGGGAAAAGGAACACGAACAGTAAAGTACTACCTTCTTTTAACAAACATTTTCTTTATCTGTATAATTATTGGTTCTATCAGTATTTACTACAGTGCCATGCTGAGAAAAATAATAAAATCCAAACAGGAGCTGAACCAGCAAAAAGAACAGCTGGAAGCTATAATTAATGATTTGGAAAAAACAAAACAAGATTTACATTCTGAAATTATTCAACATAAAAAAATAATAGGAACAGTCAGTCACGATATCAGAAGTCCGTTAAAATATATTCAGCTAATTGCAAAACACCTGAGCAGCAACACTAAAAAATCCAAAGATGCTACCTTAACTAAATATGTAAATTCAATCTATAAATCCTCTTCACAACTCTATGAATTTACTAAAACACTGATTGAATATTCCAAAATATATATCGAGGATCGTGACTACAATCAAACCCCATATTCTGTTTATGATTTAATTGAAAACAAAAAAAACTTTTTTGAAGAAATCGCTGCCAATAACGGTACGAAAATTATCAATAAAACCGATTTAAATTTAAAATCAGATTTAAACATAAGAATCATCTCCATAATTATTCATAATCTAATAGACAATGCAGTAAAAAATACTTTTTCTGGCATTATAGAGATAGGCGCTCATATCAATTCAGAAAATATAACTTACTGGGTAAAAGATACCGGTTCAGGAATGAGTCAGGATATTATTGACTATTACAACAGCCTGTTTAAAAACAGAGATACTGAGAAATTAATTCTAAGTACTTACGGCATCGGTTTACATCTTGTTTTAGAATTATTAATTATCCTTAAAGGAGATATTTCATTTTCAAACCCGAGTAACCAAGGAACAACTGTAACAATTGATATCAATTTAAAACAAAACAAGTCTTTAATCTAAATATTTAAGCTATGCAAAAAGAAATCCTTATAGTTGACGACCATTTAGTGGTAAGAACCGGTGTCTCAATCATATTAGAAGAGAAATTCAAGAATATCACGATTACAACCTCAGAAAACTACAACGAAACCTTAGCAGTATTAAAAGAAAAGAAATTTGATTTAATCATATTAGATATAAATATTCCCGGTGGTCGCAATACTGCCATGATTGAACAAATAAGAGAAATTCAGGAGGATGTAAAAATACTTATTTTTTCGGTATATGAAGAAGAAACTCATGCCTGTCCGTATGTTATAGCCGGAGCAAATGGATACCTTAATAAATTAAGTGACAAAAAAAAACTGACCAGTGCAGTCGATTCTATTTTAAAAACAGGGAATTATTTAACTCCTGATATAATCAAAAATTTAGTAAAAGCTTCAACAAATAAAGAAAGTATCAATCCGCTGGACAAGCTATCCAAACGGGAAAGAGAAATCTCTGAATTACTGGTTCAGGGTGACGGAAATATCGAAATAGCGAATAAACTAAGCATTCAGCTCACCACTGTAAGCACTCATAAAAATAAAATTTTTAATAAACTACACATAAAAAACATTGTAGAACTCATTTCTTTATTCAACAAATCCTTAGGACTGGACAACTAAAAACCTGTATAATAAAAAAGCCAGGCTCTTCTTTTTGTTGAAAAACCCAGCTTAATAATAAATTTGCAAAATTACTTATTGCCTGTCATCAAATTTTTCGTGTTTGATAATCTTAGCCTTAATCATAAAATGAACATGCTCGGCAATGTTAGTACAATGTTCTGAAATGCGTTCTAAATGTTTTAAAACCATCACTAAGTTCATCCCCGAAACAACAGTCTTAGAGTTGGATTTCATCTCATTCATTAAATTATGAATAGTATCGTCTGTTCCTTTTTTAATACTGTTATTAAGAACAAAAATCTCTCCTATTGTAGTTTCACTTCTGTCCAGAAAACACTGATTCATTTTCACTGTAATCTGTTCCACCTGCTTCGCTAATTCCGCAATATTAAATTTGATTATTAAATCATGTTTGTCTTTAATATTCTTGGAGTTTTTGATAACACTCATTGCTAAATCCCCTATTCTTTCAATTTCATTACTAATTTGCATAGAAGCCATAATGAATCGTAAATCAGAAGCTACAGGCTGTTGTAAAGCAAAGATAGTCTGACAAATCTCATCAATTTTCACATCCAGTTTATCGATTTTATCTTCGGTCTTTTTTACTTCCTTCTTTTCGGCCATCGGCTCAGAAAGTAACGCTTTTACGGCTTCGCTCAATTGGGATTCTGCAAGATTACCAATTTTGATAATTACATTTTTAAGCTTTTCTAATTCTATTTCGAAGTGTGATGCCATTGTATTTAATTTAAAAGTTGCTAACTGATGATACTATATAAAAATTAACCAAATCTTCCTGTTATATAATCCTCAGTTTGCTGTATTGTTGGTTTTGTAAAAATTGTTTTTGTTTTATTGTGTTCAATCAGTTTCCCCATATAGAAAAAAGCTGTATTATCACTTACACGTGCAGCCTGTTGCATATTATGAGTTACAATAACAATCGTATATTTATTTTTCAATTCATGAATCAATTCTTCGATTTTAGAAGTCGATATAGGATCTAATGCGGAAGTAGGTTCATCCATTAACAAAACAGAAGGCTGAATTGCTAATGCACGAGCAATACACAAACGCTGTTGCTGTCCTCCTGAAAGTTCAAATGCCGATTTTTTTAATTTATCTTTTACCTCATCCCATAGCGCCACCTGCTCAATAGAAGTGACTACTCTTTCTTCAATAATTTTTTTATCCTCAATACCATTTACTCTTAAACCGTAAGCTACATTTTCATAGATTGTTTTAGGAAAAGGATTCGGTTTTTGAAAAACCATTCCTACATTCTTTCTCAAATCATCTACATTCGTATTTCTAAGATAAATATCTTTCTGGTCAATTAAAATACTCCCTTCCATTCGGGTATTATCAATCAGATCATTCATTCGGTTCAACAAACGCAGGTAAGTAGATTTTCCACATCCCGATGGGCCAATAAGCGCCGTCACGGTGTTTTCCTTTATCGACAAAGAAATATCGTGTAAGGCCTGAGTTTCTCCGTAAAAAAAGTCTACGTTTCTGGATTCTATTTTGTACATGTTATACTTTTTACTTTACTTTATAAAACAGCTGATTCTGGTATAATGCCGTTGTATTATTTTTATTTGTTCCAATATTCTGTTGGCTTTTCTAACAAACAGTATTAATTCATTTTTACTTTTTTTCCGTAATATTTACGAAGTGCATTTGCTAATAAATTAGAGATTAATACAATTAAAATTAAGATAAGTGCTGTTCCATAAGCCATTGCACGGGATTTCTCTATGTTAGTTCCACTGGTCGCAATTACATATAAATGGTACGGTAACGCCATAGCCTGATCAAAAACAGAAGAAGGTAATTTAGGCAAAAAATAAGCCGCTACGGTAAATAAAATAGGAGCTGTTTCTCCCGAAACTCTTCCGATTGAAAGAATCAAACCGGTAATAATATTAGGAAAAGCAATAGGCAGAACCACTTTACTTGTCGTTTGCCACTTAGTAGCTCCCAAGCCCAAACTGGCTTGTCTGAAAGTGGCATCTACTGCTTTCAGGGATTCTTCGGTTGTTCTGATCACCACAGGAAGTACCAATAATCCTAATGTTAAACCACCAGCCAGAATAGAATCTCCAAAACCTAATTTATTGACAAACAATGACATTCCAAATAATCCAAAAACAATGGAAGGTACGCCCGCAAGGTTATTAGTCATTTGTTTAATTATTTTTTTTACCCAACCATCCTTTACATATTCATTCATGTAAATAGCTGCTAAAACACCCACCGGAAAAGCAAAAACCATACTGGCAAAAACCAGACAAAGGGTACCCACAATAGCCGGAAAAATTCCGCCTTCAGTCATTCCGTCACTTGGCATTGCAGTAATAAACTCCCAGCTGATTACGCTGATTCCTTTGATCACAATAAAAGCTAATATAACAAATAAAAGAGCGACAATAGCATAACTGACAGCTGTAAAAATCCCAAAAGCAATGTTCTGACTGATTCTTTTTTTACGGGCTAATTTATTATTTTCTGAATTCATTATTAATGTTTTTTGTGTGATTTTCTGTTAGTCACTAATTCTACCAACATGTTAATCCCAAAGGTGATTAAGAATAAAATACAACCTAAAGCAAATAAAGCTTCATAATGCAAACCACCATTGGGCGCTTCACCCAGTTCGGCAGCTATAGTTGCAGGAATAGTTCGTACCGGTGCTAAAAGTGTATGGGGAATTACTGCTGCATTTCCTGTAACCATTAAAACAGCCATCGTTTCTCCAATAGCCCTTCCAATTCCTAAGATAGCTCCGGCTGTAATTCCGGATGCCGAATAAGGCATTACCACTTTATAAATGGTTTGCCACTTACTGGCTCCAAGTGCTAAACTGGCTTCTTTCATGGCACGAGGCGTATTACGCATAGCATCTTCTGAAATGGTAATAATAGTAGGCAAAGCCATAATAGCCAAGACCACACTTCCTGCTAATGCAGTTTCTCCTACAGGTAAATTAAAAGTACTTTGTATTAAAGGAACAATAACTACTAATCCAAAAAAACCATACACTACCGATGGAATTCCGGCTAATAATTCGATTAAAGGTTTTAATAAACTGCGGGTTCTTTTTTTAGCAATTTCACTAAGGTAAATTGCTGCCGCTAACCCAATAGGCAAAGCCAATAAAATAGCACCAAAACTTACCCACAAAGTTCCGTAAATCAAAGGCTTCACACCCATTTGAGCAATAGGCTGGGCAGTAGGAAACCATTCTTCGCCAGACAAAAATTCCCCAACCTTGATTTTATCAATATCTAATTCTCTGCCACTAAAATTATCCGACTTATATTTATCTGAAAAGAAAGCTATAATACCTGGTTGTTTACTGATTAACTCATTAATCTTTTCCGGGAAATATTCAAAATCAGGACCTAATTCTTCTTCTGTGTAATAATCGGTAATATCACTTGTCCGAAACAATACGATAGGTCTGTTTTCTCCTCCTACCTGATTCCAATTCGTGATTTTTTTATCAAAAATATCTTTAATCTGTGACGGATGAAGTCCTTTAACTTTATTAGTAGCATTCACCGCTAACAAATACCCGTCATCAATTGGTTTTCTGTTAAAAACACCGGCACCTTCAATAAATAAAAAAAAGACAATCAAAACTACTGTTATACTGGTAGCCGCACCGCTCAGCATCAAAATCGTTTCAATGATTTTTTCTTTTAGCTGTTTCAAATTTGTTTTCAAATCAGTATCTTTTATTTTTTGCAAAACTACAGCGGCTTTAAGCAAACAACGTTCTGTAGTGATTATGTTTAAGTTAACTTAATGTTAAGCAATTGTATTTTTAGAAAATAATCAATAAAAAAGGCTACCGATAATGATAACCTTTTTTAATACAGAATAACAACCTTTATTAGTTTAATGGAATATATCCAATATCAGAAACTGTTTTTTGACCTTGTTCTGAAAGTGCATAATCAACAATTGATTTAACCTTAGCAGCATTCGTTTTATCAAACATATAAAACAATGGTCTTGAGATTGGATACGTTTTATCTTTAGCACTTGCTACAGATGGTTCGATGAAAGTTTTTCCCTGATCATAAGAAACCCCTAATTGTTTTACTTCTTTAGTTTCATAAGCTAAACCAATATAACCAATAGCACCTTTAGTCTGACTAACTGCCTGAACAATTGCCCCAGTAGCCGGTAAACTTAATACATCAGTGGCATAGTTTTTCTTTTCCATTACTTCATCTTTAAAAAACTCGTAGGTTCCTGAAGATGATTCTCTTGAATAAGCTACGATTTTCTCATCTGCACCACCTACTTCTTTCCAGTTTTTAATTTCACCGGTAAAAATTTTCTCTAATTGCTCACGGGTTAGCTGAGATACTTTATTAGCAGGGTTAACAATAACTGTTAATGCATCAAAAGCAATAATTACTTGTTCGATTTCTTTTTTCTCCTCAGAAAATTTTAATTTTTCTTCCGTTTTTAAATCTCTCGACGCCATAGCAATATCGGTGGTTCCGTCAACAAGGGCAGTAATTCCTACTCCTGATCCGCCACCTACAACTGTAATACTCACATTTTTGTCTGATTTCATCAAATCTTCAGCTTCCTTTTGAGCTAATGGCAAAACAGTATCACTTCCTTTTATAGTTACCGAAACAGCTGCTGCATTATCCTCTGAAGTTTTGTCTTCAGTTTTAGCCTTACCACAACTCAACATACCTATTAAAGGTAAAATCAAAAATAATTTTGTTTTTTTCATTTTGTTTTAAATTAATTGTTGCAAAAGTAACTCCTCAATATTAAGCCTGCGTTAATTCATTATTAAGCAATTAAACCCTAAAGAGTCCTTATATATTTATTAAATTATATACCTATTTCTACTTGTCCACGCACGTACCATGTTCCTTTTGTATCTCCGGAATAAAACTTGTCGTTTTTATACGAAAACTCGGTTTGAACTTTAAGTTTATGACCTAAAATATACCGGGATACTCCTATTGCATATTCATCAGCATCCGGCACATTAGCATGTATCTCATCATCCGCTTTCTGAATAGAAAACCGCGCTCCGATTTGATAATTTGACGGAAAAACATAACTCAGCTGTGTATCAATACCATATCCTACAAATACACTTTGAGTCTTAGTTACATCTAATGGATTCACTGTAACAGGATCATTACACATACTCGACATATAAGCTCCGATAGCAGACCAGCCGCGGTATTTTAGCATTGTATCAAAAAACAAAGATTTAATTGTACGGGGTTCGAACAACTCACTTCCTAATTGTCCTTGTTTTCTCAAGGCGTTGTTATTTTGAGAAAATGCACCCGATATCATCCATTTTAAAGATTTTTCTCTTTCTAAATCGGCCTCAAAAAGCGAACCGTGTTTTGTAAAAGAGCCTAGAGGAAATAATTCAGCTTTAGCAGTTAAAGCAATTCCGTCATCCTCTGTTTTTACCCAGTTTCTTCCCTCTCCTTTTGTTATAGCACCTTTCAATGAATAAGCAAATTTTGTTGGGTTTTCATGACTGTAATCTACAAAAAGACCAAAATCACGATCAATATTAAATTGAGAATTATTAATGGTTCTGTCTGTAAACTCCAATGACCCTGAAGAAATTACACGCTGATTATTCCCTGGTAATTTTGTCTGTCCAAAAGCAATAGTCCAGTTTTTAGTGGGATGGTAAAAGAATACCGCATCCAGTATCACATTTCCATTCTTATTATCAAGAGTTACCATGTCTTTAGCCGCAAATCCAAGTTCGATTTTATAACCAAATTTTGGGTTATATACAAAACCATCCAGCTTCAATCGCATTCTTCTCACCTCTCCTTCATAAAAACCATTTTCACCTTCCGTTTTTTCAAAACCTGCTCTGCTCTGAATTCTAAAACCAATATTCACCTGAAATAAACTATCAGTTGCAGTGAAACCTAATTTCTTTTTATTCACACTATATCCTTCTGTTTTTTTGCTTTCCTGTGCAAATCCAATCATAGAGAACATTAGTAGTATAACAAATAATTTCTTTTTCATTTTAACCCTGAATCAATATTATATTATTTTTGTGCAAACCTAATATTAAACTTCATGCTAAATATTAAGCCTGAGTTATCGTTAAGAGAATATAACGTAAACTTTTGTTCACATTGAGATACAATTATATAAGAAAGACATTATACAAAAATCAACAATCCAGTAAAATCAATACTTCGCAAGGTTTATTTGCTTAACATTTACTTAACATTGAAAAAAACAAGCCTGTTTTGAAACTCCGAAAAAACTGCTTTCAAATCTATTTTTGATTAAAAAGCACAAAAAAAAGGTGCAGTTGAATGAACAACTACACCTTTTATAAACCTATTTTTTTTAGAAAATTATTTGAGCTCCTGTTTCTTTCTGGTATTTGCTTTTTCTATGGTAAAAGAAAATTCAGAACCAATACCAAATTCACTTTCAACATATATTTTTTCTTTATGAGCTTCTATAATATGTTTTACAATGGCTAATCCTAATCCGGAACCGCCTTCTGCCCGGGAACCACTTTTATTAACACGATAAAAACGTTCAAAAAGCCTTGGAATATTTTGTTTTTCAATCCCTTCTCCATCATCACTAATGCGGACTAATACTTTTTCTTTAGTCAGATTCACTACCGCTACTTCAGTAGTTCCTTCTTTTTTACCGTATTTAATCGAATTCACAATCAGATTTTCTACAACCTGCTGGATTCTGTCTTTATCTGCTTTTACAAAATTAGGACGGATGTATTCATTCTCGAAAGCCAGTGTAATTTTTTTCTTGTCGGCTTTCATTTCCAGTAACTCAAAAACATTCCGGATCAGTTCGACTATATCAAATTCAGTAATTTCTAAATTCAAATCACCCGATTCTAATTTAGTAATCATATCTAAATCTTCTACAATATATATTAAACGTTCCACACCTTTATCGGCACGTTTTAAATATTTTTTTCTGATAGTCTTATCTTCCATTGCTCCGTCCAGCAAAGTAGAAATGTACCCCTGAACGGTAAACAAAGGCGTTTTTAATTCATGCGAAATATTTCCCAGGAACTCTCTTCTGTATTCTTCACGCACCTGCAGCATTTCTATTTCCAGCTTTTTATCCGTAGCAAACTTTTTAACTTCTCTTGTTAAAGTTTCCATATCTGTAGTGATAGGCTGATTGATAAGTGTGCTGGATTCTAAAAGAGAAACATCATCGTAGATTTTTTTTACTCTTCTGTAGATAAAACGCTCCACACGATACTGCAGAACTAAAAAAGAAAAAAGATAAATCACACAAACAAAAAACAATCCAAAAAGCCACAAACTCTGAGTTGTAGCTTTAAAGATAACTGTTACCAGAAAAAGGACAAAAGCAGTAGAAAAAAGGCTAATGTAAAATGCCGACTTTATGGCAAACTTATACGTTTTTTTAAAACTAATTTTCATTTATTTGTCTTTGCTCTTAAATAATAACAATCCTGCTTTTTTTTACCATATCAATCAGATAGTTTTTTGTCTTTTGCGTATTACAAAAATATAACTTTAAAAGTAGAGCATATAAACCTGAAGAACAAAAAGAAAATTGTTATAAAAATTATTATTACTATTGAAATATTCAACTTACCTTACAGTCACTTGAGTGTACTTCTTTTATAAAAAGAAAAAAGTCTAACTAATAACATCATTAGTTAAACTTATATGTCTTATAGAGTTATAACAAATATTATTTCATTCATTTATTATATGTTTTTTGAAAATTACACTTCAAATTTGTAACCTACTCCTTTTATTGTTTTAAAAAGTTCATCTCCTATTTTCTCACGAAGTTTTCTAATGTGTACATCAATAGTTCTTCCGCCTACCACTACTTCATTGCCCCAGACTTTATCTAAAATCTCGTCTCTTTTAAATACTTTTCCAGGTTTTGAAGCTAAAAGATAAAACAATTCAAATTCTTTTCGGGGTAGAGCAATCTCGATATCGTCTTTGATAATCTTATATTCTTCACGATTGATTTCAATACCGCCTACATTAAGTGTTTCACTATCCTGCTCGCCGGATTCTTTTAATCTGCGTAATAACGCTTTTACTTTACTGACAAGCAATTTTGGTTTAATCGGTTTTGTGATATAATCATCTGCTCCGGCATCAAAACCGGCAACCTGAGAATAATCTTCACTTCTTGCAGTTAAGAAAGTAATGATTACGTTACTTAATTCAGGAATGTTTCTGATATTTTCACAAGCTTCCATCCCATCCATCTCAGGCATCATCACATCCATAATAATCAGGTCGGGTAATTCTTTTTTTGCTTTAGCAATGGCATCTTTTCCATTGGAAGCCGTAACAATCTGGTAGCCTTCCTGTGATAGGTTATAACCTACAATTTCTAAAATATCCGGTTCATCATCAACCAGTAAAATTTTTGTGTTTTTCTTTTTCATATATAGCAAATTTTCTTTTGCGATGGTAAATGTAATAATAAAAAAACAGCATAAAACGCGTGTTAACGGTAATTTAAAGAGATAACAATTTAGTAATACTACAGCAACATAATAGTAACAACCGATTAACATGAACTTTACAAAGCTACCATTTCTTTGCAAAAAATTTAATCAATTATGAAACTTAGATTATTTATTCTATCACTTTTTATTACAACATTAAGCTTTGCACAAAGCAAAGGTACAATTTCAGGGGTAATAACAGACAAAGATGCGAACAATGAGACATTACCCTTTGCAAATGTTTTTGTAAAAGGAACTAAAGTTAGTGCAACAACAGATATTGATGGAAAATACACTATTAGCCTTGCACCAGGAAGCTATGTTATTCAATATACTTTCATAGGATACGAACCTAAAGAAGTTCCTGTAAAAGTAACTGATGGTGCTAAACTTGTAATCAATCAGGCATTATCAGCAGGAGCTTACGCACTGGATGATGTAGTGATTAAAACGGTTGTAAACAGACAAAAAGAAACTGCCTTATTATTAGAACAAAAAAATGCCGTGGAGATTAAACAGGCTATTGGAGCACAGGAAATGACACGAAAAGGTGTTAGCGATGCCGCAGCAGCAGTGACTAAAGTAACCGGTATTTCAAAACAGGACGGAACAGCTGGTATTTTTGTACGCGGATTGGGAGATCGTTACAACAGTACCACTTTCAACGGACTACCTTTACCATCTAATGAGCCTACAAATAAAAACGTTGCTTTGGATTTATTTTCAACCGATGTTATTCAGTCCATTGGTGTTAGCAAAACATATTATCCCGATTCTTACGGAGATGTTGGAGGAGCAAATATCAACATCGTATCAAAAGAACATATTGGAAAAGGAACATTAAATATCGAAATTGGAAGCGGTTTAAACAACAATGCTTTTAACGCTGATTTTAAAATGGCAGACGGAGTTCAAAAATCAGGATTCTATAATGTAAAAAAGCCAAACAATATCAGTGTTTATCAATTTGAAAACAGATGGTCTCCTAATAAAAAAAACAATCCAATTGATGCAAACCTAGGAATCTCTGGAGGTAAAAATTTCAACATTGGAGAAAACGGAAAATTGAGTTTCTTTGGAACAGCCTCTTTTGAGAATGGATACAACCTGAAACAGGGTTCTCAAAGAAATATTGGAAACACCAATAACAATATTATTGAGGATTTTTATGATGTTGATAAATATGAATATGTAACAAAGTCAACAGGAATGGCGAATGTTGCTTACAAAATCAATTCGAACAATTCTGTAAAATGGAATAGCGTTTTTGTAAACTCTTCAAAAAGCGATGTAAACGAATATGGATTTATTAATGAAAACGGATCAGATAGTTTTACAAGACAAACTATTACGGAGCAAAACAAATTGTTTTTAAACCAGCTTTTAGGAAAACATGAACTTTCAGAGAGATTAACATTAAACTGGGGCGGTTCTTTTGGAATCGTAAATTCTGATATGCCTGACAGGATTACAAGTACTTTAGTAGAAAGCACAAATGGCTATATTTTTAATACCAATTCACAATCAACTAACAACCGATATTTTCAGTCTTTGAAAGAAAATGAAGCTGCAGCAAAAGCAGTTTTTGATTATAAGCTATTTAAAGGTGAAGGAGAAGAAGATTACAAAGGGAAATTGACTTTTGGTTATAACGGAAGAATTAAATCCAGAGATTTTGAAGCTACACAATTCAATTTCAGAATTAACGGAGGAATAGAAACAAGTCCGGATACTATTGACGATTTCCTAAATGCTGAAAACCAGTCTGAGTCAACAAACGTCAACAATACGTTTAAGATTCTAACTTCAAGAAACGCAGGTAGTTTAAAACCTTTTACTTATAATGCAGATGTAAACATTCACTCCGGACTTGCAAATCTTGAATATTCTCCATCAGAGAAATTAACCTATACCGTAGGTGTAAGAGCAGAAAAAGTTTTACAGGAAATGGAATGGGATACCAATATCTCTTTACCAAATGTAAATTTTGATGATGCAAAAATTGATAAACTTTACATTCTTCCGGTTGCAACATTAAAATATACTTTAAACGATAAACAAAATTTAAGAGTAGCTGCAAGTAAGACGTATACTTTACCTCAATTTATTGAAAAAGCACCTTTCCGTTTTGAAGTTGTGGGAGAAAGCACCGTGGGTAACGCATTCTTAAATCCATCTGACAATTATAATTTTGATATTAAATGGGAATTGTTTCCAAGTAGTGACGAATTAATTTCGGTAACTGGTTTTGGAAAATATATTATGGATCCTATTAGTAAGGCCCGATTAAATTCTGCGCTAAATGATAACACTTTTGTAAATGCCGGAGATAATGCATTTGTTGCAGGTGTTGAATTTGAAATTAGAAAAAATCTATGGAATGTAGAAGATAAATCAAACCTTTCGGCAGGTTTTAATTTCACTTATATGTATTCTGAACAAAAATTAGATTCAGAAAAAGTAGCCGCAGAAACCAATAATACAATTAGTGTGAGCTTCAATGATTCTAAAGACGGTTTACAAGGAGCATCTCCCCTTTTACTAAATGCAGATCTGACCTACCGAATTGAAGCAGGTAGTTTTAAACCAACTATCTCATTAGTTGGAAATTATTTTCATGACAGAATTTATTCTCTTGGAAATATACAAACCGGAGGAAATGTTATGGAAAGAGGAATTCCAACACTTAACTTTATTTCCAGTGCAGCTATCGGAGAACGTTTAAATATCAGCTTCAATGTAAAAAATCTTTTGGATAGTAAAATCGAAAGATATCAGGAAAACGCTGAGGGCAATGCGACAACCTATTCATACAAGACAGGACTTGATTTCAGTTTAGGAATTAAATACAGCTTATTCTAAACTTAAATTATTATCAAAAAATAAAAGCAGTTTTCGGACTGCTTTTTTTAGCACTATACAATACTGAATGCAATAAAATCAGTAACATTAAATTTACAATTATTCAATTTTAAAATAAAGATTAGATAACCCTTAGATAACTTCCGTCTTAGTAATTCAGTCCATATTTGCAGTACTAAATATAAACAAAAAAATCACATTAAGAAGATGAAAAAATTAGTATTGACTCTAGCTATTTTAGGTGCAATTGTTACAGGTTGTTCAAATGACGATAACAATAATGGTCCTGAAGTTCCGGAAACAGGAGTTTTATCTGGAAACATTACAGAAAATATGACATTAAACGCTGAGACACTTTATACATTAAAAGGTGCTACTTATGTTAAATCAGGTGTAACTTTAACTATTCCTGCAGGAACAAGAATTGAAGCAGATAGCCAATTTGAAGAAGTTGCATTTTTAGGAATTGAAAAAGGAGCTAAAATAATAGCTCAGGGTACTGCAGCTAAACCGATTGTTTTTACATCAAACGCAGCATCTCCTGCACCACAGGACTGGGGAGGATTAGTAATTTGTGGAAATGCAGTTACAAACCTGGGAACAAACGTTACTGCAGAAGTTACAGGTTTAACTTATGGAGGAACAAACCCAGCTGATAATTCAGGGGTTCTTTCTCATATTATCGTTGAATATTCAGGTAACTTAATCAATGATGATGCTGAATTTAATGGTGTTACTTTTTATGCTGTAGGTTCAGGAACAACTGTTAACAACATCTTAGTTTACCAAGGTTCTGATGACGGATTTGAGTGGTTTGGAGGATCAGTAAATGCAACAAATCTTGCTGCTATTGGATGTCAGGATGATTCTTTTGACTGGACAGAAGGATGGAACGGAACTGTAACTAATTTATATTCTGATCAATCTTCTGCTACTGGTTTTTCTGCTGACAGCCGTGGAATCGAAGCTGATAACAATCAAAACAATGCTTTATTAGCTCCAATTTCTAACCCAACATTATCTAATGTAACACTTATAGGAAGAAATAATCCTGCAGTTACAAAAGAAGCCGGTGCCTGGTTAAGAAGAGGAACTCATGCTACAATCACAAACTTGTATATCACTGGTTTTAAAAGTACTCAATCTGGATCTGGGTTTGGAATCAACTTTGACGGAACTGATTCTCAAACTTATTTTACAGCTAATAAATTAAACAATGTAACAATTGTAAATTCAACTACTGCAAGTAATATGATTTTAGGATTCAATGCTACAACTACTGCAACCGGTGCCGGAAATGGTGCTGCAAAAGCAAGCTGGATGGATTGGATGGGTCTATAATCCCTAATAAATAACATTAAAAATGCCTTCCTTTTACAGGAGGGCATTTTTTTTGGTACAGTATTTGATTTTTCGTATATTTACTACTCAAAATCAAGCTAATGAAAAAAAACTACTTTTATAGTATCATTTTAATGGTTTTTCTTTTCTCCCTGAACAGTAATGCTCAGGCAGCAAAGTCACAAATAAACCTGAATGCTCCTTCTGTAATAGAGGGCTTGAATTTGTATCCTAATCCGGTAAGTGATAGTCATGTATACATAACAACTAAAAATGATGCCGATAAAGAAATTATTATTTTTGATCTTCTGGGGAAAAAAGTACTTCAAACCAGAATCAGTTCCAAAGAATTGAATATTTCTAATTTGGCTCCGGGTGTTTATATCATTAAAATAAATGAACAAAATGCTACGGCAACCCGAAAACTTATTGTAAGATAAAATACAAATTCAGAAAACAATCATAAAAGCTTCAAAATTCAAATTGAAGCTTTTTTTATACCTGAGAAAAAACATTAATTTATACCTTTGCTAAAAAAATTCTTGATCACAGCTACTGATATATTTACGATTTCGAGCCAAAAGCAATTTGAAAAAATAGCATTAAAAGTGTTTCGTTTTCAATATGAAAATAATTTAGTGTATAAAGAATTTTGCGACTTCTTAAAAACAGATGTGCAACGTGTAAAAACGATACAACAAATCCCTTTTTTACCCATCCAATTTTTTAAAAGCCACCAAGTAGTTTCTAACAACAATCCTATTCAAACCACTTTTACAAGTAGTGGAACCACAGGAATGATTACCAGCAAGCATCTTGTTACCGATGTAACGCTTTATGAAGAAAGTTACCGCAAAGGATTTTCTGAATTCTACGGCAACATCGAAAATTATGTCATTCTGGCTTTGCTTCCTTCCTATCTGGAAAGAGACGGTTCTTCATTAATTTATATGGTTGAAGATTTGATAAAATTGTCTAATCATCCTGAAAGTGGTTTTTATCTGCACAATCATGAAGATTTGATTGAAAAATTAATCGAATTAGACCAATCGGGACAAAATATAATCCTGATTGGTGTTACCTATGCTTTGTTAGATTTAATCGAAAAGCAAAAATTTGAATTACAAAATACTATCATTATGGAAACCGGCGGCATGAAAGGCAAACGCAAAGAAATGATTCGTGAAGAGCTTCATGAACAATTGTGTGACGGTTTTGGCGTATCGGCAATCCATTCTGAATACGGCATGACTGAACTATTGTCTCAAGCCTATTCTTTAGGAAATGGCGTATTTGAATGTCCTTCGTGGATGCAAGTCCTTATTCGTGATACCGAAGATGCTCTGACTTATATTCCGCAAGGGAAAACAGGCGGAATTAACGTGATTGATCTCGCTAATATCAATTCCTGTTCCTTTATTGCCACTCAGGATTTAGGCAAAAAATATCCCAACAACTCTTTCGAGGTATTGGGACGATTTGATAATTCGGATATTCGCGGTTGTAATTTGATGGTGCTTTAATTTTCTTCTATTACACCTATACTTTCAATTCCTTCTTTTTTTATTAGTTCTCTTTCCTTTTGTCCTTTTTTCTCTAAAAATTTATAAACGCCATAACATCCTAAACCTCCACAAAAAACAAAAAACAAACTCCAGGCGGAACCGTCATAATTTTCATTAGCTACAGCATCAAAACCATACACAATTCCAAACAAAATGGCTCCAAAAAAACCAGCTATCATCTGTCCTCCATAATACGACCCAATCCCGATAAAAAAATAGAGCCATTTATTTTTTCCGTATTCAACCGCTAAATTGCTAAATGATTTCCAAATCCAATAAATAAATAAAAGTCCAATCATAGTTTACAATTTACATCAGCACTAACTTACAAAATAAAACAATATTTCAGCTCTATTGACAGAAAGTATTTTTCCAATCAAATAATACATCCCAATGACTCTTTCGAATTATTGGGATGTATGGATCATTCAGTAATTGGTTTATAACTTGATGAATAATTTAAATTATTCCTTCTCTATTCAATATAAAAAAACAAAATATACCAACAAAAAAGACTGCCAAAAATTACTTTTTGAACAGTCTTTTGTAAAGAAAAATTGCTGCAATAATGATTATTTATTCAAGCACTACTTTTAAGTTATTTTCTCCATCAGCACTTAGTACTTTTAAAAGATATATACCTCTTGCCTGATTAGGCAGATTAAATGGTACATCTTGTTTTCCATCTTTCAGACTAACTTCTTTTTGCATTACTAATTGCCCTATAATATTTGTAATAATAATAGTCGCTTTAGATGATTTATAACCGCTAAGTTGTACTGTAAAATCTCCTGTAGTAGGATTAGGAAAGGCTAGAACCTCAACTATTGGTTCTTGTTCTTGTGATATTACCGAACATGAGCCCAATTTACATCCATGATTTAAATGTGCCTGAACAGCATTTGAACTCACACAAATTTCCTGTCCATTATGACATACCATTACTTTGTTTCCTGAATTACCACATTGTACATTGATTACATTAATATCAATTGAAGCCGAAGTTTGACATCCAAGAGCATCAGTAATAATTACGGTATAGGTTCCTGCCGAATTTACAATAATTGATTGTGACAATTGTCCGTTACTCCAGTTGTAAGTGTAAGGCGCTTTACCACCATCTGGTGTTGCTGTTATGGTTAATGACGATGGTCCATAACCAACGTATAAAGTGTTTTTTTCATGTGCATTGTTAATGGCATAAACATCAGCAATAGTTGCATTTAATGCTGCATTAACAGCAACTGTATTACTCACAGCAGTCTGATTATCATGAATATCAGTTACGGTCCACGTTATAGTAGAAACACCAACATTGAAGTTTCCACTGGCATCATTACTATTTCCACTTCTCGAAGTAGCACCGGTTATAACATAACTTATGGAATCGATACCGCAATTATCTGTTGCATTTAATGTAGGAATAGAATAAAAACCATTATCCTCATAACATACTGACACAGCTGATAATTCTGAAACTAAAGGTTTTTGGGTGTCCAATACGATTACTTTTTGAGTGGCTGTATTGCTGTTTCCTACCCCATCTTTTACTGTCCAGGTTACTATTGTTGTTCCTGTAGGATATGTATTTGGAGCATCGTTAACAGGAGTTTCAACATGGTTAACATCACTGGTTTCAGGATTGCCTAAAACAACATTTGTTGCTTCACAACTTTCATTATCAGCACTAACAGTAATATCGGCTGGAGCAATGATAGCTGGGCCGGTGAAATCAAAAGTATAAATTTCGCCAGAAGTAAATCCGCTTTGCAGATTATTATTAGCTTCATCAACAATAGAAATTCCGCTTGCTTTTACATCCAACCGTAATGTTCCGTCTCCACTAATATCGCTCACAGTTACCTGATAAGAAATGGGACTCTCCGAAATGACAGAGCTGATTGTTCCTGCTGTATTCCCTGTTGCAGTAAGCGTAAAAGCATTATAATCTACTCCTGTGACATTTTTTGAAAATGTTACATTATAAGTAACTGTCGTTGCATTTGTGAGTGCATTTGCTGTTGCTGGTCTGTTTACCGCAAAGACCGCAGGAGGCATATTATCGATAATTCTAATATCAGGTTTAGGAGAACCATTTGGCAAATAGTAACTCAAATTTGCGGGCTGATTGTAGCCTATATTTTGAGTAGCTACCTGCATTCTGTAGGCTGGGTCGTGCATCAAAGCATATACTTTATGCTCTGTAGGAATCCAAGATGAAAAAAGTACAAATGCACTATTATCAGATTTTACAAAAACTAATTCTTCTCTCCAGTCTCCTAAAATATCTGCTACTAAATTAGCGTCCTGTTTAGTGGAGTGTATCGTGCTTGCTCCATAATACCAGGCTGTTAAAAGTCGGCCTCCATTATTAACATCATCAATTCCTGTATTATTTCTTAATTCGCGTTGAATATCACCATCAAAATAAACGGGCTGATAATAAGAATTGTAATTATAAGTTAAAGGATTTCCTTTTACATCAAATACAGAACTTTGATCGTCTTTGCCATTATCAATATAATCACCCACTACAGATATTTCAAAACCCGGATTATCGGCTGTAATGTCGGCTGCCCATGCTCTTCCTACATCTGCGGGACTTAGGATTTCCCAAATAATTTCTCCGGTGGCGGCATCACGAAATGATACTCCGTAAGTAGCATTTTCATGAGGTTGAAAATATTCCATACCCGGTCTGTCCGGATCTAAATCTCCTACAGCATGTGCATCACCATGACCTCTTCCGGTTGCATACAGACCTTTCCCATCATTATCAATCGCACAGGCACCATACATCAATTCATCCGATCCGTCACCATCAACATCTGCAACAGTTACACCATGATTTCCTTCTCCTCTATATAAAGTTCTCTCAGGTTCAGCTAATTTATCACTATCAAATTCCCATTCCTGTTTTAAATTATTACCATCCCAGGTATAGGCTCCCATAGCAATTCTGGAATATATTCCACGACAGAAAACCAATAACGGACCTTTGTCCTTGTCGTACAAAACTGCTGATTTTATAGACTGTGCTCTTTTGCCATAATTATCTTCCCAAGTCGCTTCGTGATCTTCTCTTAAACCTATAGAAATAGGATAATTTACTGTGGCCATTTCGGCTCCTGTTTGTCCATTAAAAACAGTCATATACGAAGGGTCTTCCATTAAATGTCCCGAAATTCTAGGTATAATCATAGCATCATCATCAGTTGCTGCAGGACCTTTACTTAAATAATTCCCTAACCCATCTTTGGTTCCTGGTCCCGTTTTACAAGCTATTTCCGCTTTTCCATCTCCATCCAGATCATATACCATAAAAGCAATACTATTATATGTTGTATTAGGTCCACAACTTATTCTCCACAAACTATTTCCTTTTAAATCAATCGCTTCTAAATAAGCATTTTCAGGATGTGTGGTAGGTTCCCATTCAAAAATCAACTCATACTGACCATCGCCATCTAAATCCCCAACAGACATGTCTCCTGCAAAATAATCCGGACCCGGGGCTGCGGGTATAGGAATTTCTAATCTTGCTACATTTGGTTTTCCGGGTTCAATAGAAGGTGCATACGGCCATACAGTAACTTCGGGAGAAGTTTGATTTCCTGATGAAGAAATTGCTTCTACTTTGTATACATCGGAAACCAGTCCACTAGGATCAACATAATTTGTCGATGACGTAATTGGTGTTGTATTTAGTTTTGCACCGTTTTTGTATAAATTGAAACCTACATCCGGGTTATCGCTACCCACCATTCTCCAGGAAAGAAAAACACCATTTTTAATTCCCAGAGCTACTAAACCTCTATCCAGAAATTCCATTGGTCGTGGCATTGAACCACCCGGATAATCATTTACAGCAATAGCTATTTTAGCAGTAGTACTGCCTGCTATATTAGTAGCAGTAATCGTGTACTCATTTTCAGCCGAAACACTTCTTGAAGTTCCGCTAATAATTCCTGTTTTAGTATTCAGACTTATACCTGCCGGCAAATTTGGACTAACGCTGTAGGAAGCAACCGCTCCTCCGCTTACTGTCGGATTTAATGCTTTGAATATACCTTTTGTAAATATATTTGGTGTACTGTAACTTAAACCATTTGGACTTGGAATATGAGATATTGTAATAGTCACATTCACAATATTACTATCAGATGTTCCATCATTGGTTTTATAAGAAAAACTATCTGTTATTGTATCAGATCCATTATGAACATAACTAAAGGTTCCATCCGAATTTAAAATTAAAGTTCCATTAACCGGACTATTAACTAAAACAGCGCTTAAAACATTATTCTCAATATCGTTATCATTAGCCAATACAGATGTTTGTCCATTGTCTAAACTCGTTGCCATTCCATTGAGAGCTACTGTAAATGCATCTGCAACCGCTATAGGAGGATTATTTATAAATGTACCAGCAATAACTGTGGTAGTATTGGTTTCGGAATCATATTTACCTGAAATTGGTTTTCCTGCTGCCAGCGCCATTCCCGATGCTTTTATCTTATTAGCATCAACCAACGCCTGAACCGCCATTGTTTGATCACCAGGAATGCGCATACTTCCGGCATCAATTGTAACAGAACCGGTAGTATTGATGGATAATGATGAAAAAGAAGTATAATTTACATTTAACGTTCCTGAATTAATATTGATAACACCTGTACTATTGCTACTATAACCTAAGGTTAAACTTCCTGCAGAACCTAAAGTCAATGTACCCCCGTTAATATTAATTGTACCTGAGGAAGCAAGACCTAATCTCCATACGTTATTTCCAATTAAATTAGCACCTGCATTCACATTTACAATACCAGGCGAGGCTGATGAATTTCCAACATAAAATTTCGCACTATTAACTGTAGCTGTATTAATATTTAATGTTCCATTAACCGAAGTAGTAGCAGCACTTGGTGTCGTGATATTTTGTGTCGCATTAAAAGTTACCCCTTTACCTATGGTAATCTGCCTGCAATTAATAGCAGCCGAATTGGTTATCTGACTGTCATTATTAGCTGTAGCAGTAATAGTAAACACATCAGAAGCAGTAAAAGCCGATGGTACAGGATTCCAATTTTCAAAAGTTGAAAAATCAGAAGAAGCTGCGCCCACCCAGGAATAATTCTGAGCTATCGCATCATTAAAAGTCCCTAAAAAGAAGACGATAACAATCCCCCATAGAAGATTGTTTTTAAGTAATTTTCTATTCATAAATAATTTTGGTTGGTTAATAATAAAACAAACTTAGATATTACATAGGCTTATCAACGTATCAATAATTGCCAATAGTTATCAAAACCTGCCAAAACTATTTGTGAACGTAATCAATTTAAAAACATCAATTATCCAAATTATAATATTCAATTCTTCTAAAAAAACAAAAACACTTGTAAAAAGATTTAGCAAATTCGGGCACTTCCTGAATCCATAAAGCAGTAGTATACTGTAAACAATTAAAAAAAGTCTATCTCCATTTAAAAAAATTTCGATAGACTTTTCAAAAAAATTTGACTAAACCATTTATAACAAATTATAAACTTCTGCTTTCATTTCGCTAAAAAAACGAACTAATTAACCGCTTCATAAAATTCAACTTCCACTATTTTTAATTGACCATTTGCTTTATCACCGGCTTTCAATCCGGCCTGATCAACTTTTCCTGTAATTTCTACAATATTCATATCACCATCATCTTTTGTTATACCCGCAAGCTCGATTCTTATTTTTTCTCCTTTAACCGCTTTACAGTCTAAAGTGACATATCCTAAGCTTGTAGGAGTCGTACCATTATAAATTTCCTTATCATCCGAAAAAATTCGGATTGGATATCTTTTACTTCTCCATCCGGAAAGTTTTAACACTACCTGATTAATCGTTGCTTTTCGCTCTAGTTCATATTCAATTCTTGGATTGCCTTCTTTATCGTTTGACCATTCTGTTAATTCATTATCATCATAACTTTTAGCTGCATCGGCTTGGTTAGAAGTTGTTTTTACTCCAACAATTGCAATTGGAGTTCTTGTTTTTTTAAATGAAGGAGTCAAAGGTGTTGGACCTTTTTCTAAATAAGAAGGCAAATTAGCATCAGGTAATCTCTTAGTTAACTTTGAATTCTCAACAGCAATGGTTTTTATAACTAATTCGCCTGTTTTAAGATCAGCTGAAGTAGCTTTTATTTTAATTTCTCCTTCTTTATTGCTTGTTCTAATCATAATCCGGTTCACACCACATTCTACAGGAAGATTTTTAGACCCGATATAATTATCCGGTCCCTGAGCAATCCCTCCGATAAATGTTCCCTGACCCTGAACATCAAAATCAATCATGTTTAAGGCTGTGGAACAGCGACGTCCTTTATCATCTACCACTTCAACTTCAACAATAGCTATATCACTTCCGTCAGCCAGAGTTCCTCCTGGTCTTGTTATAGGACTTAATTTAACCGCAGCAGGTTTTCCGGCAGTATAAATCACATCTTCACAGACTTTTTTACCTTTCTGATCGTAGCCTACCGCTTTTATATTCCCGGCTTCAAATTTTACATTTTTGAAAGTAAAAAGGAAATTCTTAGTTCTGGCACCTTTCCCAAGGCTTTTATTATTCACAAACAATTCCACATTATCTGCCGTAGAAACTACAGTTATATTTTTAGTAATATTAGTATCATAATTCCAATGTCCAATAATATGAGCAGCGGGATTCTCAGTATCTACCCATCCGTCCCAGATTACCTGATGAGCAAAAAAACCATCTTTAGGAATTCGTATCGGATCTACTTCACCACTTCTTCTGTAATTTTCAGCTCCTCTAAAATGAGTATTACTATCGGAGAAAATAATATTTACACCTCCAGAACTCACTCTGTTTCCGGTACCCGGTCGTGCTTCCCAGTAGTCGTACCAACGCGTTACACTTTCAATAGCATGAGCATCCTGATTATGATTATAAGGACTTGCATCAGCTACTTTACTACCATTTACATTAGTATGATTAGTCCCTCCTGTTCCTTCTTTATGAAATGGTGGCGTGAATTCATCCCAGTATTTACGGAGACCTTCATCCCTGCTGTATTCAGTAGCCCAAAACGGAAGTCTGGCACTTTTATTAATATACAGCATTTCTCCTCCATATTCTGCCACCTGACTATCCAGCATTTCCCGGCTCCCTATTGCACGTCCGCCAAAAGGATCATAAGTATCCCGAATTGCTTTCATCTCAGCCATATGTTCTTCAGAAATACTTTCGTTACCTGATTCATAGAATAAAATACTCGGGTTGTTGCGGTTGTAAATAATAGCATCACGCATCAATTCAGTACGTTGTTCCCATCTTCTGCCGGTTACATCCTTTTCAGAATCTCCAGCCGGCATTGCCTGGATTAAACCTACTCTGTCACAAGATTCTACATCCTGTTTCCATGGAGTAATGTGCATCCATCGCACCAGATTTCCGTTGCTTTTAATCATCAGACTGTTGCTGTAATCACTCATCCACGCAGGAACAGACATTCCTAAAGAGGGCCATTCATTACTGGTACGCTGAGCATAACCATGCATCATAATCACACGGTCATTGAGCCATATTTTCCCTTTTTCAAACTTTGTTTTACGGAATCCGGTACGAATAGTTACGTTATCAACTACTTTGTTATCTACTATTAATTCGCTTTTTACATTATATAAATACCCGTAACCCCAACTCCAGAAATTTAAACCAGTTAATGCTTTAGATGCTTTTAAATCCTGTACCGCATTGGGAGCAATTGTAATAGTTTCTCCTGTAAAAGTGGCTACAATCTTCCCATCCATATCGGCAACATTAACTTTAAGCTGTGCTTTTACAGATGATGCATTTTCATTTTTAACCTGAGAAGAAATATTGATTGTCGCTTTCTTATTTTCAATGTCAAAATTACTTGCATAAACATAGGTTCCGGTTGTACCTAAACCGGAAAATAAAGGCAAGGTCTGGTACACTTTTGATTTTATATGTAAGAATACGTTTTTTGGAATACCTCCGTAATTAGCATTAAAATTTTTATCATTCCATTGATAAGGTGAGTTGGATGATTTTTCTCTGTATTTCCAATCATTATCTGTCTTTACTGCGATCACATTTTCTTGTGGATACGGATTTAAGAAAGAGGTAATATCGAAACCAAAAGCCATAGCACCATTTTCATGACGTCCCACAAAATTTCCGTTTACATAAACTTCTCCCATTTGGCGAACACCTTCAAACTCGATAAAAACCTTTTGATTTTTTGCTTCTGCAGGAAGCTGAAATGTCTTGCGATACCAGGCAATACCTGTAGACAAACTCGTAATATCTACTTTAAAAGCTTCTTCCTGATTCCAGGCATAAGGCAGATTAACTCTCTTCCACTCCTTATCATTATAATCTTGATTTTTGGCATCCACATCCCCCACATTTAGTTTCCACTCGTAATTGAAATTGTATTTTACCCCTTCATCCACTTCTTGGGCAAAAATGCTACTCGTAAATAACAATAATAAACTGATTTTACAATACAATAATTTCCTGCTCATTTTAATTTATCTAAAGTTAGTAATCCTTAAAGACTTCTGCTAAAAAATCGCAGAATAGAAAAAACAAATTTAGTCTTAAAGTTATTTTTATAAGTATCAAATACTGCCAATTTATATCATATTTTGCCATATCTCTATTGGACACCCAACAGCAAAAACAGCTTAAACAATTGATTTTAATAAATTTAAAAAACTATTTCCCATACTGCGAAGGACTACAGCCAAAATACTTGGAGAAAGTACGCGAGAAGTTAGACGGTTCCGAAAAACCTAACTTATAGGCAATTTGCGAAATATTCAAATCGGAATTCCGGAGTAATTCTTCGGCCTGATTCATCTTTACTTTCGTAATAAATTCATGCACGGTATTTCCGGATATCCCCTTTAATTTTCGATACAATTGTCTGGAACTGATATGGAGCAGTTTCGCCAATTCTTCCGAATTGAATTCGACATCTTCCATATTCAGATGAATCAGATGAATTATTTTTTCCAAAAATTCATTATCCTGATTGGGCATTTCTTCCTGCAATTGCTCAATAGTTGCAATACCGGCCATTTTTTTCTGCAGGATGATTCTGTTTTCTAAAACACTTTTAATTTGAGCCCTTAACACCTCCACATTAAAAGGCTTCATCACATAAGCTTCGGCACCTAAATGATAGGCTTCTATTTTGCTTTCGTCGGCTCCTTTAGCCGTTAACAAAATAACCGGAACGTGACAGGTATTTTCATCACTTTTTAATGCCTTACAAAGCTCTGTACCTTCCATTTCGGGCATCATAATATCGGAAACTATAATATCCGGAATTTGTTTAATGGCTGTTTCTAGTCCTTTTTTACCATCATACTCCTGAAATACAATATAATCCTTACTTAATTCTTTATTCAAATAGGTTTGAATATCAGGATTATCTTCCACAATCAAAAGGGTGGGCTTAGCGCCTTCAAAAGGCTGCTCATCAATTGGCTGAACCGGATATTTATCTTCAAAAAAAGTTTTTTCAGGAACGAGCTCTACTACATCCTCTGATGCGGCAGCAACAAATGGTAAGCGGATAAATACTTTTGTCCCTTTATTCAACACACTCTCAATGTTTATAGTTCCATTTAAAAAGTGCACCAGATTTCTGGTTAGCGACAAACCAATACCCGATGAATACCCATAATACGGACTTGGTCCCACATTATTAAAAGGCTCGAAAATTTTCTCCAACTCCGATTCCTCGATTCCGATACCATTGTCTTCAATTACAATATCAATAGTCGCTGCGACAGTATTATGCGTTACCGAAATAGTTACTTTTCCGCCATCAGGTGTGTATTTAAAAGCATTGGAAACAATATTGGTAATAATTTGCTCTGTTTTTTCAAAATCCAGATAACAAGGCAATGTTTTCTCGGAAGTATGCAATTGCAGCGCAATATTTCGCTTTGTCGAAATAAATTTGAACGTATTGTAACAGCTTTCTATGAACACATTAAAATCCTGAACCGTAGGATTGCTTTTTAATTTTCCGGTTTCGGATTTTCTAAAATCCAAAATCTGAGCTATCAGCTTACTCAGATAACTGATATTTCTATTGACAATTGAAAAATAAACTTCCTTATCTCCGGGAGCCAATGTATTGTCCTGAATACGTTTTAAAGGATCAACTATCAGTGTCAACGGTGTTTTTAAATCATGGGAAATATTAGTAAAGAATTCCAGCTTTTCTCTGTTTAATTCTTGTTGTTTTTCGGCATTTAGCCGTTCGGATTTAATTTCGTTTTTTAACCGTTCACGGTACAATATTCCTTTGATAATCCAGTAAACAATACCAATTATCAAAACTGAAAATAAAATTCTGGCCAGCCAGGTATCATACCATGGAGCCTCAACGTGTATTTTTAATGCTCTGAGCGGTGACTTTGTATTATCAGACGACAGCAGGCGGGCTTTAAAAACATAAGTTCCCGGAGGTACTTTATTATACGTTATTTTACTATTTGTGGTCTTAATCCATTTATCATCATACCCTTCTAAAATATATTCATAAACCTCTTTATTGGTACGATTGTAATTTAAAGAAGCTAATTCAATTGCAAAATTCCGATTTTCATATTCGAGATGAATAGATTCCGTTTGCGACAAATCCTTAGTTAAAACATCCCTTCCTTTTACAGTATCCATCGGAATCACTTTCTCATCCGAGAGATACAGGGTTTTAAAAATGAGTTTATTATTATTTACAACGGTTTTTATTTCCGACGGATTAAATGCCAGATAACCATTTTTATCACCAAAATATATTTTCTGATTTACCGTATCCTTATAAAAAGCTCTTTCAGAAAAAGTCCATGAGCCAAACTGATCTTCTTTATGAAAATTAGAAATTTTATTCGAAACCAGATCAACCATTGAAATTCCCTTTTTATGAGCAATCCACAAATTTCCTTTTGCATCATCTGTAATGGAAGAAATATAAGAATTAGGTGTTTCCGAGTGCAGTTGTACTTTCTCAATTCGCATCGGATTGCTTCTAACATCTATTTTATTCAGCCCCTCACTGGTACCCACCCATATGTTTCGGTTTTTATCCTGATGTAAAGCATAAATAATATTGCCTGAAATAGTGTTTTTAACATTCTTCTGAAAAGTATTCAATTGTATTTCGTCATATACTTTCCCTTTACTATCTATTTTCAGCAGGATCACTCCATTTCCCTCTGTAGCCAGCCAGAGTTGACGATCATCAACCGATAAAATATCCATGACACTGTGATTATTGATTTTATCTGTCAGGTCAATAAAATCAATAGCCTTACTTGTTAAATGTACCCGGGCAATACCATTATAAAGTCCAACCCATAGATAATTACTTCCTGATGCCTCCAGCGCATACACAGACCAAGTGCTCAGATCCGGACATAAATCTTTATTAATAATCCATTTACAACGGTTGGTTTTTGGATCGTAATATTCTAATCCGTTGATTCCTCCTATCCAGATTCCTCCTTTATCATCTTTTAATAAAGTACGTACAAATTTTATCCGGCTGCCCGATTTATAAAAAGGATGGCTGTTATCAAGCTCTTCCTTATTGTAAATTAAAATTCCATCATCAGTTCCTAACCAGATCTTTCCTGCTACTTTTAATACTGCTTTGACAATAGAAAATCTAGAGTTTCCACTGTCTTTTCTAAAACTGTAATGCAATTCGAAAGGATTCCGGTTCGGATTTGCCTTGTAAACATCTCCGCCTCTGGTACCCAGCCAGATTGTATTTTGATTATCTATAAAAAAATCGGTAATATAATCATCTACTAACTGTCCCGGATGATTGATATTAGCTTTATAAACATATTTCTCGCCGGCTTTGACATCCTGAGACGTAAACTGGTGTAAGGATAAAAAATAGCTCTTTCCGTTTACAATTCGATTTTTATGGAGCTGATTGGCATTACTGCTTAGTTTTTCAACTAAAATTTCAGGTACTTTATCATCAGCAATTACTTTAAAAGTATTTAGCTGATAATCAAATTTGACATATTTATTATCAAATGTCAGAAACCAAAGTCCCCTTTTTTGATCTGAAATAATATTGCGAATCCTATTATTAGGCAGCGAGGTTTTATCATTAGGAATGTGATAAAAAAAGTCAAATGTTTTACCATCATAGCGATAAACACCATTCCAGCTCCCAATCCAGATGTAACCTACAGAATCTTTAGCAATACCATGGATTTGCGTTACAGGATTGACTTCCCTGCCGGTAATTTTTTCAAAAAAGAGATTTTGTGCATTTAGTCCTGAAAAGCACCAGCAATACATGGTTAAGAAAGGAACTAAAGAAGACCAGATTTGTTTTATTCTCATACAATCAAAATAAAAGTTCCTTTATAAAATAATAAGGTTAAAAACTCAAAAGTAGAGAACATCTGTTAAAACGCAAAAACCTGACAACATTATGTCATCAGGTTTTTGAATTTAAATATAATTTTAGTTAATTATTTTACTAATTAAACTACTCTTACCACAAAATAATTTTTCTTCCCGCTTTGTAATAATACAAATTGATTATTGATTAAATCATTGTTTGAAAGCACAAAATCTTCTTTCACTTTTTCTCTGTTTACCGAAATAGAATTAGCAGTCAAAGCGCGTCTGGCTTCACCATTGGATTTTAAAAATCCGGTCTTTTCGTTTAAAACATCCACAATATTAATTCCGGTTGCAATTTCAGTTCTTGCAATTTCAGCTTGCGGAACACCATCAAAAACTTCCAAAAAAGTAGCCGAATCTAATTGTTTTAAATCTTCAGCATTCGAATTTCCAAACAAAATTCCCGATGCTTTTACAGCATTTTCTAAATCTTCCTTCGAATGAACCATAATTGTAATTTCTTCAGCTAAACGCTTCTGTAACAATCGAAAATGCGGCGCTTCTCTGTGTTGCTCTGTTAAATCTTCGATTTCCTCTTTCGATAAAAAAGTAAAGATTTTAATATATTTTTCAGCATCAATATCTGAAGTGTTTAACCAATATTGGTAAAATTTATAAGGCGAAGTTCTTGCTGCATCCAACCAGATATTTCCTCCTTCGGATTTTCCGAATTTAGTTCCGTCGGCTTTAGTAATCAACGGACAAGTTAAGGCATAGGCTTTTCCGCTGGCAATTCGGCGCACTAATTCAGTTCCGGTAGTGATATTTCCCCATTGGTCGCTTCCTCCCATTTGCAACGTACAACTTTTATCTCTGTACAAATGCAGGAAATCATAACCCTGAACCAGTTGATACGTAAATTCCGTGAACGACATTCCTTCGGCAGCTTCAGAAGACAAACGTTTCTTTACAGAATCTTTAGCCATCATGTAGTTTACAGTAATGTGTTTCCCCACATCGCGAATGAATTCCAGAAATGAAAAATTCTTCATCCAATCGTAATTGTTTACCAACTGAGCGGCATTTGGAGCATCTGAAGTAAAATCTAAAAAACGAGCCAATTGTCCTTTTATCGCTTCCTGATTGTGACGCAAAGTAGCTTCGTCCAGTAAATTTCTTTCGTTAGACTTTCCTGACGGATCTCCAATCATTCCGGTTGCTCCACCTACTAAAGCTAAAGGTTTATGCCCCGCAAGTTGAAAATGTTTCAACAACATTACGCCAACTAAGTGTCCTATATGTAATGAATCTGCAGTTGGGTCAATTCCCACATACGCCACACGCATTTGTTCCATCAAATGTTCTTCTGTGCCCGGCATAACATCGTGGAGCATTCCTCTCCAAGTTACTTCTTCAATAAAATTTTTCATCTTTTTTAATCAATTTACTTCATCTGTTCAGCCTTTCAGGCTTCGAGTGCGCAAAGATAACTTTAATTACACAATTTGAAAATTTGAAAATGTACCAATTTGAAAAAAAATCTAAAATACTAATTGTTGCCTTATAAAATTGATAAATTGTTACATTTGTATTTATGATTTTAGTTACAGGAGGAACAGGTTTAGTAGGCGCGCATTTATTGCTTCATTTAATTGAAAATGGAGAAAAAGTTCGTGCTATTTATCGAAAGCAAAATAATATTAAAAAGACAAAAGCGCTGTTTGAACATTACAATAAATCAGCACTGTTTGACGCTATAGAGTGGGTTCAGGCAGACATTATTGATATTCCTTCGTTAGAACATGCTTTTATTAATATTACCAAAGTCTATCATTGTGCCGCAATAATTTCTTTTGATCCCAGAGATGAGGACTTACTTCGAAAAACAAATATTGAAGGCACTGCTAATATTGTTAATTTCTGCCTTGCTAAAGGTGTTCAGAAGCTATGCTATGTCAGTTCTGTAGCTGCTCTTGGTGATTTAGCCCCACACGAGACCATTATCACAGAAGAAACAGAATGGAATCCTGAGAAACATCATAATGATTATGCGATTTCAAAATATGGTGCCGAAATGGAAATCTGGCGCGGTCAGCAAGAAGGATTAAACGTAATTATCGTCAATCCAGGAGTAATTTTAGGACCCGGATTTGAAGATCAGGGCAGCGGGCAACTGATTAAAAAAATAGCTTCCGGATTATTGTTTTATACCAAAGGAACCACCGGATTTGTTGCCGTTAGTGATGTAGTACAGATTATGGAGCAATTAATGCAAAGTACTATCAAGAATGAACGTTATATTCTGATTTCTGAAAATGTTGTTTTTCAGGATCTTTTTAATACCATTGCAGACAGTGTAAAAGCAAAAAGGCCCAGCATTGAAGCTAAGCCTTATATGATGGAAATAACCTGGCGACTGCACTGGTTTTTAAGTCTTTTTTCGGGAAGAACCAATAATTTATCCAAACATACGGTACGTTCTTTTTTAAGTAAAACTACTTTTTCTAACACAAAAATTAAAAATGCAATAAATGTTACTTTTTCAGATGTACACCAGTACATTAAAGAAAATTTCAGCGTTAATTAATTTTAACACCATTTTTGATTACCGTAGCTTTTATTGCTTTAGAAGTTGATTTCGATTTTTCCGTTTTTTTCTTTACTAATTTTAAACTGTCTTTTTTTCTGATTTTCTGTAACGAATCTTTTTTAGCCAAAGCCACTTTTTTTACTTCAGCAATAGAATCCAATCGTTTCTTTTTTACAGCAATCAGCGAATCTTTTTTGGCTTCTTTTTTAATCAGGGAATCTAAAACTATTTTTTTTCTTTCTATACGCTTAATTACACTGTCGTACATTTCTTTATAATCGTCATATTTAGACGCATAATAAATGTTGTTTTGTGCAAATTGTACGCTGTCTACTTTATATTTTCTGAAAATAAACTCCTTAGGATTTACTTTATAATTTTCAGTAGTATTGGGATCATTGTATTTTATAGCTTCCAAAAGCGATAAATCATATATAATATTCTCCATTACTTCTTTATCTATAAGCGAATCGGGTTTCTGAACACCTTCTTCTTTACAGCTAAAAAACAATAGTATAATTACTAAAAATGAAACCGTTTTTTTCATGACTTATCTTTCAAATAATAGTCTTTTTCCAGCACGAATATCTTTTACTTTAAAAGCATTGTAAACTAATTGTCCGTTGACAAAAGTATGGGTAATTCTCGATTTAAAAGTATAGCCTTCAAATGGAGACCATCCGCATTTAGCAAAAATATTTTCTTTTTTCACTCCCCATGGCAAACCGGAATTTACAATTACTAAATCGGCATAATATCCTTCTTTAATAAAACCTCGTTTTTCTATTTTGAAAATCTTAGCCGGATTGTGACACATTTTTTCCACAATTTTCTCAATGCTGATTTTACCCTGATGGTATGCCTCAAACATAGCTACAACTGCATGCTGCACTAATGGTCCTCCGGATGGTGCTTTTAAATAAGGCTGCTTTTTCTCTTCCAGTGTGTGCGGTGCATGATCAGTAGCAATCACATCAATCCTGTCATCATTCAAAGCTTTCCACAGCGCTTCTCGGTCATGAGCTGTTTTTACCGCCGGATTCCATTTAATAAAATTGCCTTTGGTTGCATAATCATCATTGGTAAACCATAAATGATGCACACATACCTCAGCAGTAATTTTCTTTTCTTCTAATGGAATTTTGTTGGTAAACAAATCCATTTCTTTAGCGGTAGACAAGTGAAAAATATGCAAACGGGCTCCTGTTTTTTTAGCCAGTTCAATTGCTTTTGAAGAAGACAAATAACAGGCTTCTTCGCTTCTTATTAAATGATGAACAGTTACCGGAACATCATCACCATATTCCGCAATATATTTTTCAGTATTGGCTCTGATAGTGGCTTCATCTTCACAGTGCACAGCAATTAAAAGCGGCGTACTTGAAAATATTTTTTCCAGCGTAGCTTCATTATCCACCAGCATATTTCCTGTTGACGAACCTAAAAATATCTTAATTCCGGCAACATTTTTAGGATTCGTTTTCAAAACTTCTTCTAAATTATCATTAGTAGCTCCCATCATAAACGAATAATTCGCATACGATTTTTGGGCTGCTAATTGGTATTTCTCCTCTAAAATTTCCTGAGTAACTGCATTAGGCACCGTATTAGGTTGTTCTATAAAAGAAGTAATCCCTCCGGCAACAGCTGCACGGGACTCTGATTCAATATCACCTTTATGTGTTAAACCCGGCTCTCTAAAATGCACCTGATCATCAATAGCACCCGGAATTAAATAATTCCCTTCGGCGTCTATAATTTTACAATCGGATGATTTGGCACTAATGCTTTCTGAAATCTCAACAATTAAGTCATTCTCAATTAATACATCGCCTTCAAAAATTACTCCTTCATTTACTATTTTGGCATTCTTAATTAAAACCCTGTTCATTGTCATTATATTATAATCTGTTAACTAATTTTTTTAACCGAAGCGAAATCACTCCAAAAACAGCTTCTACTATTATGGAATTACTCATTTTAGACTGTCCTTTGGTTCTGTCTGTAAAAATAATGGGCACTTCGGCAATATTGAATTTATTACAAAAAGTACGGTATTTCATCTCTATCTGAAAAGCATAACCCACGAATTTTATCTTATCCAGATTTATTTTCTCCAAAACAGACCGTTTATAACAAACAAAACCAGCCGTAGCATCATGAATCATCATCCCGGTAATCATTCGTACATAAACCGACGCAAAATATGACATTAACACACGGCTCAGCGGCCAGTTCACGACATTTACACCTGTAACATAACGGGAGCCAATGGCTAAATCAGCATCTCCAAAATGACAGGCATTGTATAATTTTTCTAAATCATTTGGATTATGTGAAAAATCAGCATCCATCTCAAAAATGAATTCATAATCATGAGCCAGAGCCCATTTAAAACCATGTACATAAGCGGTTCCTAAACCTGATTTTTGCTTTCTGTTTTCTAGAAATAAGCGTCCTTCAAATTCAGTTTGTAATAACCGAACCTTATCAGCCGTATGATCTGGAGAATTATCATCCACTATAAGAACGTGAAAAATCTTGTGTTGTGAAAGTACCGCTCTAATGATACTTTCGATATTCTCAATTTCGTTATAGGTTGGAATTATAACAATACAATTATTCATATTTCTGGAAATTTCAACGCAAAAGTAACCTTTTTATAGCATTTGATTCATAATAATATTATAATAAAAATATTGATATAAAATTTTACTAATTTTGCTTTCGCTATGACAGACTACCTCTTACATCCGAGAATCACCGAAAACAAAGACTGGGCTACCCTTTTATTTGTTTTGGCTTTTGCTATTATTGCATTCACTAAATCGGCTTACGGAAATCGATTTGGCGATTTTATCAATCTCATCTTCTCGGATAAATATTCTAAAGTGTATCGTGACAGCAGCCAGTTAAAAAGCAGCTTTACCATCTCCTTATTTTTTGTACAGGTGATTTCTTTTGCTTTTTTTATTCAGATTTCTTTAAGCATTTTTGGATATGCTTCAAAAACGGACTGGTTACTTTATATTCAGATTATCACTTTTCTTATCTTTTTCATTTTATCAAAGTTTTTAGTCGAAAAAATCATTGCGACAACTTTCAATATTGAAGAATTTGTAGAGCAATTTAACCTTCAGAAAATCACTTATCGCACTTATATTGGTATTATTATTTTACCTGTGAATATTATATTATTCTACTACAACACTGTTTCACAGAATATTCCTATAGCAATAATCGCCGTAATACTTATGCTAAGCGTTCTGACTTATTCTATTTCAATAAAAAAATATCAAAAATTAATATTCAGTAAGTTGTTTTATTTTATTTTATATCTTTGCACTCTCGAAATAGCTCCCTATTTTTTCATGTATTATTTGTTTACAAAAGGGAGCGCTTAGAAAATGTTAAAATATGAAAGTCAAAACAATTTTGGTATCGCAACCAGAGCCTAAAGTAGAGAATTCACCTTACTTTGAACTCCAACAAAAACATAAAATCAAAATTGATTTCCGCCCTTTTATACACATAGAAGGAGTTAGCGCAAAAGAAATTAGACTTCAAAAAATTGATCTCAACAATTTTTCTGCTATTATTTTAACCAGTAGAAATGCTGTTGACCACTTTTTTAGAGTGGCGGAAGAAATGCGTTTTAAAATCCCGGAAGGTTTAAAATATTTTTGTCAATCGGAAGCAGTAGCTTTTTACCTTCAAAAATACGTAGTATACAGAAAACGTAAAATTTATGTTGGAGCAAAAGATTTTGCCGACTTATCTCCTTTGATTAAAAAATACAAAGACGAAAAATTCCTGTTACCAGCCTCAGATCAGCTAAATGCTGACGCTCCAATTACTTTAGACAACCTGAAAGTAGACTGGACTCAGGCCACTTTCTACAGAACAGTAATGAGTGATTTATCTGATTTAGCAGATGTTTATTATGATGTTCTGGCTTTCTTTAGCCCAACAGGAATTAAATCATTATATAAAAACTTCCCGGATTTCAAGCAAAACAATACCAGAATTGCTGTTTTTGGAAGCACTACTCAAAAAGAAGCTTTAGACCACGGATTAAGAATTGATATTCTTGCTCCTGCACCGGGCACACCTTCTATGACCATGGCATTAGAAAAATACATTGCTGAAGCTAATAAAGCGAAGTAATCATACGGACACAATATAACACAAGGCCATCTCATTTTTTTTGAGATGGCTTTTTTATTTTATTGCTCTCCGATTCGTTTTTTAAGTATTTTTGATTAACAACCAAAAATTAACTCAAACAATGAAAAGAAAAATTCAGCTCATTATGCTAATACTGCCATTATCTATGCTGTTTATCAATTGCAGCAGCGTCCAAAAAAACAATTCAGGATATGTTGATATTAAAAAGATAAGTTATAGCAGCGATATCAAACCTCTTATTGAAAATAGCTGTACGCCATGCCACATTCCGCCACAAGGAAAAAAAGAAGCTTTTGACAGCTATGAACATGTAAAAGAAAATATTGACGCTATCATTTCGCGCGTGAGACTGCCGCAGGATGATCGTAAATTTATGCCTCCTGTAAATAAAAAACCTCCTTTGACTGACGCTCAGGTAGCCGTTCTGATAGAGTGGCAGCAACAAAACATGCCGGAATAAAGATTCAATAGTAATTTTTAAATTCAGAAAAATAAAAATCCAAATTCCAATTAATCACTAATTATTGGAATTTGGATTTTATATTTTGAAATTGATTTTTGAAACCGCTATTGCTATTGAATTCCTTAATCCCTCCTGTTTCCTCCCATATAAATGGAAAGATAGTACAATAAGGTTGCTATAGAACCTATGGCAGCTACCAGATAAGTACGTGCTGCCCATTTTAACGAATCTTCTGCTCCGGCATATTCAGCAGGATTAAGCATGTTTTTTGTTTTAAGCCAGGCCAGAGCACGATTACTGGCATCATATTCTACAGGCAAAGTAACAATCGAAAACAAAGTAGTCGCCGCAAACAGGATAATTCCAAAGAGCAACAGCCCCGGAAACGTTTCCAGCATAATAATCCCGGCTAATAATATCCACTGCATAAAATTCGAAGCTACATTAACAAACGGAACCAGTTTAGAACGCATAGTGAGCCATTCATAACCCACGGCGTGCTGAACCGCATGACCACATTCGTGAGCTGCCACAGCTGCGGCAGCCGCATTACGCTCATTGTAGACCGCCTCACTTAAATTTACTGTTTTATCCACCGGATTGTAATGATCAGTCAATCGTCCCGGAGTCGAAATTACCTTTACATCATAGATCCCGTTATCGTGTAGCATTTTGGTAGCAATCTCTGCACCACTCATATTGTTTTGCAAATGCAACTGCGAATAATGCTCAAACTTGCTTTTTAATCTCGAACTTACTAACCAGCTAAAGAGCATGATCACTCCCGCCAGAATTAAATAACCACTTCCCATATTTTAATCGTTTTAGTTTTGTTTTCCTAAACAAACAGCAAATTATACACCAAATTAAAAAAATGTCAGTTTGACAGCTGTTAAAAATGTATTAAATTGCCATTTCAAAAACAAAATTCCAAACCCCAATTACACTTCGACAAGCTCAGTGTAACAATTGGAATTTGGAATTTAAGATATTGGAATTTATTCTAACCTACAAGATTGATGATTTTCCCCGGAACAATAATCACCTTATTTGGCGTTCTGCCATCTAATTGTTTTTGAGTTCTTTCGTCATTCATTACGATTTCCTCAATTTGTTCTTTGGTCAAATCCAAAGGCAATTTGATAGTGAATCGCATTTTTCCGTTGAAGGAAACCGGATATTCTTTCTCTGATTCTACCAAATGTTTTTCTTCGAATTTTGGAAAAGGAACAGTTGCAATAGAACCTTCATGTCCTAATTGAGACCACAATTCTTCTGCTATATGTGGCGCATAAGACGAAATCACAACAGCCAATGGTTCTAAAATAGCACGAGAATGACAATTTTGAGCCGATAATTCATTCACACAAATCATAAACTGAGAAACCGAAGTATTGAAAGAGAAATTCTCAATATCTTCTGAAACTTTCTTAATGGTTTTATGTAAGCTTTTCAGGTTGTCTTTTGTTGGCTCGTCATTGGTAACAATCAAACCATTGTCATCAAAATACAAACGCCATAATTTTTTCAGGAATCCAAAAACTCCCGAAATACCAGCCGTATTCCAAGGTTTTGCCTGTTCCAAGGGACCTAAAAACATTTCGTACAAACGCAAAGTATCTGCACCGTATTCTGTACAAATATTGTCAGGAGTGACTACATTGTATTTCGATTTCGACATTTTTTCAACTTCGCGACCTACAATAAATCTACCATCTCCCTCATAAATGAATTCTGCTGTATAATATTCTTCTCTCCAATTTTTAAAAGCATCAACATTCAATTCATCAGACGCATTTACAAAATTCACATCAGTATGAGGTTTTACTACTGAACATCTATAATCGTAACATTCATCTAATAAATTTTCTTCTTCATTTATAAATTTTAATTTCGGGAACTTTTCACTGATTAATTTATTTAAAACATCGTTATCTACAATTCCATATTCATCCATTTGAAACTCCTTTGAACCGAAAACATTCTTTGAAATCCCAATAAAAAAAGGACGAGGAAAATCAACTGAAATATAATCTTCATCCTCTTCAGCAAAATCTCTTTTTGCAGAACGATAACTTATTTCAACCCAAACACCCTGAACAAAAGCACTCGTCCCTAAAATCATCCCCTGATTGATCAGTTTTTTGAAGGGTTCTTCTGTTGGCGCAAAACCTTTGTCTTTTAAGAATTTATTCCAAAAACGAGAATACAATAAGTGTCCGGTTGCGTGCTCGCTTCCACCAATGTATAAATCCACCGATTCCCAATATTTCAAAGCTTCTGCAGAAGCAAATTCAGTATCATTATGTGCATCCATATAACGCATCCAATACCAGGAACTTCCTGCCCAACCCGGCATCGTATTCAATTCTAATGGAAAAACAGTCACATGATCTATCAACTCACAACTCACAACCGACAACTTTTCAGAATCCCAAGCCCAAACAGTAGCGTTTCCTAACGGAGGCAAACCATCTTCTGTTGGTAAATATTTCTCAACTTCCGGTAAAATAATGGGCAAATGTTGTGCATCAATCATTTGTGGCAAACCATTCACATAATACACCGGAAATGGCTCTCCCCAATATCTTTGACGGGAGAAAACCGCATCACGCAAACGGTAATTGATTTTTCCGTAACCCTGACCTAATTTTTCTAATTCGGCAATTACTTTTTGAGTTCCGTCTTTGTAACCCATTCCGTTCAAGAAATCGGAGTTTTGTAAAACAAAACCTTCTTTGGCTGAAAAAGCACTTTCCTCCCCCAGCCCCTCCGAAGGAGGGGAGCCTGCATTTGCTTTATCCTCTTGCAAAGCCCCTCCTTTGGAGGGGTTGGGGAGGAATATATTTTTAATTTCCGGCATTCCGTTAGTTCCTTTGAAGAAATTAGCAAAAGCATAATCTCTTTCGTCTCCGCAAGGAACCGCCATTACAGCTCCTGTTCCATAACCCGCTAAAACGTAATCCCCAATCCAAACCGGAATAGGTTCTTTAGTAAACGGATGTTCGGCATAAGCACCTGTAAATACTCCCGAAATGGTTTTTACATCCGCCATACGCTCTCTTTCAGAACGTTTAGCCGTTTTTTTGATATAGGCCTCAACAGCCGCTTTTTGTTCAGCAGTTGTGATTTGAGTTACCAATTCATGCTCCGGTGCCAAAGTCATAAAGGTCACTCCGAAAATAGTGTCAGGACGAGTAGTGAAAACCGTAATCCCCCTAGCCCCCGAAGGGGGAACTATCGCATTGCGTAATTCGTGTGTGATAATATTTAGAACACTATCAATATTATTTAAAATCTCTTTGTTATTAAATCGGATTACTTTAAAGCCTTTTTCTTTCAGTACCTTTGTTCTTTCAGCATCCGCTTCTTGCTGTAAATCATGAATTTCTCCATCTACTTCAATCACTAGTTTTCTAGAAAGACAAACAAAATCAACTATATAATCATCAATTAAATGTTGTTGTCTAAATTTATAATCTAATGCTTTAGATTTCAAATTTAACCACAATACTTTTTCTGCTTCAGTTGGATTATTTCTCATTTCTTTGGCTCTTTCGAGTAATAAATGAGAATTATTTCCTCCAGTCATGTAACCTAAAGTTGAATTAGACTCCAAGTTCTCTTCCCCTTCGGGGAAGGATAGGATGGGGAATGTCACCATCGCTCCAACCGATTTTCCAATCCAGTTTCTTTGTGATTCTTTAATCGATTCGCTCCAGTCAATATCGTTCAACCCTTGCAATAAACGCTCTGCATAAGCCGAAATTCGCATACTCCATTGCGTCATTTTTTTACGCACCACAGGGAATCCGCCACGTTCTGAAACACCGTTTACGATTTCGTCATTGGCTAAAACCGTTCCCAATCCCGGACACCAGTTTACTTCCGTTTCTGCCAAATAAGTCAATCGGTATTTCAACAGAATTTTCTCCTGAGTATCTTTTGCGAAAGCGTTCCACTCAGCAGCCGTAAAAGCTTCGATGTTATCATCGCAAACTGCATTTACGCTTGAATTTCCTGCTGTCTCGAAAATGGCAATCAAAGTCGAAATATCCTCTGCTTTATCCGTTTCTTTATTGTACCAGGAATTGAATAATTGGATAAAAATCCACTGCGTATGCTTGTAATAATCCGGATTTGATGTGCGCACTTCTCTGTCCCAATCAAATGAAAAACCGATTTTATCCAATTGCTTACGGTAACCTGCAATTTGGTTTCCTTCTTTATCCACTCCTCCGTCAATATTCACTCGGGTGGTATCTTCCGGACGTTGTCCGGTTTGAATCGCATATTGTTCGGCCGGCAGTCCAAAACTGTCATAACCCATGGGGTGCAACACATTAAAACCCTGATGTCTTTTATATCTGGAATACACATCCGAAGCAATATATCCCAGCGGATGTCCTACGTGTAATCCCGCTCCCGACGGATAAGGAAACATATCTAAAACGTAATGTTTTGGTTTAGCTGAATTATTTTCGGCTGCAAAAGTTTTATTGTCAGCCCAGTATTGTTGCCATCTGGCTTCGATTTCGTTCGGATTGTATTTCATTTTTCGAGTTGCTAAGCTATAAAGTAGCTAAGTTTCTAAGTTTTAGTAAATAAAATTATGAGGTCGCAAATTTACGTTTATTGTACGGGCTATAAAAATTATTTTATTTAGAATAAAAAAAATCATAGTTACGTATTTTTATACGTAAAAATACTTATTTTTACACTGTGTTTTAAAAAACATAACCATGGCCAATAAAAAATATAAAATAGAAGTTCGTCTTTGGATAGAAGAAACAGAAGGTCCTTTTCTGGGAATTGGAAAAATCTGGCTTTTAGAAAACATTCGAAAAACGGGTTCCATTACTAATGCCGCCAAAGAAATGAAAATGGCTTATCGGCAAGCCTGGCAACTGGTAAAGGAAATGAATCAGCGAGCCGGAAGTCCTTTAGTAGAAAAAATATTAGGCGGAAAAGGCGGTGGCGGTGCCCGTTTGACTTCTACCGGAGAAAAAGCCATTGTTACTTTTTATGAAATAGAAAAGCGAATTAAAGATTTTGCTGAAAAAGAAAATAAAAATCTAAAATTTTAAAAACACATAAATCTGCTTCATACATTTATGAAAAAATCGATTATTCTTTACTTCTTAGCTGTATTTGCTTTTCTTCCTGTCGTAAGAATAAAAGCTCAGGACAATGCAGCTTTTACGAGGTTATTAGTTCAAAAAAAATTGATTACTCAAAGAGAAGCCGACTCTATACTGACAGCTACAGAAATAACTAAAAAAGGAAGTTCAGAAAATACAGATTTCAGCATTAAATTGGAATTCAGACCACGATTTGAATACAGGGATGGTTACAAACAATTGCGAACAGCCGATAGCAAAGCGGCTTATTTTACTTCACAAAGAAGCCGTTTAAATGTCGATTATGCTCAGCCAAAATTCAAATTCCATACTTCGATTCAGGATATCCGTGTTTGGGGACAATACGGACAAACTTCTGCATCGGGTTCCCTGAATGTATTTGAAGCTTATGCAGAAACTGGAATTTCAAATCATTTCTCGATAAAATTAGGTCGTCAAAAAGTAGAATTAGATAACGGCAGAATTTTCTCAGCAGCCAACTGGAGTCAGGCAGCGAGAGCACATGACGGAATTAATCTAACTTTCAACAACAATACGATTCATTCGGAATTGATAACATCTTTTAACCAAACTTCCGAACGTATTTTTGATACCGATTTTTCACCAACAACTTTCACCAACTACAAATTGCTAAACGTTCATTATCTAAAAGCGAAACTGAATAAAAATTTCAGTCTGACAACAATGAATGCTGCCGATAGTTACCAAAGTAAAACCAATAGCAATACGCTCTACACTCGTGGAACTTCTGGCGGACGACTGGATTTTGAAAAAGGCAATTTATATTTAACCCTGAGCGGTTTTTACCAATACGGTCAATTACAAAGCGGAAACCAGATTTCGGCTTATTATTTACAACCTGAAATCCAGTTAAAAACCAATAAACTTAGTACACGGTTAGGAGCAGAAATCACGAGCGGTGATAAGGCCGAAAAATCAACTACAATTTCCAAATCCTTCGTGCCACTTTATGGAGTAGCCTGGAAATTCATGGGAAATATGGACTATTTTACGTCCTTTCCTTCTGATGTAAAAAATGGCGGTTTAATTAATCCGTATTTATTTTTTACTTATGATTTAAATAATAAAATAAGTCTGCGTTCTGATTTTCATTTGTTTTACTTAGCTAATAAAGTCAAAAATAATCTGGACCAAAACATCAATCCGTATTTGGGTTTTGAAAATGATTTATCAGCCCACTACAAATGCAATTCTTTTACCCTAATTGATTTTGGATTTTCGTACATGGCAGCCGAAAAAAGCATGGAAACCCTGAAATCAGGAAACAGCAACATCACCCCAGTTTGGAGTTATGTGATGGTAACTTTTAAACCCGAATTGTTCCACCTTAAAAAATAATTTTCATGGATTACAGCCCTATTTTAATACTATTTCTATTAGCATTGGTTGCATTTTTATATTCATCTGTAGGTCATGGCGGTGCCAGTGGCTACTTAGCTATTATGACAATGGCAGGTGTAGCTCCCGTTATGATGAAACAATCGGCATTAGTGATGAATTTAGCTGTATCGCTATTCTCATTTATTGGTTTTTACAGAGCAGGTGCTTTTAGGTTAAAATTATTTCTGCCTTTTGTGATTGCAAGTATTCCGATGGCTTTTTTAGGAGGCAGTATGAGCTTACCGGATACTATCTATAAAAAAATATTAGGTATTTGTATCTTCATTTCAATTATCAGGCTCGTATATCAATTTGAAGAAAAAAATGAACCCAATCGGGAAATCCCTCTTTGGGCAGGACTTTTTTCAGGAGGCAGTATCGGACTCCTCTCCGGACTATTAGGTATTGGTGGCGGTATTATTCTTAGTCCGTTAATGCTTTTAATGCGTTGGTCAAAATTAAAAGAAACCGCAGCTGTATCGGCTTTATTTATTTTTGTCAATTCGATTTCCGGACTTTATGGGCAAATTCAAAAAGGAGGTTTTTATTTATCCGAAGATTTACAAATAGCCGTTCTGGCTACCATCATTGGGGGTTTATTAGGCTCTCATTTTGGAAGCCAAAAATTCAACACTAAAACATTAAAATACCTCCTTGCTCTTGGACTGACAATTGCAGGCCTGAAGTTACTTTTCACTTAAGAATTCTCTTTTTTGAAATTTATTTAAATTAAAAAAAATCTCTGTCCAAACCTAAAGAGAGGAAAACCTCTTGAAATTGACCAAAATCACCCCCTTTAGGGTTTGGGAGATGTTTTTGATGATATTAAAACAGGCTCTGGCAATAATATTTTTAAAATCCCGGTTTTATTATAAGAAAATTAAAACTTTGAACGTTATTAACTTCATATTAAAGAAATACTTTATTATTTTTACCCCATAATTAAAGTAAGCTATGAGTTCTTCATTTGATAAGTTTCAAAAACGCAGGTTAATTTCCTCTTATTTTTCGGTAGTATTGAGTATATTCTTAGTGTTATTTCTGCTGGGAACATTAGGACTTTTTATTATTAATTCTAAAAAGTTAGCAGACGATTTTAAAGAAAAAATTGCCATGACGGTTTTCTTTAAAAACGAAGCTAATGACACTATCTTAAAAAGTTTTGGAGCCGAATTAAAAAAAGCTCCTTATGCAAAATCCATTACGTATGTCAGTAAGGAAGCCGCAGCTAAACAGCATACGGATATCATTGGTGAGGATTTTTTAACTTTTCTGGGCGAGAATCCGTTGCAGAATTCTTATGATATCCATCTTAAAGCTTTATATGTAGAAAAAGACTCTGTTGCTAAAATAGAACAAAACTTGCGTACTAATCCGGTGATTTCGGATATTGTTTATGACAAACAATTAGTCAATCTGGTAAATGAAAACATAAGAAAAGTAAGTATGTGGATTTTAGTAATCAGCGGATTCCTTACTTTCATAGCGGTATTGCTAATCAATAGTTCACTGAGACTTTCTATTTACTCTAACCGGTTTATTATCAAAACCATGCAGATGGTAGGTGCTACCAAAGCATTCATCCGCAAACCATTTGTAATGCGAAGCGTAAAATTAGGAATGCTTGGAGCGGCTTTAGCAATTTTAGCATTAATTGGGCTTTTATCTTATGTAAATGCTAACTTTCCGGAACTGGGAATCGTAGAAGATAAGACTTTGATTGTATTGGTTTTTGCTGCTGTTTTCGGATTTGGCGTTTTAATCACCTGGTTAAGTACTCATTTTGCTACCCAGCGATTCTTAAACCTCAGAACTGACGATCTTTATTAATTTCAGATTGCAAATTCAGATTTTAGAATTAGAAATAATAACTTAAAAAAAACGGAATGAGATTGCTTCGTTCCTCGCAATAAAAAATGAAAGACGATAAACACGAATTTTTATTTGACAAAGTAAACTACAAAATCCTTTTGATAGGAATTGGAGTAATTGCCCTTGGATTTATTTTAATGTCAGGTGGCGGCAGTGATGACCCAAAAGTGTACAGCGACGCTATCTTTAATTTCAGGAGAATTCGATTAGCGCCTACTACTGTTTTAATTGGTTTTGGAATTACTATTTATGCCATTTTAAAAAATCCAAAGAAATAGTATTCAGTGTTCAGTATTTAGTGATCAGTTAGTAACAACTAAAATCTGAATTCTAAAATCTAAAATCTAAATTAAATGAATACATTACAAGCTATTGTTCTTGCAATAATAGAAGGAATTACTGAGTTTCTTCCTGTTTCTTCTACCGGACACATGATTATCGCTTCTTCCTTTTACGGAATTGCACAGGACGATTTTACAAAACTTTTTACTATCGTCATCCAGTTAGGAGCGATACTTTCAGTTATAATTCTTTATTTCAGACGCTTTTTTCAATCTTTTGATTTCTATTTTAAATTATTGGTTGCCTTTATTCCTGCGGTAGTTTTAGGCTTATTGTTAAGTGATTTTATCGATGGTTTATTAGAAAATCCGGTAACGGTTGCCATTTCGCTTTTAATTGGAGGGATTATTCTGCTAAAGGTAGACGACTGGTTTAACAATCCTGATACTACCGAAACTTCACAGGAAATCAGTTATTCACAAGCCATCAAAATTGGTTTTTTCCAGTGTTTAGCCATGATTCCGGGAGTTTCCCGAAGTGGAGCCAGTATTGTGGGAGGAATGTCTCAAAAATTATCCAGAACATCAGCAGCCGAATTTTCTTTTTTTCTGGCTGTACCTACCATGTTTGGAGCTACTGCAAAAAAATGCTATGATTATTACAAAGACGGTTTTGTATTAACTGATGAGCAAACTAACTTGTTAATCATTGGCAATGTGGTCGCTTTTATTGTAGCACTTTTAGCTATTAAAACCTTTATTGGATTTTTAACGAAAAACGGATTTAAAGTTTTTGGTTATTACCGAATAATTGCCGGAATCGCTTTGTTATTGATTCACTTTTTTATTCATCCGCTTAGCATATTATAATGACAACCGAAGAATATTTAGACGGACAAATTTTACTGATAGACAAACCTTTAAAATGGAGTTCGTTTCAGGCAGTTAATAAATTAAAATACCTGCTGATTAACAAAGTGGGATTGCCTAAAAAGTTCAAAATAGGTCATGCAGGAACTTTAGATCCTCTAGCCACAGGATTACTTTTAATCTGCACCGGAAAGTTTACCAAAAAAATTGCTGAACTTCAGGGACAGGCCAAAGAATATACGGGAACGTTTCACATAGGAGCCACTACTCCATCTTATGATTTAGAAACCGAAATTGATGCCACTTTCCCAACAGCACATATTGATGAGGCTCTAATTCACGAAGCGGTGAAACAGTTTTTAGGTGAAATTGACCAAAAACCACCTATTTTTTCGGCAATTAAAAAAGACGGAAAACGCCTGTATGAACATGCCCGTGCCGGAGAAGAAATAGAAATTGCCAGCAGAAAAACCACCATTCACGAATTTGAAATCACCCGAATTGCACTTCCTGAAATCGACTTCAGAGTCGTTTGCAGCAAAGGAACTTACATTCGTTCACTGGCATTTGATTTTGGGAAAGCCCTGAATTCCGGTTCGCACTTAACCGTTCTAAGACGAACAAAAATTGGCGATTTTGATGTAAAAAATGCGATTGATGTTAACTTGTTTGAAGAGTCTTTAGGATTAAATTCTAAGTGAAATCATTCTGTAAAAACAAAATATAGAAAAGCTATAATTCAAATCACCGTTTTTTTTGTTTTAAAAAAAATACTACAAAAAAATAATTATTGATTCTGTTTTTTATTAGATTTGTTTCAACCAATAGTAACTAATAAAAATCAGACATGAATGGCAGAATAATTATTTTATTGATTTTTTTATGTTTTGCTTTAAACTCTTATGGACAAATAGAAGGCGTTCGTGTTACTTACACTAGAAATCCTGATAACAGCTGTGATTTTTATTATCAAAAAAGCAGTCCCGGAACTTACCATCTTATTGTAAAATTTGAATCACTTAAAAACACTGATAAATATTTTTATGAAGGAAATATTAAAGAAAACTCCGGATTTTTATTCAAACTAAAACCCATTAAACCAGAGAAAAAGATAAAATTTATTTGTGAGCCTTATTTCATAAAAGGAAATCCAAAACCTGATATTGATAAAAATTTCAAGTATTTATTACCTTTCAAGAAGGGCGGAAATATTAGTATATGGTCAATTATGACTCTTATGAGCCAACTTGCTGAGGGCGATAATAATTATATCACACCTATTAATTATTCAGAATCCACTCAAAATCAAACAATACACGTTATGAGAAAAGGTATTGTTATTGAAATAGAAAATGAATACGATTTTGATCCCAAAAGTTTTGACATATTTTACGAAAAAAGAAATTCCATTATAATAGAACATGAAGACGGTACTTATGCCAAATATGCAGGGTTTAAAAAAGACGCTATCAACGTAAAAATTGGGCAAACCGTTTTACCAACAGAGTATTTAGGAATTTTAGAAAAAAGTGTAGATAATCAATACCACCTTTTTTTTCAAATTTACTATAAAGCTTATATGAAAGATGTTTTTCCAGATAAAAAAAAACATTTAGACCGACGAATTACAAAAAAATTAAACCCATTTTTCCAAACAAATAAAGGCTTGATTGCTTTAGATGATAAAATGTACAAATCCCAAGATTACACTGTAACTACTCCTGAAAACATTATCAAACAGGAGCTCACCAAAAAAGAATTAGAAGAAAGAGCCGAATTTCTAACCAAGAAAACTGCGATATCTAATTAGAAATTTAAAATATCCATTTTAAGAAAATTATGATCAGATTATTTTACATTATTTACAATTCTTATTATAAACATGGAGAATACAAAGATGACATCCCTAATTTAACTGTTGGCGGAATATTTACAGTTTCATTTTATTGTGTTGAATTATCAATGATTAATCTAATCGGTTATATTGACCCCTCATACCAAAAAATGAAAATAAGTGGATTTAAAAGTTTCATTATTTCAATGACTAGCATTTTGATAGTTTATTTTCTTTTTTATCATAAGAAAAGATACCATAAAATATATGACCATTATAAAAATGATACTTTTTTAAATAGTAAAACAGCAAAATGCCTTGGTTTTATTATTATTGTTCTGATAATTATATCTCCGTTTATTTTAGCGATGCTACAAAATAAAATTCTTCATGGTTATTGGGTATAATTTCTATAAAAAATCACGTAAAGTCTACAAAACAAAAAAGCTCACTAATTCTCCACATTCTCCTTGTCTAAATCCAGCATCATATCTATAATTTCTGCCTGAGTTGAAATTCCTTTATCATGTAAATACCATAACTGCAATTCGGTTTTTATGGTTTCATCAAAAACTTTATGTTCTTTTCTGTAATTAGCAATAAGATCCGCAGCTCCTTTTGGTCTTGGTCCCCAATGCGCTAGTGCAACCGAGGTTTTTTTATTGATAACAATCAGTTTAGGAATGGCTCTGCCTTTATTGGTTAGAAAATGATCCATTAATTCTAAATTATCATCTCTCAGAACAATTCTCATTTCAATTTTTCCATTCGAAGCATCAACCATTTTATCAAAAATGGGCAACAATTGCGCTGCATCACCACACCAGCCTTCAGAAATAACCAGCCAGATATACTCATTTTTCAAAGAACCGAGACTGTTACTATAATCATCTGAAAGTTTCATCGTTTTCTCTAAACGATTCATCCGGGTTTCGTTGAGACTGCTGTAATTTGTTAATTCTTCTGACTGTTCGTTTCCTGTAGATTTACCATCTTTTAATAAGTCGGTTATTAATTTTCTGTATTCTGAATAAGAGTAACTATTGAATAAGGCACGGGCAATGGACTGTATCATATTTTGCTAATGTTTTGAGTAAAGTTAAGCTAAATATAGTGAATGAAAAATGAAAAAAATCACTTCCTAATAACTAAAAAGTGTATTTTTATAAAAATTGCAAAAAGATGAACTTAAATTCAAAATCAATTGGACTGGCGCTTTCAGGCGGCGGAACAAAAGGTTTAGCCCATGCGGGTGCTATCAAATTTTTAGAAGAAAAAAACATTCGTCCTAATCAAATTGCAGGAACCAGTGCTGGTTCGATTGTGGGAGCCATGTATGCCTGGGGAAAAACACCTGAAGAAATTTTAAGCTTTTTCAAATCAATTTATTTATTTCACTGGAGACATATTACTTTTATTAAAGCAGGACTAATCGATTCAGAAGCTTTCAGAGATTATTTTCATGTGGTTTTTGAAGACGCCAGAATAAGTGATTTACAAATCCCAACCCAAATCACTGCTACTGATATGATTAAAGGTAAGTTAAAAATATTTGAACCTGAAACCAGAATTGTTGACGCCTTAATTGCTTCCTGCTCTTTTCCGGGAATAATTTCACCCTATGAAATTAATGAAAATTATTACAGCGATGGTGGTATCTTAAATCATTTTCCCACTGATTTAATACGAGAAAGCTGCGACATGATTATTGGTGTATATGTAAGCCCGATAAACATGATCACGGCCAAAGATTTAAATTCCATCCGGGCAGTCACAACCAGAGCTTTTGATATCCTTTCTGAAAATTCCAACAGCACTAAATTTATACAGTGTGACTGGATTATCCAGCCTAAGGAACTAAGCATCTACAGCACTTTTGAAACTAATAAAGTTAAAATGGACACCATTTTTAATCTGGGTTACCAGGCGGCAAAATACAGTTACGAAAACAAAATTTATAAAATTTAAGTCGGCCTATTTCAGAAAAAAAGAATATCCCTATATTTGCACCAATCAACGCAACAAAGACATGAAATACAAAAGAATTCTTCTAAAATTAAGCGGAGAAGCATTAATGGGAGAACGTCAATACGGAATAGATCCTGTAAGATTAGCTGAATATGCTGAAGAAATCAAAAAAGTTCACGACAAAGGTGTAGAAATTGCCATCGTAATAGGGGGAGGAAACATCTTTAGAGGTGTTGCAGGAGCCAGCAACGGAATGGACAGAGTGCAGGGAGATTATATGGGAATGCTTGCTACCGTGATTAACGGAATGGCTTTACAAGGTGCTCTGGAAGAAAAAGGCATGAAAACACGTCTGCAGACCGCCTTAAAGATGGAATCTATTGCTGAACCTTATATTAAAAGAAGAGCCGACCGCCATCTGGAAAAAGGAAGAATTGTAATTTTTGGTGCCGGAACGGGAAATCCATACTTCACTACTGACACAGCCGCTGTTTTACGTGGAATTGAAATCAATGCTGATGTAATCCTGAAAGGAACCCGCGTAGACGGAGTTTACGATTGTGATCCGGAGAAAAATGCTTCGGCAGTGAAATTTGACTACATTTCTTTTGACGATGTAATTAAAAAAGGATTAAATGTAATGGATACTACAGCTTTTACTTTAAGCCAGGAAAATAAACTACCTATTTTAATTTTTGATATGAACCAAAACGGAAACTTAGAAAAAATCTGCGATGGGGAAAATATTGGAACAGTAGTAAATATTTAATTAGCAGAAAGCAGTTTTCAGATAACAGAAAAATCCGGAATCTAAAATCTAAAATCTAAAAAAATGACTGAAGAAATTGAATTTATATTAGATAGCACACAAGAATCTATGGAAGGTTCTATCGCTCATTTAGAAAAAGAATTTCTAAATATTCGTGCCGGAAAAGCTTCTCCTGCTATGTTAGGAAGTGTTTTTGTGGATTATTATGGCTCATCCACACCGTTAAATCAGGTTGCTAAAATAAGTGTTCCGGATGCCCGAACCATCACTTTACAGCCTTTTGAAAAAAACATGCTGCAAACTATTGAAAAAGCCATTATGGTGGCAAATCTTGGTTTCAATCCTATGAACAACGGAGACGTAATTATTATCAGCGTACCTCCTTTGACAGAAGACCGTCGTCGCGAACTGGCAAAACAAGCTAAAGCAGAAGCCGAAGATGCTAAAATCGGGATTAGAAATGCGCGAAAAGATGCCAATACGGATATTAAAAAACTGGAAAAAGAAGGAACATCAGAAGACATTTGTAAAAGTGCCGAAGAAGATGTTCAAAATCTGACCAATACCTATATCAAAAAAATAGATGAACTTCTTGTTTTAAAAGAAGCAGAAATTATGAAAGTCTGATTTTCAAAAAAACAACTTTAAAAATCCGTTCCGATAGTTTATCAGGACGGATTTTTTATTATTACTTTTGCGATACCAAAACGGCTTTACAGGCGTTTTGATACAAATATCCCTTATGAAGCAGCTTCTCTTATTCCTTTTGTTCACGGTTTCGCTTCAGGCACAATTTCAAATCAACGGAATTGTAAAAGAATCTGTTTCTAATCAGGCATTAGCTTTTGCTACTATTACTACTAATAACGGCATTAGCAGTGTTACTGATGTAGATGGAAAATTTTCTGTTAGTTCGCTGAGCCCTATTACTTTTTTCACAGTTTCTTATATTGGTTATAATACCAATAAAACGACTGTTCAAAGAAACAATAGCTTTTATAACATCTCCCTGAAACAACAAACGGATCATTTAAACGAAGTTGTAATTAATCCCGAAAATGCGGCTTTATCTGTTATAACAAAAACAATTGCACTCAAAGACAACAATAATCCGCAAAAGAGACTGCCTCACTTTACGTATAAAACATACAACAAACTCATTGTTTCGGCAAATCCTGATTCTATTTCAGGGCAGATTGATTCTATTGTTGTTAAAAGAACTAAAAACGGCATATATTATAAAATTGACTCCACTAATTACAAATTTAAGAATACAGTAAGCACCCGGCATTTGTTTCAAACCGAAAAAGTATCCCAATTTCAGTTTGACGACAACACCTTAAAAGAAACTATTTTAGGAACTAAAATGGCAGGCTTAAAACAGCCTTTATACGAAATCCTGTCTTTTAATCTGCAATCATTTTCTATTTATGATACTAAATACGAATTGTTTGAAACCAAATACATCAGTCCGATAGCCGATAATGCAGTAGAAGAATATCATTATAAATTACTGGACACCGTCACCATTAACGGTCGGAATTCCTATATGATTTATTTTAAAAATAAAAAGAAAAATAAGTCCAAAGGGCTTGAAGGTGTTTTATATATTGATCAGAACAGTTATGCTGTGGCAAAAGCTATCCTGCGGATTCGAGGCTTATTAAACATTAGCAGCAATCATGAATTTGAATATTTCCCGGATGAAAACATCTGGTTTCCTGTACATAAAAACTTTCGGATTATAAAAGGAAAAAATGACGATGACATCAGAATATTTGGAGGAACCATTCAGTTTGACGGCGATGTGGATGATTTTAAATCCCGAAAAAAGCAGCCTTCGGATTATATCTACCTGCATTCAGAAAGCTATAATTTTGACCTGGAAAAAAACAAAAAAACGGTTCTAAAAAATCCTTATTTTGCCGTAGAAATAGAACAAAATGCCTTTGATAAAACAGAACCTTTCTGGAATAAATATCGCAAAGACAGTATTGACAATCGTTCCAAGCAAACTTATATAGAATTAGACAGCATCGCATCCAGAAAAAAAATTGCCAGCAGAGTCCGTTTAGGCAAGAAAATTATCAATGGCTATTTACCCATTGGTTTTTTTGACATGGATTTACGCAAAATTTTCAGTTATAACAACTACGAAGGATTCCGTTTAGGCTTAGGAGGTGTTACAAATGAACGTCTTTCGAAAAATTTCAGAGTAGAAGGTTATTATGCTTATGGTACTAAAGACGGAATATTTAAAGGTAGTCTGGGCGCAGCGGTAAGACTTGAAAAACAAACCAATTCCTGGCTTGGTTTTGCCTATACTGATGATGTCAGAGAAATTGCGAGCACTACTTTTTCAATCGAAAAAAAACCTTTTAAAATATACGATCCAAGACCCATTAACATCAGTACTTTTTATAATTATATAAGTTGGAAAGCCTATTTTGAAACCAGAAAAATTCCAAAAACAGAAAGCATCTGGGAAGTTAATCACAGCCTGATTGAACCTAAATTTAATTATGCTTTTCTTTATAACGGAAAATTACATACTTCATACACCATGACAACCGCAATGGTTTCTATACAATGGAGCCCGTTTAGTGATTTTATGCAAACCCCAACCGACCGGATTGAAACCGAAAAACGCTTCCCTAAATTCAGTTTTCAATACAGCCAGTCCTTAGGGAGATTATGGGATAATGATTTTAATTTCAGCAAATTTGATTTCAAAACTGAATATGAGAAGAAATACTTAAATGGGCAGAAAACCAGCTTGCTGCTTCAGGCGGGCTATGCTTTAGGCGACATTCCTATTACACATTTATACAATACTTCACCTAACAACATCACTAAAGAAACCATACTTGAAAGAATTACTTTTGGAGGTAAAAACAGTTTTGAAACGATGTTTTTCAATGAATTTTTCTCTAATAAATATGCTTTTTTCCAATTCAAACATGCTTTTAACCGTGTTACTTTATTTCAAAAAGTAAAACCTTCACTTGTGTTAGTGACTCGTGCAGCCTGGGGAAATTTAGATCATCCGGAGCAGCATGCCGGCCTGGATTTTAAAACACTGAAAGATGGCTTTTTCGAATCGGGTATCGAATTGAATCAAATTTTCAACGGTCTGGGTTTGACCACTTTTTACCGTTATGGTCCTAATCAACTGCCAAAATTTGAAGACAATATTGCTATAAAACTAAGTTTTGTACTGAATTTAGGATTCTAATGATTCGAGACAAATTTTAATCCGATGATAGAAGCTATAAGTGTTACAATAAAAAAGATTCTCCAGAAAGTAGCGGGTTCTTTGAACACTAAAATTCCAACTAAAACAGTTCCTACAGCTCCTATTCCTGTCCAGACCGCATAAGCTGTACCAATAGGCAATTCCTGTGTAGCTTTATACAATAAAAACATACTTACTGTTAAACTCAGTAAAAAACCAATCATCCACCAGACCGATTCCATTCCGGTCGTTTCTTTGGCCTTACCCAGACAGGAAGCAAAAGCTACTTCAAACAATCCGCCTATTATCAAGAAAATCCAACTCATCTTTTATGATTTTATAATTAAAACAGAAGAAACATTTACTAACCAGTCTGCTTCACTATCGATGATGCTTTTCCAGCTTTCTAAACTAATCAGCATCAGATCCTGCTGTTCAAAAAAAGTAGTATTCAAATCTGAATTTGTAATTACTGTTATATTGTTAGGGAATTTTTGCAACAAAGTAACAACTGTACTTTGAATCACAAAATTATTTTTCACAAAATCATTGCTGTCCAGAATATTGATTTTAGAATTGTTGTTTAAAATCATCTTTTGAACATAATCCATTAATATGGCATCATCTGATTTTAAAAGTGGTACAAAAACCTGATTTAATGCTTCAAAATCATTATCAATTAAAATTCCCAGTGGTTTTTTAGTTTTGGCCACGATTTGCCTTGTTCTTTCATCAAAGGGAGAATTTTCAAATAAGCCCTCCTTTCCTTTGAATTTATCCAGCAAGCGGTCGGGATTGATTATCCGGGTAGTAAAACCAATCACTTTTCCCAGCAAACTCCCTTCAAAAATTGATTTTCCCAAACCTACTAAAAGCAAATCATAGTCGCCATTATTAGCTACATCGGCAATTTCATTTTCAATATCATTCGTCACTTTAAAAATAGAAAACAGTTTTACCCCTAACTGCTCAGACTCATCAAATATAGGTTCGAAACTTTCTTTTTCTATTTCTTCCATATTAAATGAATGCAATTCATCACTTTGACAAAGATGCATTGCCGTAATTACCGAAGCTGATTTTTGTTTTTTGGTTAAACTATTAGCCAGACGCAGTAATGATTTGCCTTTTTCATTATTCCCAAACGAAATTAAAATCCGGTATTTATTTTCATCAACAACTTCTACGGACTCTGTTTCATTTTTATGTTTAAAAACAAAACCAAGTACATTTAGTGCAGGTCCGGTCATAAAAGTAGTAACCAATGCCATAATGACCATCATGGTGAAAACTTCCGGTGTCAGAACCTTTAATTCCAAACCGATGTTCAAAACAATCAGTTCCATTAAACCTCTGGTATTCATTAAAGCACCAATAGTTAAACTGTCATGCCAATTTTGCCCTACAAATCTCGCCGCAAAAGCACTTCCTAAAAACTTACCTATGACAGCCACTGCAATAATAGCTCCGGTCACTTTCCATAAATAAACATCATTAATTAAGCCCACCTGAGTATGCAGACCGGTAAAAACAAAAAATAACGGCAGCAATAATATCACCGATACATCTTCTACTTTTTCAATAAATATCATTCGGAATTTAGCAATATCAGGCATTATAGCTCCCATCATAAAACCTCCGAATAGCGCATGAATTCCTATTACTTCAGTGGCATAAGAGGAAAGAATCAGCAGCAACAGAAACAAAGCCATAACGGGTTTTCCGATATTTTCTTTTTCTGCATACAAATCTCCTATCCTTTTCAAAAAAGGTTTTACGATATAAAGCATGGTTAAAACATACAGTAAAGCCAGCGAAATTACATAAAGTGATCCCACAAAATCCCCCGCTTTTACAATGGCAATTACCACAGCCAGCAAACACCAGGCGGTTATATCATCGGCCGCAGCGCAGGTAATCACAATAGCACCCAAACGTGTTTTATGAATTCCGCGTTCCTGAACAATACGTGCCAGAACAGGAAATGCGGTAATACTCATCGCAATGCCCATAAAGAGACTGAACGATAAAAACTCGACACCTTCCGGTGCAAACTGATTGTAGACAAAATAAGACAGGCCAATTCCCATAGCAAAAGGAATAATAATACTGGCGTGACTGATAACAATGGCCTCACTAGCCTTATTTTTCAGGACTTTTACATCTAATTCCATTCCGATGACAAACATGAAAAGAATCAAACCTATCTGACTTAAAAACTTGAGGTTTCCTAAAGATTCTTCGGGAAATAATGCAGCTGAAAATTCCGGAAAATACATCCCTACCAGAGAAGGCCCCAGCACTATTCCGGCGATTATTTCTCCAATAACCGTAGGCTGACCGATTTTTTTAAAAAACCATCCAAAAATTCGTGCCGTTAAGATAATCATAACGATTTGTGCCAGTAAAATTGCCAGCGGATCTTTAAAATTATGCAGCATCGAATCTATAAAATCATTAAAAGAGTCATTTTGAATATGAACTGCAATATTTGACTTCTTTAATTCCAATAATTTTCCTTTTTGGATGATCCAGTAAATCAATACCGAGAAGGCTCCCGTAACCCCAAAATAGAACAACGAATTTTTATATTTTTTCAAAACCATATCGCCACAATAATTGATTTAATTCCACACAAAGATGCTAAATTCTTTGATAGAATTTACACGGCTGATATTAATTTCAGAATAAAAAAACAGGCCTGATAAAACCCTAAAATTGATTTAAAATTTACAAAAAAATTACTCCTTTGCTATGGTTTTCATTACATTTGCAGCCATTTTAAAACTTTATGAAAAAGAAATTAAAAGTGGGATTTTGGGAATTTGTAGCCCGAATTGTACTTAAAAACCGTATTGCCATTTTAGGCCTTATTTTTCTGATAACTTTATTTTTAGGTTTACAATGGAAAAATATCCGTTTTTCATTTACTGAAGCTAATTTACTTCCTGACAACAATATTATAAATAAAGAATACAATGCTTTTTTAAAAGAATTTGGAGAAGAAGGAAATTTAATTGTCGTAGGTGTAAAAGACGATGTTTTCTTTACCCCGAAAGTTTTTACTGCCTGGAATAAATTAATGCTGGATTTAAAATCGAACAAAGAAATTGATTTAGTAGTCTCAGTAAGTGATTTAAAGAAGCTGCAAAAAAACGAAGCAATAGAAAGTTTTGAGCTGGTTCCCTTTGTAGACCAGAGTAAAACGAAAGATCAGGCGTACCTGAACAGCCTTAAAAAAGATTTGTTTACCAAACTCCCTTTCTATGAGGGATTGCTTTTTAACAACAAAGAAACGGTTCGCTCAGCCATTTACATGGATAAAGAAATTGTAAATACTGCCGCCCGAAAAGATTATATTTTAAATGATTTTATTCCTAAAATTGAAGCATTTGAAAAAGAAACCGGTGTAGACCTTCGTGTTTCGGGAATGCCTTACATCCGAACACTGAATGCCAAAAGTATAACTGATGAAATTAGTCTGTTCATAGGGGCTTCTCTGTTAATTACTTCATTGATATTCTTTTTCTTTTTCCGCTCTTTCCGTGCCACTTTAATTTCGATGCTCATTGTTATTACAGGGGTTATGTGGACTTTTGGATTACTGGGACTATTCCATTATGAAATTACAGTACTTACCGCTATTGTTCCCTCATTGGTTATTGTTATCGGCATCCCCAACTGTATTTTTCTGACCAATAAATACCAGCAGGAATTTCGTGCTCACGGAAACAAAGCACGTGCTTTACAACGGGTAATTACTAAGGTGGGAACAGCAACTTTAATGACTAACTTAACCACTGCCGCGGGTTTTGCTACTTTTATCATCACCCAAAGCGAATTATTAAAAGAATTTGGTATTGTTTCTTCGTTAAGTATTATTGCTTTATTCTTTTTATGCCTGATTGTAATTCCAATTTATTACAGCTACCAGCCGGTTCCTAAGGACAAACATTTAGAACACCTGAGCCGGAATTACACCAAAGTTTTTATTTCCTGGATAGAAAAAATGGTCCGCTACAACCGCAGATATGTCTATGCTGTGGCGATATTTTTATTTCTTATAAGCTGTATCGGTGCTTTAAAAATTCAGACATCGGGAAGTTTAATAGAAGACATGCCGAAAAACACCGGTTTTTTTAAAGACATTTTGTTTTTCGAAAAAGAATTCAATGGTGTCATGCCTTTAGAAATTACTATTGATACCCAACGCAAAAAAGGGGTAATGAAACTTTCGACCATGAGAAAAATGGACGAATTTCAAAAAACCATTGAAGAAATCCCTGAATTATCCAAGCCAATTTCGATTCTTAATCTGGTTAAATATTCTAAGCAGGCCTATTATAATGGAAATCCGGAATATTATGATTTGCCGACTTCGCAGGAACAAAGTTTCATTTTAGGCTATGCTAAAAACGGAACTAAAAATTCCCAAGAAAACATCATGAAAAGTTATGTGGACAGCACGGGACAAGTAGCCCGTATTACCACTTTTATGAAAGACATCGGCACCGGAAACATGGCTAAAATCGAAGACAGACTCTGGGCTAAAATCAATACTATCTTCCCTAAAGACCGCTATAAAGTTTCCATGACCGGAAAAGCGCTGGTTTTTGAAAAAGGAACCAAATATTTACTGGATAATCTGGTAAGTTCCATCCTTTTTGCGATATTTTTAATTTCACTGTTAATGGTTTTCATGTTCCGTTCCTTCAAAATGGTGGTTGTTTCTTTAATCCCCAATTTACTTCCGTTGATGATTACTGCCGGATTAATGGGCTATTTTGGAATTCCTCTAAAACCATCCACTATATTGGTTTTTAGTATTGCATTCGGACTTTCAGTAGATGATACGATTCACTTTTTGGCACAGTACCGTCAGGAATTAACAAACAACAACTGGAAGATAAAAAAATCTGTTTTTGCCACAATTAAGGAATCCGGAATCAGTATGTTCTATACTTCGGTAGTACTTTTTGCGGGGTTTTCTGTCTTCATGCTTTCTGATTTTGGAGGAACAGTTGCCCTTGGCGGATTAATTGCTATTACCCTTGCTTTTGGAATGTTGTCTAATTTAATGTTACTGCCTTGTCTGGTGTTAACACTGAACAAATCACTGGCAAATGAACAGGAATTTATTGAACCTAAAATTGATGTTTTAGATCATTTAGGCGAACCGGAAGACAACTAAAAAGAGTTTAAGATAATTTTATTTCATCAAGTGGAGTCCAGTAACCACTAAAAAAAACGGGGCGAAATCGAAAAGCCTGACGAGTAGAAACAAAAAAAAAATTAAAATGCTTATAGACCAACAGGTAACTCTTGTAAACAAATACATTGATAAAACAATAGACTTTGGTTTTGAATACGCACCTAAACTGCTTGGAGGAATTATAGTTCTCGTAATTGGTTTATGGGCAACCAGAATAATTACTAAAGCAGTGGGAAACTCTCTGGAGAAATCAAGAATTGATCATTCTTTAATTCCATTCTTAAAAAGCTTAACCAATATTGTACTTAAAGCATTAGTAGCTATCACGGTAATGGGAATGATTGGCATTCAGATGACTTCTTTTGTAGCTATTCTGGGAGCTGCCGGTTTAGCGGTAGGTATGGCATTATCAGGAACCCTTCAGAATTTTGCCGGAGGTGTTATTATTTTAATTCTAAAACCTTTCCGGTTAGGTGATTTTATCGAAGCTCAGGGATTTACAGGAACAGTAAAAGAAATTACTATTTTCTCTACCATGCTCAATACTCCTGATAAAAAATTAGTCATCATCCCTAACGGACCGCTTTCCACAGGTGCTTTAATCAATTATTCTGCCGAACCTACACGAAGAGTAGACTGGACATTTGGGATTGCGTATGGAGATGATACTGAAAATTTTAAAAGAGCCATCAATGATTTCATTGCACAGGATGAACGAATTTTAAAAGAGCCTGCTCCTTTTATGGGACTTTCTGCACTGGCAGACAGTTCGGTGAATTTTACCGTAAGAGTATGGGTAGATGGTCCGGATTACTGGAATGTGTTTTTTGACATGAATGAAAAAGTATATAACAAATTTGCCGATTACAACCTCAACATTCCGTTTCCTCAAATGGATATGCATTTTATTAAAGAGAAATAGTTTTTTCAAAATACGATCAGAAGTCCCGTTTTCAACAGAAGGCGGGATTTTTTATGTAAAATAGTTTTTTCTTACAAAGAAGGTTTAGAATTATTATATTTGGAATAACTTAAACTATAAACCAATTCCAAAATGACCAAAACTTTATCCCTGTTTATTGTATTCTTTAACCTTGTTTGTCAGGCACAAAACACCAGCAACGAAGACAAAGTATACACCACAAATGAAAATGACTCAATTAATATTTGTCCTTTTCCTAAAAACTGTGGCTACTACAAAGGCGAATTTATATATGATGGAGTAACCAAAATAGCTAATGGTAAAGGCAAAGCTAATTTTCATGGCAATATTGCCGAAGGCAATTGGAAAAACAATCGACTGGATGGATACGGATCTTATGAAGTTAAAAATGGATTTAAATATATTGGCAATTTTAAAGAGGGCCAGTTTTTCGGGCAAGGCTCAATAATTTATAATATTGGCAACAAATATGTTGGTGAATGGAAAGACAACAAATTCTACGGACAAGGTGTTTTTTACACATCAGATGGCACTAAATATGCTGGCAAATGGAGTTCTGGCATAGGTAATGACTTAGGATTTGTTATTTTTATTAAAAACTCAATGTATACTGGCACTAAATATAATGGTAAAGGAACCAGAATAAACCAAAATGGTGATGTTTATACCGGTGATTTTAAAGAGGGAAAACCAAATGGTCAAGGAACTAGAAAATACCCAAATGGAGCTGTTTACACCGGTCAATTTAAAGAGGGAAAACCAAATGGTCAAGGAATAGAAACTTATACAGATGGCTGGAAATATAGTGGTCAATGGAAAGAAGGTAAATTTGATGGCTTAGGGACAACTACAAATGCTGTTACAAGAGAAAATTATACTGGTTATTGGAAGGACGGAAAGCATAACGGCAAAGGAACTTACATTGATACGAAACAAAAATACATTGGGGAATTTAAAAACTCCCAAATGAACGGACAAGGAACAATTTCATACGAAAACAAAGAAAAATATTCCGGAGAATGGAAAGAAGGCTATCGGGCAGGACAAGGAACCTACAGCTGGCCTAACGGAGACAGTTATATCGGTCATTTTGAAAAAAATAAACGCACAGGTCAAGGAACGATGTATTATGCCAATGGAGAAAAATTTGTAGGAGAATGGAAAAACAACAATGAATTTAACGGCATTCTTTATAAAAAAGACGGGACAACAAAATCCAATTATAATAATGGAGTTATAATCGAATAATGAGCTACAATTTCATCAAAAAACAGCTTCTTTTTTTATAAAAAACAAAAACAAACTTGGCAATATCAATAATTAGACAATACTTCATTAACAAACAAACAGTTGTGTGAAAAAAAGTTATTTTTACTAAAAATCGTATCTAATAAAATACCTGTAATTTATTAAAAATCCGTTTTTTTAGAATTAATACCACAACTAATATGGGACAGACAACATCAGAAACAGAAAGATTAGCCGTTGCTGACAATTACAGAAATTGGAAAAAATGGGGTCCCTATTTAGCCGAAAGACAATGGGGAACTGTTCGTGAAGATTATAGTGAGCACGGAGAAGCATGGGAATTTATAGACCATGACAAAGCAAGAAGCAATGCCTACCGCTGGGGAGAAGAAGGGATTGCAGGTTTTTGTGATTCCAGAGAAATTGTATGTCTGGCAGCTGCTTTTTGGAACGGAAAAGATCCTATCTTAAAAGAACGTTTATTTGGTTTAACCAATAATCAGGGAAATCATGGCGAGGATGTGAAAGAACTCTATTTCCATCAAATTTCTACTCCCACTCACACCTACAATAAATACCTGTATAAATACCCACAAAACGAATTCCCTTATACTGATTTGGTTCACAAAAATCAACGAAGTCGTGAAGAACCGGAATTTGAGATTTTGGACAGCAACAGCTTTGACAACAATGCCTATTTTGATTGTTATATCGAATATGCCAAGGCCGGAACCGACGACATCCTGATGAAAGTGACCGTGGTGAACAGAGGAAATGAAACAGCCAAAATTCATGTGCTGCCTCATTACTGGTTTCGTAATTTCTGGAAACACAACGACCGCCACCCGAGACCAAATATGGAATCGGTTTCTGAAAACATAGTGCTTTCTAAAAGCAGCCGTATTGAAGATTATTATTTATATCATGAAGACGGAAAGCAGTTATTTTGTGAAAACGAAACCAATAACGAACGCATTTACAATTTCTCTAATGAATATAAATACGTCAAAGACGGCATCAACAATCATGTTATCCATGGAGAAGCAACAGTAAATCCGGAGAAGTTTGGTACTAAAGTGGCTATATGGCATGAATTAGAATTAAAAGCCGGCGAAGAAAAAAGCATCAAAATCCGTTTAAGTCATCTGCTATTAGAAAATCCCTGGGCTGATTTTGACAATTTGTTTGACCAACGGAAAACAGAATGCGAAACCTTTTACAACGAAACCATAAGCGAAAAAATCCCCGAAGCGCATCGTGCTATCGCCAAAAGTGCTTTTTCAGGTTTGTTATGGACCAAGCAGTTTTATTATAACGATGTTTACAAATGGCTTTTTGGCGGTCTAAAGGAAGACCCACCTCATCGTTCGAATATGCGAAATTATTCCTGGCAACATCTTACCAATCGTCATGTGATTTCGATGCCCGACAAATGGGAATACCCTTGGTATGCCGCCTGGGACTTGGCTTTTCACATGGCTTCTTTTGTAGAAATTGACCCTTATTTTGCCAAGCAGCAATTACTGCTCGTTTTACAGGAAAGCTACATGCATCCTAACGGACAAATTCCGGCTTATGAATGGAATTTTAGTGATGTCAATCCTCCCGTGCATTCCTGGGCAGTGTGGACAGTTTACGATAAAGACAAAAACAAAACCGGAAAAGCAGATACTGATTTTCTGGAAACTGCTTTTCAAAAATTACTCATCAACTTTACCTGGTGGGTGAACCAAAAAGATACCAGCGGAACCGATTTGTTCGAAGGAGGATTTTTAGGCCTGGATAACATCGGAGTTTTTGACCGCAATCACATGCCCGAAGGAATTAAAAAAATGCAACAGGCCGATGCGACGAGCTGGATGGCGATGTTTTCGCTGAATATGCTTCGCATGTCGCTGGAACTGGCCAAAACCAATAAAATTTACGAAGATGTCTCGGCTAAATTTTTCAGACACTTTTTAAATATTGCCTGGGCGATGCATCATATCGGGAAAAAAGATATTTCGCTTTGGGATGACGAAGACAATTTTTACTATGACGTAGTGGAAATGGCAAATGGCAAAACCGAGCGTCTAAAAGTCCGTTCACTAGTGGGAGTAATTCCACTGTTTGCGGTCGAAATCATGAACAAAGAGCTCTTCGATCAATTGCAGGATTTTAGAAAAAGAGCAAACGAAATTATCAGAACGCGCCCTGATCTGGCTTCCTTGATTTCGAATTTAGAAAAGGCCAACGCAGATGGAAATTTCCTGTTTTCGATTATGCGCGGATTCCGACTCGAACATCTTTTAATCCGATTATTAGACGAAAATGAATTCCTGTCGGATTACGGAATACGTTCCCTGTCTAAATTCCACAAGGATCATCCATTTGTGTTCCAGCATCATGGACATCACCAGATTCAATACGAGCCCGGAGAAAGCCGTTCGAATATGTTTGGCGGAAATTCTAACTGGCGTGGGCCTATCTGGATGCCGTTGAATTATATGATTATCCAATCGTTGCGTAAATATTATACTTTTTATGGACCAACGTACATCTATGAATTCCCAACGGGTTCAGGAGTTAAAATGAATTTAAAAGAAATTGCCAACGAACTAACCAAACGTTTAATCAAACTGTTTGGACGCAATAGTGATGGCAAATTCCAATACCATTCGGACGACCACGAAATGCATTTTGCCAAAGACGAGCATTTCAGAAACGAACATCTGTTCTATGAATTCTTTGATGGCGATACCGGAAAAGGTCTTGGTGCTTCCCACCAAACCGGATGGACGGCATTGATTGCTAATTTGATTTTGGAACTGGAGGAGAATAGTTAAATAACTTTTATAAATTGAATAAATCCCATCTTGTTTTTAGTAACGAGATGGGATTTTTTTGTTTTTGGAGCAGAAGATTTGTGCTTTTAGGAAAATTATGTTCCTGCTATCCGTTTCAATCTTGTGGGGCATAACCCTGCCCCACAAGGATTTTCTCTTCTATCAGGGCTAGTGAGAAAATTCTGTTTTTGTAGGATTGTTTTTTATATATTTGGAAAAGTTTAAAGCTGATAGCCGTCAGACCTATCCACCCAAAATTGAGAGGATGAGTCTGATAAAATCAGACTTATAAACTAGTTGTGCGATATCTACCCTCCGAGTATAAAAGAATAAACTATATATTATTTAACTAACATAAATGAAAAAAAATTTTATTATCTGTCTGCTTTTTTTAGTTTCAGAATTTGGATTTTGCCAAGCTCCACATATTACTGAACAATTAACATTTAATACTATTCGTATTGAGACTGACAAATTTGTTGGAACAGGCTTTTTCTTCAATTTTAAAGTAGAAAAAGACTCTACCAAATATATTTCCGTTATAATTACTAATAAACATGTAGTAAATGGTGCTAAGAAAATTTTTCTTTACTTTAGAAAATCAATAAATGGAAATCCTGAAAATGGTAATGCGTCTATTTTTGAAATTCCTAATTCTAATCAAACAGTAATTCAACACCCAAATGCTAACACAGATTTAGTAGCAATCCCAATTGGACAAATACTTCAACAAATTCAAAAAAACAATGTTTCCTTTTATACTGTAGGTTTTTCTGAAAACGAAATCCCAACTGATGATTTTCAAAAAAAAGAATTTAAAACCTTTGAAGAAATTTTTATGATTGGATATCCAAATGGTTTATGGGATAAAACTAATAATATGCCTATTGTTAGAAGAGGGATAACAGCAACACCTTCATATTTAGATTATAATGGAAAAAAAGAATTTCTGATTGATATTGCTGCATTTGGTGGTTCAAGCGGTTCTCCTATTTTTCAATACAATGATTCAGGTTATATTGACAAAAGAGGAACTGCTAAATTTGGTTCTTCAAGATTATTTTTACTTGGTATTTTATATGCAGGACCTCTGTATACTGTAGATGGAGAAGTTATAAAGTCAATTCCAGGATTATCTTCTGAAAAAGTTAAGTCTGAAGTACCTATGAATTTGGGTTATGTTATTAAATCATCAGAAATATTGGAATTCAAAAAAATATTAAAATAAGACATCGCACAACCGCAATTACCCAACTGCTGCTCGATTGCATCGAGTACCTACTTCAATTAAAAGAAAAATCGTAGCGTTTGTAACGCGGGTAACTAAAACAGAAATAACTTAAAATAGTTACTTCTGTTTTTTTTATTGTAGTTTCTTAAAGCAAACATTTAATTATGTTTGAGAATAGTTCCCGCGTTAAAAACGCTTTGTTTGCTGCTCAAAAATAATTTTGATACTCGATGCAATCGAGCACCAGAATCACGGGTTACTTTTAAACCTCTACATTATAAATTAAATATCCCGTACCTACGGCACACAAAAAATGCACCGCCAATTGTGGATGGATTAGAATCTATCCCTATAAAATATGTCGAGCCTACGGCTCTTAGATAGCATGCTTCAAAACGTATTGAATTTCTATAAACTATTTACACAGAAAACTTCCGTAGGAACGGTATGGCTTATAGTTCCGTAGGAACGATCCATGTTGTAGCCCCGAAATAAATTTCGGGAAAATAGGACAATATCATTAATTAACGAATAGTAAATGAACCACCCCGCCCGCTGGACATCCCTCCAGAGGGGAAAATCACGCAACTTCCCCTCCTCTGGAGGGGTGCCTGTAAGGCGGGGTGGCTTTTCTTTGTTAAATGCTTACTCTTTTTAAAAATTAATTATTACGTTAATAAAAATAGGACGATACCAAAGGATTAATAAATGGTGAATTAAAGCTTCGTAAATTTCTGTGTTCCCTTAGTGTGACCTTGTCAAATAAAAGCTTTTTCGATAAAAACCGATAATTCCACTACGCCCTAGCCCCGATAGAAATGGAAATCCTTATTGTTTTTCCTTTAAAAACAATAAGATTGAAATGTATAGCGGGATTGAGCTCCTAATTGAATGGATTGGGTTTACTGCTTTGAAAAAATGAATTATATTTGTGTCATAGAAACAGGATTATTTTAATCAATATTGATACACCAATGAGGCATACTAAAGTTAAAGACTTACTTAGCAGCACTACTACGCTTCATGAAGTAAACGTTAAAGGCTGGGTTAGAACTTTTAGAAACAATCAGTTTATTGCTTTGAATGACGGTTCGACCATCAATAACATCCAGTGTGTGGTGGATTTTGAAAATATCCCTGAGGAAACCTTAAAAAGAATCACTACCGGGGCTGCGGTTTCGGTTACAGGAACTTTAGCAGAAAGCAAAGGTGCAGGACAGAAATATGAAATCCAGGTTTCTCAGTTGGAAATCTTAGGAGATTCAGACCCGGAGAAATTCCCGATGCAACCCAAGAAACATTCTTTGGAATTTTTACGTGAAAATGCGCATTTGCGTGTCAGAACGAATACTTTTGGGGCAATTATGCGCGTGCGTTCGGTATTGTCATTTGCGGTACATAGCTATTTCCAACAAAAAGGGTTTGTGTATGTGAATACACCAATTATTACCGGAGCTGATGCTGAAGGTGCCGGCGAAATGTTTCAGGTGACTTCATTACCAATTGAGAATTTACCCAAAAATGAAGAAGGAAACATTGATTACAAGAAAGACTTCTTTGGAAAACATACTAATTTAACGGTTTCAGGGCAGCTGGAAGGCGAAACTTTTGCCATGGCTCTGGGACAGATTTATACTTTTGGACCAACATTTAGAGCCGAAAACTCGAATACTTCGCGCCATTTGGCTGAGTTTTGGATGATTGAACCGGAAGTGGCTTTCAATGATTTGGATGCCAATATGGATTTGGCCGAAGATTTTATCCAATACGTGATCAAATACGCCATGGACAAATGTCCTGACGATTTGAAGTTCTTAGAAAGTCGCTTATTAGAAGAAGAAAAATCGAAACCACAAGCCGAAAGAAGCGAAATGAGTTTGCTGGAGAAATTGAATTTCGTTTTGGAAAACAATTTCAAACGCGTATCTTACACAGAAGCCATCGACATTTTAAGAGATTCTACACCGAATAAAAAGAAAAAATTTCAATATATCATTAACGAATGGGGTGCCGACTTACAAAGTGAGCACGAGCGTTATCTGGTGGAAAAACATTTTAAATGTCCGGTCATCCTGTTTGATTATCCGGCTAAAATAAAAGCGTTTTACATGCGTTTAAACGAAGACGGAAAAACCGTTCGCGCGATGGACATCCTTTTTCCGGGAATTGGAGAAATCGTAGGAGGTTCGCAAAGAGAGGAACGTTTTGATGTTTTGGTCGAAAAAATGAAAGTCTTGGGCATCGATGAAGAGGAATTATGGTGGTATCTGGATACCCGAAGATTTGGTAGCGCGGTTCACTCCGGTTTTGGACTCGGTTTTGAAAGATTAGTGCTTTTTGTAACCGGAATGACTAATATTCGTGACGTAATCCCGTTTCCAAGAACACCTGGAAATGCTGAATTTTAATCGAAGTTGCTTCGTAACTAAGACACTAAGCAGCGAAGTTTTAAACTAGATATTTTATTAATTTTATTTCATAAAAAACGAGAAAACTAAGCCACTTAGAACCTTAGCAACTCAGAAACTATAAAAATGCTAAAGCAATTCTTAAATTTAAAATTATCACAGAAATTATCTCCACAGCAAATTCAGCTGATGAAGTTAATTCAATTGCCTACGCAAGCCTTTGAACAGCGTCTTTTAGAAGAGATGAATGAAAATCCGGCATTGGAATCCGGAAAAGAAGAGGAGGAATATGAAAAAGACGAATATGAAAACGATGAATATGATGATTACGATGACTCTGAAAGTATAGATGCCGATGACATCAATATAGACGAATACCTGAGTGATGATGATACTCCGGACTATAAAACGCAGGCAAATAATTACAGTGATGATGACGAAACACGCGACTCCCCACTAGCTGCTCCTATTAGTTTTCATCAGGATTTAATCAACCAACTCAATACGTTTATCCTAGACGATCACGAAAGAGAAATTGCTGAATTTCTGGTGGGAAGTATTGACGATATGGGCTACATTCGACGCAGTATCCCGGATATGGTAGACGATATGGCTTTTACCCAAGCCATCTATACCGATGAAAACATGGTAGAACGCATGCTGCAGGTCATTCACCAGTTAGAACCATCAGGTGTGGGTGCCAGAGACTTACAGGAATGTCTTTTATTGCAATTAAAGCACAAAACACCGACAGATTCGGTTGAATTGGCTTCGGACATTATTGAAAATCAATTTGATGCTTTTACTAAAAAACATTACGACAAACTGATTCAGAAATACAATATTTCGAATGAACAACTTAAAAAAGCCATTCACGAAATCGAAAAATTAAACCCTAAACCGGGTGGAGGTTTTACAGGAAATAACAAAGTCACTGAAAATGTAGTTCCTGATTTTGCCATCAGAATTATTGACAACGAACTCGAATTAACCTTAAACGGCAGAAATGCACCTTCGTTGCACGTTTCAAAGGATTATCAGGAAATGATGCAAACCTATAAGGATTCCAGAGATAAATCTAATTCTCAAAAAGAGGCGGTTCAGTTTATCAAACAAAAACTGGATTCAGCCAAATGGTTTATCGATGCCATCAAACAACGACAGGAAACCTTGTTTGTAACCATGAATGCCATTATGCATTATCAGGAAGACTATTTCTTAGATGGCGATGAAACCAAGCTAAAACCGATGATTCTAAAGGACATTGCCGATATTGTAGGACTCGATATTTCGACCGTTTCCCGTGTGGCTAACAGTAAATATGTAGAAACTCCTTATGGAACTAAACTGATAAAAGAATTTTTCTCAGAAGCCATGAAAAACGATCAGGGAGAAGATGTTTCGACCTTGGAAATCAAAAAAATATTGCAAAATATAATTGAAGAAGAAGACAAGAAAAAACCACTTCCGGACGATCAGTTAGCCGAATTATTAAAAGAAAGAGGTTATCCTATTGCCCGGAGAACTATCGCCAAATACAGAGAGCAACTGGATATTCCAGTAGCCAGAATGCGTAAAAAGATATAAAAACACAACGAAAAAGGCTGTTTCAAAATTCATGAAACAGCCTTTCTTTTATTATAAAAATTTAACTCTATTCTTTTTTCTTACCATCTATAATAGCACCTGTACCGGCACCAACACCAGCACCTGCTAAACCACCAATAATAGCACCTTCACCTTTTTTCTTACTGATTATTGCTCCCGTAGCAGCACCTACACCAGCACCAATAACAGCACCTTTAGCAGTACTACTCCATTTTTTTCTTTCTGCCGGAGTCTGAGCTGCCTGTGGCGTTGTGTTATTAATCACCGTCACCTCTTTTTCTTTGGCCGCTTTTTCAGCTTCTTGTTTAGCCATTTCTATCTTCATGGAGTCAATGGTTTTTTGTCTGACCATTTCCATTTTCATTGAATCAATACTTGCTTGTTTATCGTCTAAAACACCAGCTGAATCTGCTTTTTTACAAGAAACAATCATCAAAGAAGCTACCATTACATAAATAAATTTCATGACCTAGATTTTTTAAAAATTAATTACTTACAAAGATACGAATAGCTATAACGCAGCTATTATAAGATTTATTTAATTTATTATATAATTTAATCCTAACTGTCTATTCTTCCTGACTTTTTTGCATAGCCTCAAAGTAAGCAGCCCGGCTTAAAGGCTCGTATTCCTCCGTTTCACCTAACATCACTAATTTATCATTAGCCGTTTTTCTAAAACTGTAGTGAGCTAAATTTCCGGTTCTGGTACATACCGCATGAACTTTGGTTACATATTCAGCAGTTGCCATCAAACCGGGCATAGGACCAAAGGGATTTCCTTTGAAATCCATATCTAATCCTGCTACTATCACACGAATTCCCTGATTTGCCAGATTATTACAAACCGTAATAATTTCATCATCAAAAAACTGAGCCTCATCAATTCCTATTACGTCACAGCCCTGAGCCAGAATAGCGATATTAGCAGCTGCCGGAACCGGTGTGGACCTGATTTCATTATAATCGTGAGAAACAACCCTGTCCTGATGGTAACGGGTATCTATTTCCGGTTTGAAAATTTCTATTTTTTGTTTCGCAAACTGGGCTCTTTTTAACCGGCGAATTAATTCTTCTGTTTTACCCGAAAACATGGAACCGCAAATTACTTCAATCCAACCAAATTGCTCTTTATGATTTACTGTATTTTCGAGAAACATTTTGTATTTTTCTAACTTAAAAAATGAATAGTTTTTATTACTTTGTAAACGTATTAATCGGCTTAAGATTTTATACTTTTACACTTTCTCAAAAGTAGAAAATTTTTAGCAATTTGAGAGTTTGTATCTGCTTTATTAAAAAGCATTTATTCAAATTTTTCTTTGTACAAACAAAAGTCATTCGCCAAAATACATACTATAATTTAACTATTATGAAAAAAAGATTAGAAGCTGATTTAATCAGCATCGCTCACAGAATTTTACAAATTAAAGATAAATCAGATGTTAATCAATTGTATTTGGAAACCCAAAAACTATATGAAAAACTATCTGTTTTAAAATTTGTAGAAGAAAACTACAGCGATGCGAAACCTACCATTGGCAACTATAGCGAAATTGAAAAAGAAGTAGAAGGCTTTTATAACAAAGAAGCTTCCCTTCCGGTGGAAACGCAAATAGAGATGAATGAAAGCAATCTGTATCCAAATACTCAGACTGAAGAAGCAGTTGCTGAAAATGAAGAAGAAATAACGGAACCTGAAACAAGTATTGAAGAAGAAGTTACCGATGAAGAAATAGTAGCAGAGGAAGAGGAAAATGTGGATGATGAGGATGAAGATGACGAATTAGTTACTGTGGAAGAAACTGAAACGGAAGACAACACTATTGAATTTCATGAATCAGAACCTGAAATGGAAGAAGAGGACGAAACTGATGAAGAGGAAAAATTTACCGCTGCATTTGAATTAACAGAAGAAGCCGAAGATCAACAAAAAGACGAACAAGAAGAAGTTAAAAAACCGGAAACGGTACAAATTTCATTTGAAGACTTATTGGGTTTAAATTATAACGAACCGGAATTTGTAAAAGTAGATGATGTGGCTGTTCCCGCTGAAGAAGTATTTTTTGAACCTGTTAAAACCACAGAAACTCCCGTACAGAAAGCAGTAGAAAACACTGAAAAAACAACTCCAAAACCAACCTCCTTAAACGATAAGTTTTCAAAAGGAAAAGGAATAGATATTGATTTAAATGACCGTATTGCCTTTGTGAAACATCTTTTTGGCAACAGCAATGAAGATTATAACCGTGTCATGAACCAATTGATTACCTATAATAATTTTTACGAAACCAAAAGTTTTATAGATGAAATGGTAAAACCGGATTACAATAACTGGGAAGGTAAAGAAGAGTATGAAGAGCGTTTTATGGAAATTATTGAAAAAAAATTCCTTTAAAACATCCTAACAGCAACCTCTGTTTCAACTAATTTATGTCAAAATTATATATCGTTCCCACGCCCATAGGTAATCTTGAAGACATGACTTTCAGAGCTATCCGGATTCTGAAAGAAGCCGACTTGATTCTTGCCGAAGACACGCGTACCAGCGGAAAACTCCTGAAGCATTTTGAGATTAGTACTCACATGCACAGTCATCACATGCACAATGAGCATAAAACCATCGAAAATGTAATTGCCCGACTAAAAGCCGGCGAGAACATTGCTCTGATTTCAGATGCGGGAACTCCGGCGATTTCAGATCCCGGTTTTCTGTTAACGCGTGCCTGTGTCGAAAACGGAATTGCCGTAGAATGTCTTCCGGGTGCAACTGCCTTTGTTCCGGCTTTGGTAAATAGCGGATTACCTAATGACAAATTTGTGTTCGAGGGTTTTCTGCCGGAGAAAAAAGGCCGTCAAACCCGATATTTAGAATTAGCCGAAGAAACCAGAACCATGATTATCTATGTTTCTCCACATAAATTAGTGAAGACTTTAGCCGAATTTGTGACTTATTTTGGCGAAGACCGACAAATATGTGTTTCCAGAGAACTCTCTAAATTGCACGAAGAAAACCGAAGAGGAACGGCTAAAGAAGTTTTAGACCACTTTGAAAAAACAGCACCGAGAGGCGAAATTGTAGTCGTCGTTGCTGGAAAAACCATTGTAAAAGAAGCCAAAAAGAATAAATTTTCGAAAGACGAAGAAAAAGAAGAATAAAAGTTCAGCTACAGATTAAAAGGATTAACACAGATTAAAAATCCTTTAATACTTTTTTTAAATCTGTAGCAAAAAATAAAATTTAAAACCATGAGCATACAAGCCTTTTTAGAAAAACTAAAACAAACACCTGAAACCATTACTTTTCCTGAAACGATAGCAGTAATAGAAGAAAATTACGACTTTACTCCTACTGCTTTCCAAAACGGAAACACTCATAACGCTGCCGGAACTAATTCCGGTTCTTGCAAATTATTTGCTTTCGCCCAATTGCAAAAGCTTTCTAAAGAGGAAACTTTAACTTGTTTTGGTGCTTTTTACCGTGACGAAGTGTTAGGAGAACCGGAAGGAACCAATCATCAAAACATCAGAAACTTTATGATTCATGGCTGGGACGGAATTCAATTTGAAGGAACTGCTTTAGTTTTAAAATAAAATTATTTTAGATTTCAGCTTGTAGATTTTAGCTTTCTACATTCTGAAATCTAAAATCTAAAATCTAGAATCAAATGCGTTGGACTCTTAAACCCAAACCTTCGGAAGACAAAATCAGCCATTTGGCACAAGCCTTAAATGTAGCACCTTTTGTAGCCCAGTTATTAGTACAGCGCGGCATTGAAACTTTTGAAGAAGCCAAACATTTTTTTCGCCCTTCTTTAGATCATTTGCATGATCCTTATCTGATGAAAGATATGGATAAAGCAATTGAACGAATTGAAAATGCCATCGAAAACCACGAACGTATTTTAGTTTTTGGAGATTACGATGTTGATGGAACAACAGCTGTTTCGCTTGTTTCTTCTTATCTAAAAAGTTTTTATCTCAATGTTGCCACTTATATTCCGGATCGTTATGATGAAGGTTATGGCGTTTCCTTTAAAGGAATTGACTTCGCAGACGACAATGGTTTTTCATTGATTATCGCTCTGGATTGCGGTATTAAATCTATAGATCATGTAGCTTACGCAAAAGAGCGAAACATCGATTTCATCATTTGTGACCACCATAGACCCGGTGAAACTTTACCAGAAGCCGTTGCGGTACTGGACCCTAAAAGAGCCGATTGCAACTATCCGTATGACGAATTATGCGGCTGCGGAATTGGGTTTAAACTCATTCAGGCATTGGGCATGAACAGAGAGCAGACTATTGAAGATCTGGCTCCGTATCTTGATTTAGTAGCTACTGCCATTGCTGCTGACATTGTGCCCATGACAGGTGAGAACAGAGTGCTCGCTTATTTTGGTTTGCAGGTGATTAACAACAATCCCAGACCGGGAATTAAAGCTTTAATTCACCAAATCAAAAAACAAACCCTGGATATTACTGATGTGGTTTTTATTGTTGCCCCCAGAATTAATGCAGCCGGACGTATCAAACACGGTAATCATGCGGTGGAATTATTATCCGAATTTGATTTTGAACAGGCACAGCAATTTGCTTCGGAAATTGAGCAATACAATGCCGACCGGAAAGATCTGGACAAACACATTACTAAAGAAGCTTTTCAACAAATTGAACTCAATCAGGAACAGCAGCGTTTTACAACCGTTGTTTTTCAGGAAAACTGGCATAAAGGTGTTATAGGAATAGTAGCCTCCAGATTAATAGAAACTTACTATCGTCCGACTTTAGTTTTTACTAAAAGTGGCGATAAATATGCTGCTTCAGCGCGTTCTGTAAAAGGTTTTGATGTGTATAATGCACTGGAAGCCTGTTCGGAACATCTGGAGCAATTTGGCGGACACATGTATGCTGCCGGAATGACCCTGAAAGCTGAAAATTATGCCGCTTTTAAAGAAGCTTTTGAAAAACAAGTACAAAAAACCATTCATCCCGACCAGCTTATTCCTGAAATAGAAATTGATGCCGAAATTAATTTTTCAGACATCACACCAAAACTTACACGGATTTTAAAACAATTCGAACCTTTTGGCCCGATGAATATGACACCTGTTTTTTTGACTAAAAACGTAATAGATACCGGTTATGCCAAAAAACTGGGCGCAGCAGATGAACACCTGAAATTATTTGTAAAACAAAATGCAGCAGCCGAAGGTATCTCAGCTATCGGTTTTGGACTGGGAAATAAAATAGAGTTAACTACGCATCAAAAACCATTTCAAATTGCCTATTGCATTGATGAAAATGAATGGAATGGGCAAATTTCGACTCAGTTACGATTAAAAAGCCTTCAATAATGAATTCAAAAAAAATAAAGAAAGATCCTTATGCTGCCTTGCGGTACAAAGAATTCAATACTTTTTTATTTCTTCGCTTTGCTATGGTTTTTGCCTGGTCCATGCAATTTATAGTCATTGAATGGGAAGTCTACAGCATTACTAAAGATGCACTTTCTCTGGGCATAATAGGTTTAATGGAAGTCATTCCTGCCGTTTCATTAGCCCTGTTTGCAGGTCACATTGTAGATCAAAAAGAGAAAAAAGGATTGCTGATGAAATGTATTTTTGGTTTTTCAGTGATTAGTTTTGGATTATTTTTACTGACATGGCCAACCGTAGTTGAAGGCTATTCACAACAAATCATTTTGTACGCCATTTACTTCCTGGTATTTCTGGGCGGATTAGTAAGAGCATTTTTAGGTCCCACAATATTTTCACTACTCTCCCTTATTGTGCCTAAAAAAATCTATCCCAATGCGGCCACCTGGAGCAGTACGGTTTGGCAAATTGCTGCAGTGGTAGGTCCAGCAGTCGCCGGATTTTCAATTACTTTAATGGGTGTTCACTGGTCTTTATGTTTGGTTTTTGCCTGTTCTGTAATGGCATTATTGGCTTTGTCTCAAATAAGTGAAAAGCCTATTTTAAATCCAAAAATTGGAGAACCTGTCATGCAAAGTTTAGCGGAAGGGATCAAATTTGTTTTTAACAACAAAACGGTTTTAGGAGCTATTACATTAGATATGGTTGCGGTACTTTTTGGTGGTGCAGTAGCACTGTTACCCATTTTTGCACAGGATATTTTAAAAGTGGGGCCGGAAGGGTTTGGTTTTTTAAGAGCTGCACCTGCAGTAGGTGCTTTTCTCACCATGCTAATTACGGCATATGTGCCTCTGAGCAAAAATGCGGGAATGAAATTGCTGGCTGCTATTTTTGGCTTCGGAGTCTGTATTATCATTTTTGGACTTTCTACCCTGTTTTGGGTATCCCTTTTTGCTTTATTTTTCAGTGGCGTTTTTGATGGGATTTCGGTTGTTATTCGTCAGACAATATTACAGATTAAAACGCCTGATAATATGCGGGGAAGAGTTTCGGCTGTTAATTCCATGTTTGTTGGCTCATCCAATGAATTAGGCGCTTTTGAAAGCGGACTAACAGCCCGGCTGATGGGGACAGTAACAGCAGTAGTTTTTGGCGGAAGCATGACCTTATTAGTGGTTCTGACTACGGGAATAATCTCTCCCACTTTTAGAAAATTAGATTTAAGAAAAGACATTGAAGAACACGAAAAAGAAGATTAAAAAAAAACTATTTTTTCTTAAAATTCAGATAAATATTTATCAAATACAAAGCTTAATCTATAAATTGGTTTAAATATTCTATTTAAATTGTATTTTAACCCTATATTAAACCAATACAAGATGAGTTTTAAAACCTATATAAATACACTAAGACGAAAAATTACGCGTGGGTTAACTAAAAATATAGGGAATAATAAATGGACTGAAAATTCAAATTCCAAAATTGAGTTTAAACAAATTCTAATATCCCGTCCCAATCACCGTTTAGGAAATTTATTAATGATAACACCGCTTGTTCAGGAAATCAATACTGTTTTTCCTGATTGCAAAATTGATTTATTTGTAAAAGGAGGATTAGCCCCAGTAATTTTTAAAAATTATTCTTCTGTACAGGACTATATCATTTTACCACGAAAACCTTTTAAAGAACTTATTAGATATTGTATGGTGTGGTACAAAATCAAACGCAAAAAGTATGATTTAGTAATCAACATTGACCAGGGTTCCTCTTCGGGACGATTATCAACTCAGTTTGCAAATGCTGATTTCAAATCTTTTGGGGAATTAAATGACGACATCATTCAGCAATATCCCGATTATACACATATGGCTAAATATCCTGTTTATGAATTTAGGCATTATTTAGAAAAGTTTGGTTTGCCAACCCGCAAAACTGAAGTTCCTACAATCAACATGAAACTTAGCAATCAGGAAATTGAAAATGCAAAATTAATTTTAAACAGAATTGTTCCTGACAATAAAAAAACAATTGCCATTTTTACATTCGCAACAGGAGCTAAATGTTATTGTGTCGACTGGTGGGACACCTTTTATGAAAAACTAAAAGCTGCTTTCCCCGATTATAATATCGTTGAAATATTACCCGTAGAAAATGTTTCACAAATTAACTTCAAAGCTCCTTCTTTTTACAGTAAAGATGTTCGTGAAATAGCTGCTTTCATAGCAAATACCTCCCTCTTTATTGGTGCCGATAGTGGCATTATGCATTTGGCCTGTGCCTCTCAAACAACTGTTTTAGGTCTTTTTCATATAACAAATCCTGAAAAATACAAGCCTTATGGCAACAATAGCCTAGCTATTGACACTAAAACAACTCATGCAGATGCAATAATTACACTTATTAAAACACGTCTGAATTAGTCTTACTTTATTTTTTTGTTTTTATTTAGAATTATTATAAATAATAATTATATTTGTTTCATACAATCAGTTATTATGGAACAAATAGAACAAATATATTTAAACAGCCTAGGAATTGCTTTTTACTGGGAAAAAAAAGAAGGTGCTATACCTAACAGAATTCAATTAATATTTAAAGAAATAGGTTTGTTTTTTACCGTTTCTGAACTAAAAGATTTTAATTATCTGATTGACGAAAGTATTGCAAAAAACACGTGCTGTGAGAACTGCAATCTAAATTCCACCTGCCGGTATTTATTAAAAACCCCCTTATATCCATTGGATTTATCCGTATCTATGAATGAATTAAAGGATATTAAAGACTTAGTGAATGGAACACTATTCCGTATTCAGATGGATGAATATCTTAATAGTGAAGGGAGAAATTAATTTTCGAAAGTTTTCAATTCAAAATTTTCTCCGTCAAAAACACCATAAGTAAAATATGAAATCCAGTCACCCAGATTAACATACTGCGCATTTTCACCTACGGAATAAATCATCGGTAAATGGCGATGACCAAAAACCAGGTAATTATAATGTTTGGTTTCCAGTTTTCGTTTGGCATACAGAATCAGCCATTCTTTATCCTCTCCAAGAAATTTTACATCGGATTCTCCGGAAATCAATTTATTTTTTACAGAAAGATATTGTGCTAAACGCACTCCAATATCGGGATGAAGCCATCTGAAAAGCCATTTAGAAAAAGGATTCGTAAATACTTTTTTCATGCGTTTATAGCCTAAATCACCAGGACCTTTTCCATCACCGTGGCCTATAAGAAAGGTTTTCCCGTTAAAAGTAAATTCCTGATTATCATGATAAACCGGAATATTTAATTCTTTTTCGAAATAGTCATCCATCCATAAATCATGATTACCAACGAAAAAATATATTGGAATTCCGCTGTCACGAATTTCGGCCAGTTTACCTAAAACGCGCACAAACCCTTTAGGAACAACGGTTTTATATTCAAACCAAAAATCAAATAAATCACCTAAAAGGAAAATAGCTTCGGCATCTTTTTTCACTTCATCGAGCCAGGCTACAAATTTCTGTTCTCTGGGAAAACTTAATTCGGCTGTTGGCGCTCCAAAATGCTGGTCAGAAGCAAAATAAACTTTTTTCATTTGGATGAGTTATGGATTATGGGGTATGAGTTGTGAGTTATAGCTATGTGTGTAACCCTTAACTTCTAACTCTTAACGTACAACTTATTTAAAGATTATCACTTGCAAACCATTCGGCAAAAGAAGATTCTGTTTCCTGTAATTTTAAAGAAAACAATGTAATTCCATCAGGCAGTCTTCGGACAATTCTTTTGGCAAAATCTACAACCATATTTTCACTTGTAGGCTGATAGTCAACTAAAATTACATGATGACCACGGTTTTTTAATTCTTGTGCCAATTCCACATGAGGGGTTGTTTCGTTAAAAACAGTAGCATGATCAAACTGATCTACAATTTCTTCTTTGACAATTTTTTTTAAATCCGAAAAGTCAATTACCATTCCGAACTTCACATCATTTCTGTCAGTAATAGGTTTACCAATAACGGTGACCGATAATTTATAGCTATGACCATGTACGTTTTTACATTTTCCGTCATAACCATATAACGCATGACCTGTTTCGAAACTAAATTGTTTTGTAATTCGGATATTACTCATTGTAAATTATTTTGACTGCAAATTTAAGGAATTGATATGAGAAATGACCTGAAAATTGCTTCTTTGAGATTTCACGGCATTCTAGCCCTGATGGTAGCGGCATCCTTTTTATTTTGTCCTTCGACAGTTTCACTAGGACAAAATAAAAAGATATAGCGGACAGCAGGAATAGCTTCTAAAAAGAAATAATCTTATTTTTTAAATTCTGCCAGTGCTTTTCGGGTAAAATCAGATAATACTAATTGCCCGGTAATAGCGGCTCTTTCCAACAAAAGTGATTCCCAGTTCTCAGTACCATCCCAAATTACTTTCTTCATTTCAAATAAAGCTTCCGAATTATAAGAAGCCAATTTAGAACTAAAATCAGTAACAGCGGTATCCAGTAATTCCGTAGTTTCAAAAACTTCAGCATACAATCCTTTTTGTTGTGCCCAGGCTGCTGATTTCCATTCATGAGCTGCCAGAGTCATTTCGGTCATGGCGGTTTTCCCGATTTTTCTGCTCACGGCAGGTTCAATAACAAATGGACCAATTCCGATAGCGAGTTCGGATAGTTTTACAGAAGCAGTTGCAGTTGCAAAAACATAATCGCAGGCTGCTGCAATACCTACTCCACCGCCAACGGTCTTACCATGAACACGCCCGATAATTAGTTTTGAACAGCTGCGCATGGCATTAATTAAATAAGCAAAACCTGAAAAAAATTCAAGTCCTTCTTCCTGATTGGTAACTGCCAAGAGTTCCTCAAAAGAAGCTCCGGCACAAAAAGCCGCTGTACCCTTACTCTTTAAAACGATGACATTGACAGCTTCATTAACACTCAAATTATTTATTTCAGAGCTTAGTGAATCCAATAAAACCCGAGGGAACGAATTACTTGCCGGATGTCCAAATTCAACTGTGGCAACTTTATTGTCGATGGTCGTAATTAATGAGCCCGAAGAACTGTGTATAGTCATGGAATAGTTTTTAGGTAAAGTTAAAAATATTCAACAAAATGAATAGTTTTTTCAAAAGTTGTTTTTTGAATCTGATAAAATACTATATTTGCCCCACAATTGGGGGATTAGCTCATTTGGCTAGAGCGCTTGCCTGGCAGGCAAGAGGTGACCGGTTCGAATCCGGTATTCTCCACAAAAAAAGTCTTAAACAGCAATTGTTTAAGACTTTTTTTATTGATACTATTTGCTTGAGATTATTTCTCCTCACAATCAATTTTTGAAAATTTATATTTTACATTTTCAAAATCTATGGGTTCTCCTTTTACAAAATAAGAAGCTCCCATAGAAGTTTCTATTTTTCCGTTACCTAAAACAAGTTCATCTCCTTTTTTAAGAAAAGCCATTGGATTTTTATAGGTTATTTTTTCATTTCCTTCATTAATAAAAGTGTAGCTTACAAATAAAGTATCACCATGAAACTCTCCTGAAAATTCTCCCATTTTGTGAGGCAATAAATCCAGCTTCATGGTCATATCTCCGGAGACTTTGCCACTTTCCAAAGTATTTACTTTTAAATCTATTGTGTCCTTATCATAAAAAGCCTTATAACATGCTGTATTCACCACCATGTCAGCCTCTATTTTAGCTTTTTCAGCCTCCTTTTGTTCTTCGTTGTTTTTACAGCTTTCGATAGCGAAACAAAGGAATAACAAACAAAAAATACCTGATTTTTTCATATAACTATATTTTAAAATGGTTTTATACTACCACTAATTTACAACTAATGGAGTATTAAAGGCTAATTTATCATAATTTTTATAGAACAAAAAGCCTTTACTATATTTTATCACTTTTCAAAAATACAATTTTATAACCTGATGTTTTTTTGTTTTCCGTCGTAGTCAACGGTTTTATCATAATTTTTCCCCGTTCGTATTCCTGTTCCTTTTTCCTTAGTTACAAGTACAATGTTAAAGGTTCTGTTTTTTAGCATACCGTTGAAATTTCCTTTTCTTTTTCCAATCGTTAAAGTTTGAGTTTTATTATTCCATTTAAAAATTATTGTAGAATAAGCTCCTTTTTCATAATTGTAATTATCATTTTCGTCTTCATATAAAGTAAACTCCCCATCGGCTCCGGGATAAATCCGGATTTCTAAATTATCCCATTTTTTTTCCGTTGCATACTGTACTTTGGGTCCAAAAGGAATAATACTACCTGATTTAATGTATAATGGAATCTCATCAATTGTTGTAGCTTTGGTTATTTCCTGTCCCCCTTTAAAAGTATCGTTTGTCCAGAAATCGAACCAGGATGTTCCTTCCGGCAAATACACTTTTGTTGATTTGGCCTGACCAAAAGTAGCCGCCTGGATTTTAGCCACATTTGTATCCTCATTTTTATTCCAGCCTGTTTCTTCATTTGATTTTACAATGGTCTCAGGTGTATATTGTGCATGAACAACAGGTGCAATTAATATTGATTTACCAAATAGATATTCATTGTTCATGTTAACTACCTTCTTATCATCGAAGTCCATTACTAAAGCACGCATCATTGTCGATTGATTTTTTGTAATATCCCATGAAGCGGAATAAATGTATGGCAACAGTGAATAACGTAAATCAATTGTTTTGGCTATAGCATCGTAGATTGTCTCCCCTTTTTTCCCGAAATTGTATATTTCTCTGGGAATATCTGTACCATGCGAACGCATCATAGGAGTAAATGCACCAAACTGCATCCAGCGTACATACAATTCCTGAAAGGATGGATTCTTAGTTCCGTCACCCCATCCTTTTTTGTAAGCACCAGCAAAGAAACCTCCAATATCTGTATTCCAATACGGAATAGCACTCATAGAAAAGTTTAGACCAGCAGGAATCTGATTGCGTAAGGATTGCCAGGACGAATTCACATCACCCGACCAGGTATTAGCACCATAACGCTGTTGTCCTGCAAAAGCAGAACGGGTAAGAATAAAAATTCGCTTATCTGAACTTTCTGCGCGTTGGTGTTCAGAAACTCCTCCTACAGCCATCAAAGGAAAAGCATTACGCACTTTTCTAAATGAACCCAAATAGGTTTTAATATCAAAATCAGAAGGTTTGAAATCCAGGTGATCCGGCTCAGATGAATCGATCCACCAACCATCAATACCTACAGAAAAAAGACCTTTACTGAGGTATTTCCAATAAATGTTACGAGCTTCAGGATTATACGGATCATAGGGCTGAACACCTGATGGATAGTCCCGGTTAGGCGGCCAGGTTTCCAGTCCGGATTGCGGCCAGGTACCAAAATTTAAAAGCATTCCCTTCGGTTGCATTTCCCGGAATTGCTTGGTTTGTGGTCCAAAAGAATTCCAGATAGAAATAATAACATGTGCATTCATGTTGTGAATATCATCCACCATTTTCTTTGGATTTGGAAATTCAGTATTAAGAAATTCCATCGCATTCCATAAATAATTATTACCCCAATATTGCCAATCCTGAATAATTCCGTCCAGTGGCACTCCTAATTCGCGGTATTTACCCACTACACCTACCAATTCATTTTGGCTTTTGTAGCGCTCCTTACTTTGCCAATATCCGAAGGTCCATAAAGGAAACATAGGCGCTTGTCCGGTAAGTTCACGCATACCCGCAATAGCACCATCAATATTTCCACCAATCATAAAGTAATAATCGATACAATCCCCTACCTCCGACCTAAATGATGTAACTTCGGGTTTATCTTCAAAAACAGTTGGCGAATAATTATCCCAAAACAATCCGTATCCTTTAGTAGAAACTAAAAAAGGAACATAGTCATCAACATTCCCTTGTACCATATTGATTTTAGCATTACGAAGTGATAACTGACCACGTTGTTGTTGCCCCAAACCATAAATAGCTTCGTCTTTATCTAATGCAAAATTTTGATTGATGCTATACGTTTTAGAGCCTGCATCATTAAAATCAGTAAAGTTTGCTCCTGATGCTGCCTCATTTAAAAGAGATGCTCCGGCAAGAGTATTAAAGGACATCTTACCTGATTTCAAATCTAAATCCACTTTCATTTTATCGCTTTTTAACGAAACGATATCTCCATTTTGTTGCATTGTGAATTTTGTGCTTTCTGGTTTTTTCGTAACAGATAAACTCTCTTTTTTGAAAGCAACTCCTTCGGGTGATTTTAAAACACGAACAATTGTTGGACTGTAAAATTGGACTTCTACATCGAGTGCCTGAATTTTTGTTTTTATCCCCAAAGCTGTTTTTTGAAAACTTTGAGCTACTAAAGACGAAAAAGAAAACATCGCAAGCAATAACATATACTTGGAGTTTCTACTCAGAAATGCATTTTTCATTTGGTTTATTTTTTTAGTTAATCAATAAAGAACCAAAGCTAAATCTATTCACTTAAAAGCATAGGTACGATATGTTGTTTTCATGGGTACATTTCGTTGTTTATTCCTTTATAGTAACTCATTATCAGTATTTTTTTCACTTTGGGCATACTTTGAAGGACTGACTCCAAAAGCTTCTTTGAAATATTTACTGAAATATTTCTGTGTATTAAAGCCTACTTTTTCGGATACCTCAGCTACTGAATATTGACTCTGAATTAATAGTTGTGCAGCGCGTTTTAATCTAATGGAACGAATAAATTCCGAAGGAGCCAGTCCTGTAATAAATTGCAGTTTTTTGTACAATACCGTTCGATCCATTCCCAGATCATGACTGAATTCCTGAACAGAATAAGATGCATTATCCATATTTTTTTCCATACAGCTAAGTGCTTTTTCAATTAACTGTTCATCAAGTGATGTTATGGTAATCTCTTTCGGGTTTACTGCTAATTTTTGAGAAAAAGCAGCTTGACGAAGATTCTTCTGCGCAATTAATTTCTCTATTCGAAGCAACAAAATATCGAGATTAAAGGGTTTTGACAAATATTCATCGGCTCCTGCCTGATAGCCTGTAATTTTGAGTTCTTCTGAGGAACGGGCAGTTAATAATATTACGGGAATATGTGAAGTTTGCACATTAGATTTTATGCTTTCGCATAATTCAAATCCACTTACTTTTGGCATCATTACATCGCTTATAATCAAATCAGGAGTTAGTGACAAAGCCGTTTCTATACCTATTTCACCATCTACAGCTTCAAAAACTTCGTAGGTATTAGCTAACTCATTCACCAGAAAAGACCTTAAATCCTCATTATCTTCCACTACCAAAATTTTCTCTTTTTTTACATCTGTCAGCAAACTTTGACTCTCCGTTAAAAACTGTGAATCTTTATTTTTTATTTCCAAATCTGTTTGTAACGGAACAAGATGAGTTGGAATTGTAATTGTAAATACTGTTTTTATATTAGGTTCACTCGTTACGATAATTTCTCCCGAATGCATCTCAATATATTCTTTCACCAAATGCAATCCAATCCCGCTTCCACCCTGAGTTCTCGAAGCCTGATAAAAACGGTTGAATACATTTGGTAAATCATTTTCTGAAATTCCCGAACCCGAATCAATGATTTCTAAATAAACAGCATCTGCCTTTTTTTGTGAAATTCGAACCATTATAACTCCTTCTTTAGCAGTAAATTTGAAGGAATTGGACAGTAAATTACTGATTACCTTATACAATTTATCTTTATCGAAATACAGGAACAGCTCTGTTATTTCAGATTGTATCGAAAAATCGATTTGTTTTTCTTCTGCTAATTTGCCAAACAAATCTTCGAACTGCATTATAAAATCTACTACATCCCCAAAAGTCAGATTCAGCTTTTCACCCGAAATTTCCAGGCGTCTAAAATCCAATAACTGATTGACCAAATGCTGTAAATGTAACGCATGACGGTGCACTAATTTGATTCTTGATTCAATGGCAGTTTCTTTTATTTCTTTCAAAACAGATTCCAGCGGGCTAATAATCAACGTAAGCGGTGTACGGAATTCATGACTGACATTAGTAAAAAAACTAAATTTCATTTCATTCAGTTTTTCTTCATTTTTGCGTATTAATTGCTGATTGGTCCATTTTTTATAATAGGATAAAGACAAATAAAGCAACATTGAAGCGATTATTAAATACAATACATAAGCGATTGGTGTTTTCCAAAAAGGTGGGTTTACAACAATCTTGATTTCGGCATACTCTTTCGACCATTCTCTGCTATTGCTGGCCGCTTTTACTTTCAAAATGTAAGTTCCGGGAGCCAAATTAGTATAAGAAGCAGTTCCGGTACCATTTTGAGCCACTATTTCACGCCAGTTTTCATCAATGCCTTCCAAGCGATAGCGGTAATACGTTTGCATGGGATTCACATAATTCAATGCCGAAAAGGCAACACTTATAAAGTTCTGATTGTAGTTTAAGGCTATAGTTTTAGTTGTAGCAATTGTATTTTTCAATATAACATTGCCATCATAGGATTCCCCTGTTTTTACATGGGTTCCAAAAAGCATCAAACCCGTAAACAAAGGCTTTTGTAATTGTTTAAACGACCAGGGCTTCTGTAAATCGATGCTGTTAAAACCATTTACACCGCCCATATACAACTGTCCGTTATCCGAAGCAAATACTGCCGAAGTGGTAAATTCATTTTCAATCACACCATCCAAATGATTAAAATTTGCCATCAAAAAACGAAGTTGCTTTTCTTTGTTATCCACTGCAATCCGGGATACTCCTCCAGCAGTAGTAACCCAAATGAGTCCTTTTTTGTCTTCTGCAATCCCTTTAATGCTGTTATTAATTAAGCCGTCATCTGTAAAAAGTGTATGTAATTCGGCTTTTGATGGCTGCCAGACACTTAACCCATCCTGAGTTCCAATCCATATAATCCCACGACTGTCTTTGAAAACAGCGGTGTAATGTTGGTTTTCATTCTTCAAAAGTACTTTCAGAGGTTGGCTGATCTCATTATTTTTATAATTATAAACAAATAATCCAGCATCACTTCTTCCAAAAAAAGATTGTTTGTCAAAAGCAATCAGCTGAGAAACAGAACCTAATTCTTCCCCATTTAATTTCAGCTGTAACAGTTGGAAAAAACCACTTACAGGATTATAATCAGCTAATCCTTCTGCTGTTGCTGCTAAAAACTGCCCATCCGGTTTTTCAACTATGTAACGACAATTTTTACCTAGTTTATCAATACGTTTAAGCTGATTGTTTTGTAAGCAATACACTCCTTTATTTCTGGTACAAATCCAAATCCTGTTTTGGGAATCTTTAGTCATAGAAAGACAATCTGCATCGACCGGGAATCCCGAAAAAACAGAAAGTTTTAGAGTTTCAGGTAAATAGGTGTACAATCCGTTTTTGGTTCCAACCAAGATTGTATTCTCTGCCGTTTGCTCAAAACAGCTGACATCAATATCTTTTGATTGCTTTCCAAAAAAAGTTTTCCCTACATTCTTAAATTTGAATCGCTCAGGATGATAATACAACAACCCATGATTGAATGTCCCTATCCAGAGACCGCCCTGTGAATCGTTGTATAGTGTGCTGGCTTCGGTATTTACTTCCGTTCCATCAACCAATCGGAACGACGGAATGAATTGTTTTTCTTTTAGATTTTTGTCAATAAACCACAATCCGATGGCACAACTCACCCATAAATTACCTTTACTATCCACAGAAATAGTATTGAGCCAATAATCGGTTTCAAGTATTTTAGTGTGTGTTCGTTTTTTAATATCGTAAGCCAGCATAAGGCCTGTTGATCCATTTCGGATTTGGTACAATGCGTTGTCTGATTGTACCACCATCAGCGTATTATTGTATTTCGATTGTTCCTGATTTGATAACGAATTGGTTTTATACAACTCTTTAGCCGTATTCAAATCATAACAAACAATTAATCCGTTTTTATAAAAAAGAAAAAGTTGTTGCCGGATAACAGCTACATCATAGAGTTGATCTTTGACTCCATTGCGGGTAGAAACATTTTTAAGAAAAACTGAAATCTTTCCGTTTTTGGCATTTCGAAATAACAACTTATCAGATGACGTAAGCACCCAATAATTCTGAGAAGTATCGACAAAAAAATCAGCTATGGGTTCCTGAATTCCCATTTTAAATAAAACACTATCGGGTTTGGTTATAAAACGTTCCTGCTTAATGTCAATACACATCAGCTTTCCTTTGTCTTTTATCCAGACATAATCTTTATCCACATATCCGTGATGAAATCCTGAATAACCAGTTAATCGGGAAATGTTATTGCCTTTTAAATGCAAATATTTAAAGGAAGTTCCGTCATAAATATTGGTAACACCTTCGGTAGTAACAACCATTCGTCCGTCGTGAAGCTGAAGAATAGTTCGAACCCTATTGTCCGATAGCCCGTTTTTAGAATCGATAGCTGTAAATACGAAAGATTGTTGCGCATTTAGAAATACACAAAAACACAAGAACAGCATTGGTAAAATTCGCCGAAAATGAATACTCATAATTATTATTTGGAATTCTAATATGGAATTACTTCTGACGAAACTACAAAAAAACCGTTTCGCTTTTTTAAACGAAACGGTTTTATAATTTTTTACAGTTTCAAAAATTAATCTTTTTGAAGCATTTTTAAATCAACTACGGTTCTAAAGCCCACATGATTAGAACTGGAACCTTCCGCCATTCCCATTCGGGCAGAGATTCTAAAACTGGAACAATACGATTCATTACATAAAAAGGAACCGCCTTTTATAATTCGCTCTTTTTCATATTGATTGGCAGGATTCCAAGCTTCGTTAGCTCCCTGAGGATTTCTGGTAGTTTCTCCTTTCGAAAATAACTCCTGATAATAATTTACGTTGTACCAATCCTGAGTGTATTCCCAAACATTTCCTGCAATATCATAAATCCCCAATGAGTTTGGAACAAATGATTTTACTGCTGCTAAAGCCGAATAGCCATCGCTTTTACTGTTGTAATTAGGGAAATCACCCTGCCAGGTATTTGCTTCTTTGTCTGTTTTTGAGGCATCATCTCCCCAGCTGTAAACCGGATTTTTTAAATTACCCATTGCTGCCAGTTCCCATTCGGCTTCTGTAGGTAATCGGCGTTTTGCCCATTTACAATAAGCCTGAGCATCTTCATAAGAAATATGAACTACGGGATAATTTTCTTTTCCAATGATATCAGAGTTATCTCCTTCCGGATGACGCCAGTTTGCTCCTTTTACCCATTTCCACCATTGGCGAAAATCAGTATAATTGGTCACATTTTTTACTTTCTCATTAAAAACCAAAGACCCAGGTTGCAATAATGAATCGGCCGGTTTAGGTGTTCCTTCAGGCAGACTTTTTTTGAATTCTTCCCATATAATAGGTCTTTCGGCAGTAGTTACATAATGTGTTTCATCGACAAATTTTTTAAAACTGGCATTGGTCACTTCGGTGATATCCATAAAAAAACCATCCACTGCCACACTATGTGCCGGTTTCTCATGTTCGAGTGCTAAGCGATCATTTTCTTTTGCTCCCTGCGTAAAGCTATCTCCCGGAATCCAAACCATATTAGGAGGCGTCGCAACATCCTCAGGCTGTTCTTTGACAAGCTGTTCTTTGTTATTGCAAGCATTAATAACAATCAACAAAACTCCAAAAATCCATTTGTTTATTTTCATACAATCATAATGTTTATCTAAAAAGTACTATCCTGAAATATAGTACCAGACAAAACTACTACTTTTTTATTCCAATTCTAACAACAAAACTGATTGTGCTGGTATGTTCGATTCGATTTTAAACTAGTGACTTGAATTATTAAAAATATAGGAAATACCTATTGAACCATAAAAATATCCTGTATTTCTCTCCATATCTAATTCTTTCCCCCTGTATACAAAAGCATAAGAAAGATTCAGATTTTTTTTTCGGTATCTCAATCCTGCTTCGGCATTAAAACGAAACGGAATGACATCAAAAGTAACCGGGCTGCTGTTACTAAAAAGGCTTCCCTGTATAGTGGCATCATACATCTGGTAATTAAAATAAGGAGCCATATAAAAATAAAACTCCTCTTTTAGACCCTCCTTTTCAGTTGTCAATGAAGCACCATAAAAATTAGACTCCGAAAGAGGAACTAATTTTTTAAATCCAATTCTTGTAACAAACCCTGTAGAAAAAGACGTGAAAATTGTGCCCAATTTTGCCTCAGACTGCCAATGAAAATCAACTCTGTCTCTTTGTTTATTGCCCGAAAAAGCTTTAGCAAACAAAACATTAAATTGTAGTCCGAACGCATTATGAATTTGATATTTCCACTCTTCAAAAGCAGTGTAATTAAATAAACGGTGCGTTCCCTTTTGTATCTTATCTGCAAAAGAATTAGGTCCCAGAACACCTATCTGGAGCTGTTTTTTAAATACGGACTGATTGCTGTAAAAGGTGGTTCTGCCAAACTGACCAAAAAGGTAACCTGCAAACGGTCTGTCAAACATTTGTTCTTCATCAACATAAATGAATCTGGGACTGTACATATATTGTCCTGCCTTAATTTCATTTATTCTTTTTAAAACATTCGGTTTATTTTTTGAAGATAAATACCTGTAAAAAATTTCCAGTCCATTGGTATAATACTGGTCATTTTTAGTAGAAGTATATAAATCATTATCGGTAACGATACCTATTTCAAAAGGAGCTTTCTGACTTACTGCATTTGCCGAAATCAATAAAAAAAAACAGAAAAAAAGTACTTTTTTCGATTGCATTTAATATTCTATTTTTCCCACTGTGCGCATTACACGTACAATTTTGTCTTTTCTTCTGTTGATATAGGACGAAGAACTGGTAGCGGTAAATTTTCGGGGATTTGGTAAAATGGCTGCAATTCCTGCTGCCTGTCTTGGTGTTAAATTAGCGGCATCTTTTCGGTACCAGTGTTCGGCAGCAGCCTGAGCTCCATAGACGCCATTGCCCATTTCTATACTATTGAGATACACTTCCATTATGCGTTCCTTTCCCCAAATCAACTCAATCAAAACTGTAAAATAAGCCTCAAGAGCTTTCCTGACATAACTACGTCCCTGCCAGAGAAAAACATTTTTTGCCGTTTGTTGGGAAATAGTGCTTCCACCTTTTATTCTTCTGCCGCGCTCGTTGTTTTTATAGGCTTTTTGCATGGCTTTAAAATCAAAACCATGATGTTTTAAAAACAAACCGTCTTCACTGGCAATAACAGCTTTTTGTAAATTAACCGAAATGTTTTCCAATGGTTCCCAGTCATGGTTGAAATAAACAGGCTTACCCGCCGCTTTATTTTCAATAGCACGGATTAGCATAAGCGGCGTAAAAGGTACCGGAACAAATTTAAAAAAGACTACAAAAAACAAAGAAAGACCTATAAACCACAAAATAATTTTTAATACAATCCTCCTCATTTTAGCCATGAATCCCTGCGACTTCTTAGTTTGAGGTTTTGAATTTGATTTTTTAGGTGTGATTTTTGTTGCCATTTATGCTATTCTCCTGATACTTTTTTGAAAAAAAATAAAATACAGACACTCATAAATTATCCGTATTTTCTAGATAAGGTAAAATTACTTTTTTTAATTAATCATCCAATAACATTTATTCTTATTTCTCAATTAAATCTTAAAACCTTTACAATACCTGAACCAGCCATTTTAAAATTCCTATTTTTATGGTTCTAAATAAATGTTAGCTTCAAAACATGACTCAAAATAAAATGACAGCCTCCTTACTGTGGCAATTAAAACGGATAACAACTCTGGGGATATCCAAAGACAAAAAATATATTGTTTATAAAGTAAGTACGCCTTCAGTTGAAGAAAACAAACAGGAAATCAAAAATTATTTTATTCCCATAAACGGCGGAAATCCTACTGAAATTGAAGACCCGAATACAATTTTAGTCAATAAAAAACTATCGCCTGATGGCAAATACCTGCTTTCCCATCAGGAAGTAAAACTGGAAAATGTCTTAGGGAAAGATTTTTATCCTGAACTGGAAAAAGCTGACGTTCAAATTTATGATTCTTTAAATTACCGCCATTGGGATAGCTGGAATGAAGGTAAATTTAATCATGTTTTTTATAAAGAAGATAAAGATGATGCTCCGCAAAAAGACATCATGGAAAACGAACTTTTTGATTGCCCGCAAAAACCTTTTGGTGGAGATGAAGATTACATCTGGTCTCCGAACAGTAAAAATATTCTGTATGTATCAAAGAAAAAAACAGGTACACAATATGCCCTTTCTACCAATACTAATATTTTTCAATATGAATTACAAACAGCTAAAACCACTAATCTTACGGAAGAAAATGCAGGTTATGATGTAGCGCCACAATTTTCAGCTACAGGAATTCTGGCATGGCTGCAAATGAAACGGGATGGTTATGAAGCCGATAAAAATGATATTATTGTTCTTTTTCAAGGACTAAAAATCAACTTAACTGCACATTGGGATGGAACAGTGGATAGTTTTATTTGGAGTGAAGATAGCCAAAAAATATATTTCATCGCTCCCGTTGACGGCACTAAACAATTATTTGAAGTTCATTTTCCCGGACTTACAAAGATGCAACCACAAATTCAACAAATTACGGATGGTTATTTTGACATTACAAATCTGATTGGTTTTAACAATACAAAAATTATAGTCAGCAGAGAAGATACCAATCATGCGGCTGAAATATTTTCTTACGATTTAGTTGAAAATATTTGGCAACAATTAACCCATATTAATACTGAAATTTATCAGTCTTTGGCTTTAAGCAAAACCGAAAAAAGATCTGTAACTACTACTGATGGTAAAAAAATGCTGGTCTGGCTTATTTTTCCACCTAATTTTGATGTTTCAAAAAAATATCCAACTCTATTATATTGTCAGGGTGGACCTCAAAGTGCGTTGACCCAGTTTTATTCTTACCGATGGAATTTTCAATTAATGGCTGCCAATGATTATATTATTGTGGCTCCTAATCGTCGTGGAATGCCCGGTCACGGGGTTGAATGGAACGAACAAATCAGCAAAGACTGGGGCGGACAGGTAATGAACGATTATCTTTCTGCTATTGATGATGTAGCTCAGGAAAGTTATGTTGATGCCAATCGGTTGGGCTGTATTGGTGCCAGTTTTGGTGGTTATTCTGTGTTTTATTTAGCCGGAATCCATCAAAATCGTTTTAAAACTTTTATTGCACACGATGGCGTATTCAACACCCAAAGTATGTACGGAACTACCGAAGAAATATTCTTTAGCAACTGGGATTTTGGTGGTCCATATTGGGAAAAAGACAATACTGCGGCTCAAAAAGCATACAACGAATTCAATCCGATCAACCGGGTCGAAAACTGGAATACGCCCCTGCTAATCATTCAGGGCGGAAAAGATTTTCGTGTGCCAACAGGTCAGGCACAAGAAGCTTTTCAAGCGGCACAATTGCGCGGAATTAAAAGCCGATTGCTCTATTTTCCGGAAGAAAACCATTGGGTATTACAACCGCAAAATGCACAAATCTGGCAAAGAGAATTTTTTAAATGGTTAAAAGAAACTTTATAGAAAATAATAATCAGAGTATTAAAATGGGAAACAAAAACAGTAACATTCCTGTAAAAGTATTTATCAGTTATATGATTCTAGTAGCGCTTGTTGCAGGTGTAGGCTGGATTTTATACACTGAAAATATGGATTATTCTAAAATTGAAAACAAAATAGCTTTTGAAAAAAATAAAGTTTTAAAAGTAAGTCAGCTTTTTTCTAATGTATATAAAACAGAAAGTTTAGCACGAAAAACAATTCAGTCTAATTCTGAGACCGATTATAAAGAATACATTCAGGAAACTAATGCTTTACAGAAGCGGATTGGTTCTTTAAAAAAAACACTCTCCAGCGAATATCAAATAAAATTACTGGATAGTGTAATGGTATTGCTTACCGAAAAAACACAAAATATCAAACATCTCAAAGCAATCAAAAATAAAACTTCTGATGAAGCTTCTGTAAATGACGCTATTCAGGAATTAACCCAACTTGAATTATCACTCAGCAAATTAAAACTACAGGATTTCACCAGAAATCCTGAAAAATTAAACAGCCATCAACGGAACATTTTACAAAATTATATTGATTATCTCAATCAGAATATTCCCGATGATACCAGCAATACCCTCACCAAAAAAGAAACGGATTCAATTTTAGCAGCTTCTAAACGATTATTGAGCAAAGTAAAACGGGAAACCGAAAAGAAAAAAGAATCCTTAAGTATTCAGGAAAGTAAATTGCTTACTAATGAAATTTTAATTTCAGATCAGTTAAGAAAAGTACTTCGTGTCATCGAACAGGAAATCATTACTTCCTCAGTAAAAAACAACAATGAAAAAGAAAAATCCTTAAAAAAAATCAACCAGATCGTGACCTATGCTGCTATATTAGGTTTGTTGCTCACTATTGTTTTCTCGATACTAATTGCCAGTGATTTTTCAAAAACACAATCGTATAAAAAACAATTGGAAATTGCCAATTTTAAAACTCAAAATTTACTCAGAAGCAGGGAACAACTCATTTCTACCGTCAGCCATGATTTAAAAACACCATTAAGCACCATTATGGGCTATGCTGAATTATTAGGAAAATCAACCTTAAGCAGCAAGCAGTCTTATTTTACGAGTAATATCAAAAACTCTTCGGAATATATTTCCAGACTGGTTCAGGATTTACTGGATTTTTCACAAATTGAAGCAGGGAAAATTAATCTTGAAAAAAAATCATTTTCCTTATTCCAAACCATACAGGAAGTCACCGCAAATTTGCAGTCGGTATATTCACAAAAAAATATTGAGCTACAAATTTCCATTGATGAAAAACTCAAAAAACCAATAATTGGTGATGCTTTCCGATTGAAACAGGTTTTAATTAATATCATTGGTAATGCCTATAAATTCACTGAAGAGGGCTTTATCAGAATAGCGGTTATTTTTGACTCTAAATCTCAAAAAGCATTTATAATCATTGAAGATTCGGGAATAGGGATTGAAAAAGAAAGTCAGAATCTGATATTTGAAGAATTTGCACAGGCCAATGAAACTATCGAAAAAAAATATGGCGGAACCGGTCTGGGATTAGCCATTTCAAGAAAAATAATCACACTTTTAGGCGGAGACTTATATCTGAAAAACAGTTCTAAAAAAGGAAGCTGTTTTGAAATAGTCCTGCCTGTAACTTTTGACGGGCAACAGCTAACTGAAGAGAAAAATCCTGTAGTTTTTACACCTGCTCAGTCAAACAAAACTATTGTAGTAGTGGACGATGATGCTGATTTACTACAGCTCACTACCGAAGTTTTAAAGGAGTTCTATACCGTAATTTCATTCTCTAATGCTGAGCAAGCCTTACAAAATTTAATCTCTGAACCTTTTGACATGCTTATTACCGATATACAAATGCCAGTAACAGACGGGTTTGAACTGATTAAAAAATTAAAAAAGAAGAAAAAATCATATCATAAACAGCCCGTTATAGCAGTAACCGGAAGAACAGATCTGGCAGAAGAAATATACAAAAAAGCAGGTTTCACCGCAGTTCTCAAAAAACCCTTTACTCCGTCTATCCTTTTACAAACTATAAATGCTATTTTTAATAAAGAACCTCTTCCTGTTCAGGAAAACGAAATAAAAAAAATAAAAAATGAGAATCAGTTATTTTCTTTGGATTCACTAAAACTATTCTTAAAAGAGGACAACGAAGCGATAAAAACAGTAGTTCAATCATTTATTTCATCAACTAATTCCAATCTTTTTATGCTGGAAAACAGTATAAAAACAGCTGATTATGACAGGATTAAACAGGTAGCACATAAAATGGCACCTATGTTCAAACAGATTGAAGCCTTAGAAATCGCCAGAATTTTAAACAATCTTGAATCATTAGATTATAATGATGCGGAATTAAAAACACTTTTTACTGATTTAAAATCAAAAATAAAAGTATTGCTCCTGGATCTGGAAAAATCTATTTAATGGATATCGTACAACTTGAGTTTATTGTACAAAGTTTTTCGGGTAATTTTTAAAAGTTTTGCCGCTTCTGATTTGTTATTTTTTGTTTTGAACAAAGCATTTTCAATGGCTTCTTTTTCATTTTCGGACAAAGAAAAAGAAGCCTTTCTGGTTTCATTTTGAGTAAAAAATTCAACAGGCAATACAGCACTTTCAATAAAATCGCCCTGCGTTAATAAAGTAGCGCGTTTAACACAATTTTGTAATTCTCTTAAATTTCCGGGCCAGTTGTAATTTTGAAAAATCGCAACCACTTCTTTTGAAAACCCGATGACTTCTTTGTGCAATTGCGCATTGGCTTTTTCAAGAAAAAATTCTGCAAATAAAATCAGATCTTCTTCACGTTCTGCAAGCGAAGGCGAGTGAATTGAAAATTCATTAATCCGATGGTATAAATCTTCCCTGAAATCACCATTTTTGACTGCTTCACGCAAATCTTCATTGGTAGCTGTAATAATCCGGATATCTACTTCAATTTCTTTATTGCTGCCTACAGGTTTAATTTTCCGTTCCTGTAAAGCACGCAACAACTGGATTTGATTTTCATAAGATAAATTTCCTATTTCATCCAGAAAAAGAGTTCCGCCACTTGCTGCTTCAAAGTAGCCTGTTTTATCAGAAATAGCTCCTGTAAAAGAACCTTTCAGATGTCCGAAAAATTCGCTTGCTGCCAGTTCTTTTGGAATTGCTCCACAATCAACAGCAATAAAATTATTCTGTTTGCGGTGACTTTGTTGATGAATGCTTTGTGCTATTACTTCTTTCCCTGTTCCGCTTTCACCAATAATTAAAACGGACATATCCGTAGGACTTACCAGTTTAATATGTTCTGAAAGTTTTTTTGAAGCTGTAGAAATTCCCTGCACATACTCTTTAGAAAGCTTTTCTTTAACCGGTTGTTTTTGAGTTTGTTTTGTTGGCTTATCACTAGTCTTATCTTTAGCTAATGCATTACTTATAACTACCAGGACCTCATCAGGATTGAAGGGTTTTGAAATATAATCAGAGGCGCCATTTTTAATAGCTTTTACGGCAGTGCTCACTTCTGAATAGCCTGTCATTAAAATTACCGGAGTCTCAGGATATTTAGTTTTAAATTCTGCCAGTAACTCAATACCGTCTGCATCAGGCAATCGTAAATCAGTTAATATCAGATCAAATACTGCGTTTTGAGTCAGCAAACGTGCTTCTGTTGCCGAAAAAGCAATACTAACTGCATAATTATTTTTGATTAGAAACTTTTCTAAAAGTTTGCAAAACGAAATATCATCTTCAATAATTAAAATCTTCAGCATTATTAGCACATTTTATGCTAAAATAAGATTTATATTATTGGAATTTCATAAAATTATGCAAAAAAAAAGAGGTTGTAAATTACAACCTCCTTTTCAATAAACAATAAGTTAATTCACCAACTTATTTTTTACCAGTTCCCATCGACATCTGTAAAAACAGTAGCCGATTGGTCTTTAACTGTCATTTCTAACTTATACTCTTTTTATAATTTACATAGGATTCAGATAAAACAGCATCCGGATACGGTTTTTTAAAAATTTCAGTTTCCGGAGCTGTTTGCTCTGCAGGACTTGCCTCTTCCTAAGTGTGAGTATTAAAACCATTATACTTCCCAGTATAATTTACTGTTGATGTGAATAACTTTTTCAGGATTATTTCTGAATCCATTTCCCTGTTTCATCCATGTATAAAGCACCTTCTTTATCCCCCATTTTCACTTCTAACTTATACTCTTTTTTATCGTTTACATACGCTTTAGTCAGTTCAGCATCCGGATACGCTTTCTTTAAAGATTCAGACACCGCAGAAGGAACATCTTCTGATTTTATTTCATTGTAAACACCGGTTGTCTGAGTTGCCTCTTCAGTTGCAGGAGCTGCCTGATCTGCCGCCGGAGTTGTTTGCTCTGTAGGAGTTGCGTTTTGATCCTGAGCCGGAGTTTCCTGAGCTGACATTGTTGTTAAACTTCCCAATACGATTGCTGCTGATAAGATTAATTTTTTCATGATATATGTTTTTTTAAATATGTTATTATTACTTATTTATGTTGTGATTTTAGTTTTTTTCAATCCATTTACCTGTTTCATCAGCATATAAAAGTCCTTCTTTATCGCCAACTTTAACTTGTAATTCATACTCTTTTTTATCGTTTACAGAAGCTTTGTTCAGTACTGCATCCGGATATGCTTTCTTTAAAGCATCGGTTACTGCTGCAGGAACTTCTTCTGTTTTAATTTCGTTGTATGCATTTACTTCCTGCGCTACAGTGGCTTCTTCTGCCGGTGTAGCCTGATCCGTTGCCGGCGCTGTCTGTTCTGTAGGAGCGGCATTTTGATCTTCGGCAGGAGCCTGATCCTGAGCTGACATGGTTGTTAAACTTCCTAATACGATTGCTGCTGATAAGATTAATTTTTTCATGATATATGTTTTTTAAAAATTATTATTTTGTTGTTATTTGAGTTTTATTAAAAGGGTGTTTTTATTTTTGAATCCATTTTCCTGTTTTGTCAGCATACAAAGCACCTTCTTTATCGCCAACTTTAACGTCTAACTGGTATTCATTTTTACCGTTCATATGGGCTTTATTGATTACTGCATCCGGATATGCTTTTTTTAGAGATTCAGTCACTGCTGCTGGAACTTCTTCCACTTTGATTTCTTTAAATTCATCTGTTGCAGGAGCTGCTTGTTGCGTTTGAGCAGGAGTTGTAGTTTCTTGTGCCTGTGCATTCATTGTTGACAAACCTCCTAATACGATCGCTGTTGCTAAAATTAATTTTTTCATGATGTGTATATTTTAATATTATTATTGTTTTACACTTAGAACATTGAAATTATTATACCAACAATTTATAAAGAGGTAAAAAAAACAATAAAACCTATGATTTACAATGATTTACAAAAACAGAGTGTTTTTACGTTTTGGGTAATAGTGTGTAAAATCGGAGCGAACTGTATCTTTTTTACACACTTTATTGCATAAAAAAAGCCGCACATCACTGTACGGCTTCTCATATTATATCGACAAAGACTTTTTATTCCGGATCATTCATTTTAAAAGTATCCATAAAAGCAGTAGTATAATCACCTGCAATATAACGCGGATCATCCATTAATTGTCTGTGGAAAGGAATTGTAGTTTTGATTCCTTCAATTACAAATTCGTCTAATGCTCTTCTCATTTTACTAATTGCTTCTTCGCGAGATTGTGCAGTAGTAATCAATTTAGCAATCATCGAATCATAATTTGGCGGAATAGTATATCCTGAATACACATGAGTATCTAAACGCACTCCATGACCACCTGGCATATGTAATGTAGTGATTTTTCCTGGTGAAGGTCTAAAATCATTATATGGATCTTCGGCATTGATACGACATTCGATAGCATGCAATTGCGGCAAATAATTTTTACCTGAAATCGGAATTCCGGCTGCTACCATAATTTGTTCACGAATTAAATCGTAATCAATTACCTGTTCTGTAATAGGATGTTCTACCTGAATACGGGTATTCATTTCCATGAAATAGAAGTTGCGGTGTTTATCAACCAGAAATTCAACCGTTCCGGCACCTTCATACTTAATATATTCGGCAGCTTTTACGGCAGCTTCCCCCATTTTCTGACGCAATTCGTCAGTCATAAACGGAGAAGGAGTTTCTTCTGTTAATTTTTGGTGACGTCTTTGAACCGAGCAATCTCTTTCAGAAAGGTGGCAGGCTTTTCCGTAAGCATCTCCTACGACCTGAATTTCAATATGACGGGGTTCTTCAATTAATTTCTCCATGTACATTCCGTCATTTCCAAAAGCAGCTGCTGCTTCCTGACGTGCACTTTCCCATGCTTTATGAAGTTCTTCTTCTTTCCAGATGGCACGCATTCCTTTTCCGCCACCACCGGCAGTAGCTTTCATCATAACAGGATATCCTATTTCTTTGGCTACTTTTTGTGCTTGTTCAAAAGATTCTAAAATTCCTTCGGAACCAGGAACACAAGGAACACCAGCTTCAATCATAGTAGATTTAGCAGAAGCTTTATCTCCCATTCTGTCAATCATTTCTGGTGCAGCTCCAATAAACTTAATACCATGTTCCTGACAGATTTTAGAGAATTTGGAATTTTCAGAAAGGAATCCATATCCCGGATGTATTGCATCAGCATTAGTAATTTCGGCTGCTGCAATAATATTTGACATTTTCAAATAAGAAAGGTTACTTGGTGCAGGCCCGATACAAACAGCTTCATCAGCAAATTTTACGTGTAAACTTTCTGCATCGGCAGTAGAGTAAACGGCTACTGTCTTAATACCCATTTCTTTACAAGTTCTGATTACACGAAGTGCAATCTCCCCTCTATTTGCAATTAATATTTTTTTAAACATCTCTTTTGAGTTATGATTTATGAGTTATGAGTTTTTAAAATTATGATCGATTACAAAATCACTTCATAATTTATAATTCATAATTAATTAAGATGGATCTACTAAAAATAATGGCTGATCAAATTCAACCGGAGACATATCATCAACTAAAATTTTAACGATTTTTCCAGAAATTTCAGACTCGATTTCGTTGAATAATTTCATCGCTTCCACAACACAAAGTACATCTCCTTTTGAGATAGAAGTTCCTACTTCAACAAACATAGGTTTATCCGGAGATGGTTTTCTATAAAAAGTACCAATCATTGGTGATTTTATAGTAACAAATTTAGAATCTTCAGCTACTGGAGCGGCTGCAACAGGTGCTGAAGCCGGAGCTGCAGGTGTTGCTATAATTTGTTGTACCGGAGCCTGAGCAGGTAATTGCTGCACATAAGTTGGCTCTGGAGCTGTTGTTTCTAATGTAGTTCGAATGGTAATTTTAACATCATCCATTTCCAGTTTTACTTCGGCAACACCAGAATTAGATACAAATTTGATTAGGTTCTGAATTTCTTTTAAATCCATAATATTTGTGATTTTAGTTTAAATTTATTGTTTGTTATACGCCCATTTCAGGTAGATAGAACCCCAGGTAAAACCTCCTCCGAATGCTGCAAAAATAATAGTATCTCCTTTTTTAAACAAATGTTCAAAATCATTTAAAACAAGTGGTAAAGTTGCTGATGTAGTGTTTCCGTATTTTTCAATATTCATCAAAACCTTAGATTCTTCCAGATTCATCCTGCTGGCAGTAGCATCGATAATACGCTTGTTTGCCTGATGTGGCACTAAGAAACTCACATCTTCATTAGTCAGATTATTTCTTTTAAGGATTTGTTCACTGGCATCGGCCATGTTAGTAACAGCATACTTAAACACCGTTTTTCCATCTTGTCTTATACTGTGTCTTTTTTCTTCTATTGTTTGAATAGTTGTCGGGTGAAGAGAGCCTCCGGCATCAATTTTCAGAAAATCACGACCTACACCATCACTTCTTAAATACTCATCCTGCAATCCTAAACCTTCATGATTAGGTTCAAATAAAACTGCTCCCGCTCCGTCTCCAAAAATAATGCACGTAGTTCTGTCTGTATAATCTACTATAGATGACATTTTATCAGCACCTATAAGTAAGACTTTTTTATATCTTCCTGATTCTATATAGGCTGCAGCTGTAGACATTCCGTATAAAAAACTGGAACAGGCTGCCTGTAAGTCATAAGCAAAGGCGTTTGTAGCACCTATTTGAGTGGCAACATAAGCTCCAGTTGCCGAAACCTGCATATCCGGAGTGGCTGTTGCCATTAAAACCAAATCAATTTCTAACGGATTTATATTGGCTTTAGTTATTAAATCCTCAGCTGCTTTTATGGCTAAGTAAGAAGTTCCTTTATCAGCATCTTTCAAAATTCTTCTTTCTTTTATTCCTGTACGCGATGTAATCCATTCATCGTTTGTGTCCACCATGGTTTCAAGAATCTGGTTTGAAAGCACAAAATCTGGAACATAAGCTCCAACTGCAGTAATTGCGGCTGTAATTTTATTCATTTTATTCGGATATTTTCCTTTTTGTGAGTACACAAAAAGAAACGTTTAAAAAGGGGTTAAAAATACAAAAAAAATCTAAACCCTTTATCTTTAAAAACCTCTTATTTAACGAAAATTGCAAACAATAAAAAACTCTCACATAGTGTGAGAGTTCTCGTATTATCTATAAAAACGTATTATGCAAAAGTAGCTTCTGACTTATCAATAACCACTTGTCCTCTATAGTACATTTTCCCTTCATGCCAGTAAGCTCTGTGGTATAAATGTGCTTCACCTGTAATAGGACAAGTAGCGATTTGTGCTACTGTAGCTTTATAATGTGTTCTTCTCTTATCTCTTCTTGTTTTCGAGATTTTTCTTTTAGGATGTGCCATTTTACTATATTATTTATCCGTTAATAGTTGCTTTAATTTGTCCCAGCGCGGGTCTATATCTTCTTCTTTATTCTCTTTTTTATCTGCCTCTTTAATTTGCAATTCATTCAGTTTTTCTAAAGCATCGGTTTTTAAACTTCCGTCTTTCACTCCCGGATGAACCCGCTTTATAGGCACTGACAGCACAATCATCTCATAGATATACTGTATAATATCTATTTCAAATTCACCGAAAGGCAAAATCAGCAACTCTTCATTATCATTATTAAACTCTTCACCAAAACGGACTATCAATTTCATTTTACCTTTAATTGGCAAATCAAAATCTTCACCCGTTAAGTCGCAAGGCACATTTACTGTCCCTTTGTGCTTAAAACTCAACTCAAGCATGTTGCTTTTTTTCTCTAACACTACTGAAACTTTGACCTCTGAATTTTGAAATTCATCATACTCAAAGTTCTCAAAGAACGCATTATTTATCTGATATTCAAAATGATGTTTCCCCAGTTTTAAACCCACGAAAGGAATTAAAAATTCTTTTGTCCTGTTCATTTCAACATAATTTTGCCCAATTCTGAAGCTTCAGAACGGGGTGCAAAGATATAAAATTATTATAAATCCAATAACGTTATTAATCTTTTTTTATTTACATTTATTTTTCTCTAACTTTTAGCGGCTTTTCAGTCATTTCTTCATACTGAATCCTTGAACGATAGACATCTATCGCCAAATAGACTGCTTCTTTAAACGAATTAAAATCAGCAACCCCTTTTCCGGCGATATCATATGCCGTTCCATGATCCGGAGAAGTCCTTACCTTACTCAATCCTGCAGTAAAATTAACCCCTTTTCCAAAAGATAATGTTTTAAAAGGAACCAATCCCTGATCGTGATAAGCAGCAATAACAGCATCAAATTTTTCATAATGACCGCTACCAAAAAAACCATCAGCTGCAAAAGGTCCAAACACCGCTGTTCCTTTATCAAACATTTTTTTCAAAACCGGCTTAATCAGCTCCTCATCTTCTTTCCCGATAACTCCTCCGTCACCACAATGCGGATTTAGTCCTAAAACGGCAATTTTAGGAGTAGCAATACTAAAATCACGTATCAGTGATTTTTTTACAGTTTCTATTTTTTTTACAATCAATTCTTCTGTCAATCGCGAGGCTACTTCATTAATAGGCACATGATCCGTCAACAAACCTACTCTTAAATTATCCTGCACCATAAACATCAAAGCATCTCCTTCTAATTCCTGATCCAAATAATCCGTATGTCCCGGAAATTTAAAATCTTCCGATTGTATATTGTACTTATTTATAGGAGCTGTCACTAAAACATCTACCAGGCCATCTTTTAAAGCTTTAGTAGCCGCAACAAAAGATTTTATCGCATATTCACCTACTTTATCATCATTCACACCTAAATTTAAATCCACACTTTCTTTCCAAACATTCAGCACATTAATTTTTCCGGGAACAATTTGATCTAATTTATCAATTCCATGAAGAACAACAGCAGATTCTAAATTTCTTTTTATAAAAGACAGGATTTTTACATTTGCAAAAATAACAGGCGTACAAAACTCTAACATCCGAATATCTTCAAATGTTTTCAGAACAACCTCGCTTCCAATACCATTTAAATCCCCAATTGAAATTCCTATGATAATATTTTCTGCATTTTTAATCATATCCACAAGTTTTTTATTGCTAATTTTGAAGTGCAAATTTAGTAAAATAAAACAAGAATGTTTACAGGAATCATAGAAACCCTTGGAACCATCCAGGAAATAAAAAAAGAAAAAGACAATATCCACGTAACAATAGATGCAACCATTACTAACGAACTCAAAATAGACCAAAGTGTAGCCCATAACGGAATATGCCTTACTGTTGTAGCGATAAAGGAGAACAGTTACACAGTAACCGCTATTGACGAGACCATAAAAAAAACAAATTTAGGTGAATGGAAAGTCGGCAATCTTGTGAATCTTGAAAGAGCCATGAAACTGGGAGACCGCTTAGACGGACATATTGTTCAGGGTCATGTAGACCAGACGGGTAATTGTATTTCTATTCAGGAAACAAACGGAAGCTGGCTTTACACCTTTGAATATGACGAAAAACTAAATAATCTCACCATTGAAAAAGGCTCTATTACCGTCAACGGAGTAAGTTTAACGGTTGTAAATTCTCAAAAAAATCAATTTAGCGTAGCAATCATCCCTTACACTCACGAACACACTAATTTTAAAAATTTCGTAGTTGGTTCTAAAATAAATCTGGAGTTTGATGTTATAGGGAAATATGTTTCTCGACTGAATCAATTGAGATAACCCATAAAAAAACTCCGATTTACATTGGAGTTTTTTTTCGTTTTATTCCTCTATATACAACTAATAAAACTAATACCCCTCCAGCCAAACCAGTTATTAAAACATAAATTGAGTTATCAATTGGCACTATAGGATTACAATATGAACCAGGCTCTTCTGTCTCCGCTTCAATACAATCTAAATATTGTTGAGAAGGAGGATCCGTACCTTCTGGCTCATAATCTTTGCAACACCCTAATCCCACCGGAGAAGGAGGCTGAGCAACAACTCTAAGCCCCACAAGCAAAAGAGCTATAACAAAATATTTATACCGTATTTTTTTCATTCTAAGACAAATCATTAAAACACCAACATAGCATTTCTTAAAAAAAACAATCCCAACAGATCGAAGAAACAACAAAGATAGACCAATAAAACGAATTTAACACCAAAGGAACTTTTTAAAAATCGTTAATTTTAAAGGGTTTTTATCGATTTTTTAAGTGATTTAAACCTAATTTAATAGCCCGATTCAAAAAATAAAATTACAAAAAAACCAAAAAGTTTTTATTCTTAACTCGTTTTCAAGTATTTCTTCTTGTTTACACTTATCAATCTTTACCAAATTTATTCAATAAAAAAAGCCTCTACATTGCTGTAAAGGCTTGATTTATAGAGTGGTCCCACCTGGGCTCGAACCAGGGACCACCTGATTATGAGTCAGGTGCTCTAACCAGCTGAGCTATAGGACCGGTTAAGAGTTTGCAATATTACTACTATTTTTTGTTTGCTCCAAATATTTTTGACTTAGTTTTTTAGCATATACCGACATTAAAAAAAACACATCAGAAAAGAGCTGATTATTAGAAACATAAAGATGTTATAATTCTTTAATACTTTGACACAATTCAATTAAAACACCGTTTGTACTCTTAGGATGCAAAAAAACCACTAGTTTATTATCGGCACCTTTCTTAGGATTTTCATTCAAAACATGAAAACCTTCTTTTTTCAATCTTTCCATTTCATGCTGAATATCATCTACCTCAATAGCAATATGATGTATGCCTTCTCCTTTTTTTTCTATAAATTTAGCAATAACACTGTCTGCATGAGCAGAAGCCAGAAGTTCTATTTTATTCGTATCGCTTTTAAAAAAAGAAGTAATTACCCCTTCACTCTCTACTTCTTCCTGCTTATAGGGTGAAACGCCTAATAATTTTTCGAATAATACATTCGAAACAGTCAGATCTTTTACCGCAATACCTATATGATCGATTTTTTTCATTTGCAAAATATTTATTCTAAAGTTACACTATCACTGATTCACATAAGTATTAAAATAACCACATTCTCTAATTACATCCTGATAATATTTAGTATCTGAATAGTCTTTTTCTAATGTTTTAAATCCGTTCCACTCCTGAAAATTAATTTTATCACCATACACTTCCCAATAATTTTTGTTCTGAAAATAATATCGCTGATTGTAAAAATCATTTCGCTCGCATTTTGCTAACATATAGGTACATTTTGCTTTTTGCTCTTTAGTTGTCGCTGCCAAAAGTGCTTTTTGGTAATACATTTTAGACACTGAACCATCTATTATCATTCGTTTCATAGCCTCTCTAAAATAAGTGGGGCTCGAGCCATAACCTACAATGCTGATTTCATAAAAAGTTCGCGCATTTCCAAAATGAGATATATTATAAAATGCATTTCCCAGCAGCAGACTATTATTATAAACATCTTCATTGTTTGCTACTTTATACTGCATTTCGTTTATTAAATTCAGAAATTCCATTTGAGTAAATTTTCTTTTTTGATAAGCTGCATGCTCACAATCATGGCAATCTTTTATGTTTCCGTTAAACGGATTCCCTAATAAAACATAATGCTGTATGCTATCGGTTTCTTTCATATAAGCAATTGCCTGAGGAATTTTATTTTCGAAAGTAGCTTTGACAGCCTGAAAATTAGAAATATCCCTCCACTTTAAGTTATAGATTTTTTCGGCTATTTGCTCCATTTGTGTTTTATCTGATTTTTGTAAAAAGCTTTTCATAGCCAAGAGATTTTTTTCATCATCATAAAATGAATTCCCCGCATTACCGGAATAATATGCTGTGGACTGCGAAAACAACTCTGCCATAACAACATTATTTTGTGCTTTATACAATGCTGACAAATACTGTCTGCTCCAATTAGAGGCGTTATAAAATCTTAAATTTTCAATATTTTTAGCAGGAAGTTCTTCGTACAGCCATTTCAAATCATTCAAAATAGTTTGCTCTGATTTACTGTCGATTTTACTGATTTTATTCAGATTATTGACAAAACGAAGCAATCGTAACTGACTTGAGGCCAAAACGGTTTCAGGCAAATCTTTTTCAGATGCTGCATACATTTTGTCGGCTTTATCATAATCTCCGTTCAGAGATAGCAGATAACCTAACGCCATTTTCCACGAATAAGGTTTATCAACCGTATCAGAATTTGCTATTGTATCCACTAATGCCAGTACAGACTGATTTAGTTTTGCCTTTTGTTGTTTTTTATTTTCGGCAACAGTATTTTTTTGATAATCAGCACTTATTTTATTTTCCTGATTGTTTATTAATCGCGTTAAAAGATAATTCAGATGCGAACTGGAAGGATCTAGCTCAAAAATAGCGGCAATGACTTCCTGTTCATCATTATAATAACCCCGGATAGCCCAAAGTGCTGCTTTTTCCTGATTTGTACTTGCCATTTCTAAGGATTCTTTCCAATCATTATTTTCCTGCGGATGAAAGTTGTAAGCCGCTACAACCCGCATTTCAGGGCATTTATCAAAAACCCGGCTGTACAAATAATTAGAAACCGCATAGTTTTTTTGCTTATAATGAATTCCGGCTATATAACTGACCGCTCTGTAATACAAGGTGTTCTGAGGAACTTCAGAAGCTGTTTTATTAAAGAATTCGATTGCTTTTTGCTTATTATCACTATAAAAATAAGCTTTAACCGTTTGAAACCAATACCGGTTTTTTAAAAAAGTATCTTTTATGGCAGAGTATTTATTTTCAATTTCTTTAATTATTGCTGCATCGGTAAAACTCTTATAAACCACAGGATCATAACTCCAGTTTTTCTCGACAACAGAAACCGATTCAATATGCTGAGCTAAATATAAAAAGGTGATAAACTCTTTTACTTTTGGTTCTTTCAAATTTATTTTCGAAGCAAAACCTATCGAAGATTCATTTTTTTTACCGGTTTTGAAAAAGAAATACAGCTCCTCGACCTTAATTTTTCGGTCATTATCTAATAAAAAAGCCTTCACCTCTTCCGGATTCATTTTTCCTTTTAAAAACGATTGCCAGTCAGCAGTAATTTGATCATTAAAACGGGAATTATGCTGATCATCAAAACCAATTCCGTAAAAAACATCTCCTGATAAAAATAACGGCACATAAGATTCATCAGCAAAGGTTTCAGGTGTGAAATTAGAATTGTAATACCAGTTATCAAACCAATCTCCGCCACCGCAAGCGTAAATTATTCCATACCCGAACAAAAGAATACTACTAAAAGTGATTAGTAATTTGCTTAAAAATGTTTTTTTCATAATTTTTTAAATTGTCTTCGTCTAAGTCGTAAAATATAATTTCTTTTGGTTTCTGAGGCAAATTAGCTGTTAAATCAGTAGCCATTTCTTTTAAATCGCCGGCGCTTATTGCTTCAATTTTCACAACATCTCCTTTTTTATAAAATACTCCTTTTCGGTAATTGGAGTGTATTACGCTAAATGTTTTTTTAGCTGTTGCGACAAAATTAGTATCCAGTTGTAAATCATTAACGGTTAATTTACTCCGCAATCCCAAAATCCGGTTATCTCGGCTATGAATTCCCCAGGCATATACCGGCAAAGCCACATTTAAAGATAACGGATATTTTTTTAAACTGGAAATATAATGCGCGGCAGTGGTTCTGTCATATATCGAATTCAATGATTTAATGCCAATAGTTCCCATATTGTAATACATTAAAACGGCGGAATCTACATTTGGAACTTTAGTTTTTTTAAAATATTTCACTTGATGTAAACGAATGGTAGCCGATATTTTTTTATGTGAAATACGTTTAAAGCTTTCAATAAATGCCATATAAGCCGGGCTGCTTTTCAGCGTCCAATCACAATCAATTTGAATTTCGTTACAGCTTAAGTCATTGGTCTTATTGATAATCTGAATAAAATCAAATGCTTTTTGAGCTAAGCTATCCGTCACTTCTGTCGATAGCATCACACTATTTTTGATATAAACAACCGGAACAATATTGCTGATTGTGGGTTTTTGAATAAAATGAATTGGACTTCTTGGGAAAGCTTTTTTTGTTTTAGTATCCAAGTCAATATCAAAATAACGAATGTATATTTTTTGTACGTTGTTTTCCTTTATTGCTTTTTGTTCCGTGGCTGTTAATTCATAGTTGGTTTTCCAATAGTAAAAAGAAATTAAAGGTTCTTCTTTTTTATCACAGGAAAACAACACCAACAGTAAAAAGAGATATAAAATATTTTTTTTCAAAAAAAGTTCATTTAGCGATTGCTAAACTAAGAAATAGTGCTCAGGAGAAAAGAAAATATATGTTATTAAAAACATAAAAAAACGTTTTTTTATCCCAAATGCTTTCCTTAATAATTAGCCAAAAAATTTCAATTACAGTAAATATAATCGTTATTTTGTAAATTCTAAATTCTGAAATTCATGTTGCAAAACAAATTAAAATACATCCTGATAATACTGGCAATAATTATGGCAAGCTGTGCCAAAAGAGGAAGTATCACCGGCGGCTTAAAAGACACTATTCCCCCTGCCTTAAGCACTAGTTTCCCTGCGAACTACAGCACCAATTTCAAAGAAAAACAAATCAAATTAGAGTTTGATGAAATTGTTATCCTGAAAGGAATCCGAAAACAATTGGTGATTTCGCCGCCTATGAAATACGAACCACTTATTATTCCTACCACTGCCAGCAGAACAATTATAATAAAATTAAAAGACACTTTAAAACCAAACACTACCTATAGTTTTAATTTTGGACAAAGTGTAACCGACAACAACGAAGGAAATCCTCTAAACCAGTTTAAATATGTGTTTTCTACAGGAACTTACATCGACTCTCTGGCACTTAACGGAAAAGTAAAATATGCTTATGAAAAAGAGCCTGAATCTTTTATTTCGGTAATGCTTTATGAAATAAATGATACCTATAATGATTCTGTTATTTATAAAGAAAGCCCCAGATATATTACCAATACTTTAGATAGTTTAAAAACCTTTCGTTTAGAGAACTTAAAAGCGGGAAAATATAAATTAATTGCTATAAAAGACCTGAACAACAATAATAAATTTGACCCAAAAACTGAAAAAATTGGTTTTTTTAAAGATTTCATTACGGTTCCCAACGACACCATATTTGAGTTAGAGCTTTTTCAGGAGAACAATGCTTTTAAAGCCTTTAAACCCACACAGGAAACAGCAAACAGATTGTTAATGAGGTATGAAGGAGCCGTTACACAAACGGAAATGAGGCCAAAAGTGGTTCTGAAAAACAAAAACCAGATACTATCCAATATTGTGACAAAACTCCCAAAGAAAGATTCACTCCAAATTTGGTTTAAACCCATTAAAACAGATTCTTTAAAAGTAGAAGTCTCACAGGAAAACTACAATAGAGATTTTATTGTAAAAATAAGAAATCCTAAAAAGGACAGTTTAACCATCAGTTCAATAAATCCAGCAGGTTTTAACGACCGTTTTGCTTTAGAATCTTCCACTCCGTTAGTTCAGTTTGATGAAACAAAAATCAAATTAATCAATACCGATTCAACTGAGGTGAAATTCACCACCAATTATGATGAATTCAATCAAAAATTGTTCTTTGACTTTCAAAAAGAAGTGGCTCAAAAATACAGTTTCAACATCCTTCCAGGTGCATTAACTGATTTTTTTGACCAGACCAATGACACTTTGAATTATCAAATAAGCACTAAATCCCTCGAAGATTATGGAAATCTGAAAGTAAAATTAGAAAACGTAAAATCATTTCCTGTTATTATAGAATTATTAAAATCCACCGGTGACGTTGTTACCAGCGAATATGTTAATGAAAATACCACAATAAATTTCAAACTTTTAGATCCCGCACAATTTTCCCTTCGTGCTATATATGACACTAATAAAAATAGGCGTTATGATCCGGGAAATTTTCTGGAAAAAAGATATGCTGAAGAAGTGATTTATTTCTCTGGAGAAATTGATGTACGGGCTAATTGGGATGTCGAGCAGACTTTTGATCTGAGCATTCCTTATACCCCACCTAAAAAAGATTTAACGAAAAAGAAAACGACAAATTAAGTCAATTGAAACGAATCTTTATCGTTTAAGAAACCAAATCTTTGACGCGTTTCAATTAGTTTGTCTTTATCTAAAGTAGCCACAAAAACAGCCTCTGTTTCTTGTGGCTTTATTATATAATCTCCCAACGAATCCAACAACTGAGAATGTCCTGAATACGGATGCGCATTTCCATCAATACCCACTCTGTTTACAGCCGCAACATAACTCATATTTTCAATAGCACGCGCTTTTAATAAAGCATCCCAGGCATTCACTCTTTTTTCAGGCCAACTGGCAACATACAAAAGCAAATCATAATTCTCTGTATTTCTGGAAAATACCGGAAAACGCAAATCATAACATACCATAGGACAAATTTTCCAACCCAGAAACTCCACAATTAATTTCTGTCTGCCAGCCGTGTACACTTTGTCTTCTCCGGCTAGTGTAAACAAATGTTTTTTATCATAAAACTGAATTTCGCCCGTAGGATATACAAACAACATTCTGTTATAAAAACTCCCCGCTTCTTCAATCACTACACTGCCTGTTATGGCTGTATTTCTGGCTTTCGCCAAGGATTGCATCCAAGCCACAGTTTCGCCTTGCATCGTTTCAGCAACAACACTAGGATTCATCGTAAAGCCCGTAGAAAACATTTCAGGAAGCACAATCAAATCAACTGATTCATTAATTCCATTGATTTTTTCTTCGAAGGAATTCCGATTAGCTTTTGGGTTTTCCCAAACTAAAGAAGATTGAATAAGTGCGATTTTCATAAAAAAGTTGTTTCACAAAGTTACGGAAAGATAAAAAAGATTAGTAACAAATGGGCAAAAACAAAAAAACGCATCCAAATGAATGAATGCGTTTTTTTTAAAACTATTTGTCTTTAAGCTTTCGACTTTAAGACATTTGACTTTAAGACATTTGACTTTATAACTAGTTATTATCCTTTGATACTTGCCGCCAGATATTCTCTGTTCATACGAGCAATATTCTCAAGAGAAATTCCTTTTGGACATTCAATTTCGCAGGCTCCGGTATTTGTACAGTTACCAAAACCTTCTTCGTCCATTTGTTTTACCATGTTCAATACACGGTCAGTAGCTTCTACTCTACCTTGTGGTAACAAAGCATATTGAGAAACCTTGGCTGAAACGAATAACATAGCTGAAGAGTTTTTACAACTCGCTACACAAGCTCCGCAACCAATACAAGTTGCTGCATCAAAAGCTTTGTCTGCATCATCTTTGTTTACAGGAATGGTATTCGCATCAATAGTGTTTCCAGATGTGTTAACTGAGATAAATCCTCCTGCATGCTGGATTCTGTCAAAAGAACTCCTGTCAACCACTAAATCTTTCACAACCGGGAAAGCTGCTGCACGGAATGGCTCGATAGTAATGGTATCTCCATCTTTGAACATACGCATGTGCAATTGACAAGTGGTTACGCCTCTGTCAGGACCGTGCGCTTCACCGTTGATGAATAAAGAACACATTCCGCAAATTCCTTCGCGACAATCGTGGTCAAAAGCTACCGGTTCTTCACCAGCATTGATTTGTTGTTCATTGAATACGTCAAGCATTTCAAGGAATGACATATCAGGCTCAATTCCGTCGATTTTATAATCAACCATTGCTCCTTTATCCTGGGCGTTTTTCTGACGCCATATTTTTAATGTAAGTTTCATATCTTTTTAGTTTGAAAGTCTTAAAATCAAAAGTCGAAATCTTTACTTTAAGACTTTTGACTTTCGACTTTTGACAAAATTCTATTTGTAACTTCTTTGAACTAATTTAATGTTTTCGTAAACCAGAGGTTCTTTGTGTAATACTGCGTCACTTGGTTTTCCTTTGTATTCCCAAGCAGCAACATAAGCAAAGTTCTCATCATCACGCAATGCTTCTCCTTCTTCTGTTTGGTATTCCTCACGGAAGTGACCACCACAGGATTCATTACGGTGTAAAGCATCTTTCGCAAACAATTCTCCTAATTCTAAGAAATCGGCAACACGAATTGCTTTTTCTAATTCCTGGTTGAATCCTTTATCAGTTCCGGGAACTCTTACATCTTTATAAAACTCTTCACGTAAAGCAGCGATTTCAACGATAGCCTCGTTTAATCCTTTTTCGTTACGAGCCATACCTACTTTATCCCACATAATTTTACCTAATTTTTTGTGGAAATGGTCTACTGAATGCGTTCCTTTATTATTCATAAATTTAGCAATCAATTCTTTTACATTATTTTCAGCTTCAGCAAATTCAGGTCGGTCTGTAGAGATAGGTCCCATTTTGATATCCGGTGCTAAATAATCTCCAATAGTATAAGGCAATACAAAGTATCCATCAGCCAACCCCTGCATTAAAGCAGAAGCTCCTAAACGGTTTGCTCCGTGATCAGAGAAATTAGACTCTCCAATAGAGAAACAACCCGGAATTGTAGTCATCAGATTATAATCAACCCATGTTCCACCCATAGTATAGTGAACCGCTGGGTAAATCATCATTGGCGAAGTATATGGATCCTCATCAACAATTTTATAATACATTTGGAATAAGTTCCCGTATTTACTTCTAACAATATCAGTACCTAATTTAGTTACTAATTGTTTATCGTTTTCGTCTAATCCTTTTACGTGAGCTTGCTCTTTTCCGTATCGTTGAATGGCTGCTGCAAAATCCAAGTAAACAGCTTCTCCCGTTTTGTTTACACCAAAACCGGCATCACATCTTTCTTTAGCAGCACGAGATGCTACGTCACGAGGCACTAAGTTACCAAAAGCAGGATATCTTCTTTCTAAGAAATAATCTCTGTCTGCTTCAGCAATATCAGTTGCTTTTTTCTTTCCTTCACGAATAGCCTGAGCATCTTCTAATTTTGCAGGAACCCAGATACGTCCGTCATTACGAAGCGATTCAGACATCAACGTTAATTTGGATTGGTGATCTCCTGAAACCGGAATACAGGTTGGATGAATTTGTGTATAACAAGGGTTTGCAAAGAAAGCTCCTTTTTTGTGGATTTTCCATGCTGCAGTAGCATTAGAACCCATTGCATTAGTTGACAAGAAGAAAACGTTTCCGTATCCTCCGGAAGCAATAACAACAGCGTGAGCTGAATGTCTTTCAATTTCACCTGTAATCAGGTTACGGGCGATAATTCCTCTTGCTTTTCCATCAATAATTACTAATTCTAGCATTTCATGACGGTTGTACATTTTAATTTTTCCACGACCAATCTGACGGTTCATTGCCGAATAAGCTCCTAACAATAATTGTTGTCCTGTTTGACCTTGCGCATAAAATGTACGGGAAACCAAAGTTCCTCCAAAAGAACGGTTGTCTAATAATCCACCATATTCACGAGCCAATGGCACCCCTTGAGCCACACACTGGTCAATAATATTTGATGAAACTTCAGCCAAACGGTGTACGTTTGCCTCACGTGCACGGTAATCTCCTCCTTTTACAGTATCGTAGAATAATCTGTAAACTGAGTCACCGTCACCTTTATAATTTTTTGCCGCGTTGATTCCTCCTTGTGCAGCAATAGAGTGCGCACGACGTGGTGAATCTTGGAAACAAAATGCTTTTACGTTATATCCTAATTCTGCTAAAGTAGCAGCTGCAGAACCTCCAGCTAATCCTGTTCCAACAACAATAATATCTAAATTACGTTTGTTAGCCGGGTTTACTAAATTAATATGATCTTTATAATTTGTCCATTTGTCCGCAATTGGACCATTTGGGATTTTTGAATCTAATGCCATTATAATTGAATATTAATGATTGAAATGATGAAATAATGCAATAAATACGAATCCTAAAGGAACGACTACAGAAAACCATAATCCAAAATTCCTCATCCCTTTTGTGTATTTATTATTTGCTCCTACTGATTGAAAAGAAGAACTAAATCCGTGACGTAAGTGTAATGACAACAATATAAATGACAGGCAATACAAAGCAGTACGCACCGGATCAACAAATTTTTCAGCTAATTCATGAGCATATCTTGTTTCATCAGCCGGATTAAATTCTACATACTTATATATCATTTCCGGAAACCAGAAATCATAAAAGTGCAATGCTAAAAAAGCTAAAATAACAGACCCGGAAATAATCATGTTACGTGATGCCCAACTTGCATTAGCAGCACCATTAAAGCTTGCGTAACCTACAGGTCTTGCTTTTTTGTTTTGAATATCCAATACAAATCCCATGATAAAGTGAAAAACAACACCTACAATAAGAATGGGCTGAATAACAAACTGAACCAAAGGATTCAATCCCATAAAATGAGAAATCGAATTAAAAACATCAGAACTGAAAACTGACATCATATTAATAAAAAAATGCTGTGCTAGAAACAACATCAAAAAAAGTCCTGAAAGGCCCATAGCTGCTTTTTTTGCTATTGACGATTTCAATAATCCAGATTTTGCCATAATATTTTAGAATATAATTTAAAAAGTACACAAAAATAAATCAATTAGTAACGAACTACAACCTTTTCGTTCTTATTTAGAAACATTATAAAGTTTTCAACAAAAACAACTGTCCATTTACAAAAACAAAACCACAAATTACTGTATTTCAGAAGTTTAAAAAATTTAAAACATAACTCCACTTAAAAAAATCCTCAAAAACCGATTAATAATTATTATTCAAAAGCCAAAAAAATACATATTTGATAATTTTTACCATACATCCTTTTAAAATCAACAAAAAACACAAAAACACACTATTTTGTGTAGTTAAAAAAACTGCTTTTCCAATAGGGGATTTTATCTTTGCTTCTTCATAAAAAAAGGAACATGAAAACAGGAATCGACGCACTATCTTTTGATGTAGCTAAAATACATTTACCTATAAAAACATTGGCTGAAGCCAGAAACATAGAGCCTGAAAAACTGGAAAAGGGATTAGGACTTATTAAAATGACCCTGCCGGACGTGCATCAGGACAGTGTAGTTTTTGCTGCAAACGCTTTAACAAGACTAATTGAAGACCACTCTGTTAATTTAGATGAAATTGCCCGAATTTATGTAGGAACTGAAAGCAGCATCGATAATGCTAAACCTATAGGTTCCTTTCTGGTAGATTTAATGGAACAAAAATTTGGCGAAAATACTTTAGCCGGATGCGACGTTGTCGATTTTACCTTTGCCTGTATCGGTGGGGTAGATGCGATGCAAAACTGCCTTGACTTTATCAAACTAAATCCCGATAAAAAAGCAATTGTTGTCACTACTGATTTTGCTAAATATGATTTAAATTCCACAGGAGAGTATACTCAGGGCGCAGGTGCAACAGCAATGCTAATAACTGTAAATCCCCGAATTATAGCTTTCGAAAACAATTGGGCAACCAACACCAAAGGTGTTTTTGACTTCTTCAAACCCCACAGAACTATTTCTAAAGAAGCCATTACAGGAAATAAAAATAACGAGGTCTGGTTTGATAATCTGGAAGCCGAAATCGAAATCCACAAAGACCAGCCTGTTTTTGACGGACAATATTCGAATCAATGCTATATGGACAGAACCCGAAATGCATATTTTTCATTTAAAAAACTAAAAAATACCTCCGAAACACTTTATAATTCCTGGAGCAGCATCATTATGCACTTGCCTTATGCGTTCCAAGGCCGCAGAATGCTCTCAGAGATATATGCTTTAGACGCTAAAAACACTGTTATATCCGGCAATGAAACTCCGGCAGAATACCAGACTAAACTGAAAGAAACCAGCAAAACACCTGAGTACAAAAATTTTGTGGCAGAAAAATTAGTGCCCGCTGAATTAGCTTCTTCACTAATTGGTAATTTATACACCGGTTCGATTTTTATGGGATTCCTTTCGACTTTAGCGCATTTTTATGATTCAGAAAAAGAAATCGCAGGCAACACTTTTGGATTTCTTGCTTACGGAAGTGGTTCCAAATCGAAAGTATTCGAAGGAATTATTCAGGATCAATGGAAATTAGCGGTATCCGTTGTTAATCTTTTCGAAACCCTGAACAAAAGCTTTGAAATTGATTTTGAAACGTATGAGAAACTGCATAAAAAAGAGCAGAAACAGAGTATCCAAACGCCGAAAAAAGAATGGATACTGGAGCGAATCGAAAACATAAATCCAAATTTATTAGGTGCACGTTATTATAAATGGATTGATTAAACTTTCATACCTAAACTATCCGGCCGGAGTATTTATTTACTCCGGCCTTTTTTTATAGCAAAACTTTAAGAATTCTAAACCCGCAAGCTTCCCAAAAATTACTAATTTAGATGTTGTAAATCCAGAATCCATACCAATATGAAATATCATCAAATCAGCAACAGCCTTTTTATTAAAAACCGTAAAAAATTTACGGCTCAGATGAAACCTAAAAGTGTTGCTATTTTCAATTCAAACGATGTTTATCCTGTAAGTGCCGACAGTACGTTGCCGTTTGCGCAACATCGAGATATTTTTTATTTAAGCGGAATCGATCAGGAAGAAAGTATTTTGCTGCTTTTTCCTGATGCACCATATGAACATCAGAAAGAAATATTGTTTCTAAAAGAAACCAGTGAATTAATCGCCATTTGGGAAGGTGAAAAACTAACAAAAAAACGTGCTTTTGAAATTTCAGGAATAAAAACCGTACACTGGTTGCAAGATTTTGAAAAAGTATTGGCTGAATTAATGTCTTATTCTGAAATTATTTATATCAATACTAACGAACATTATCGTGCCACAATTGAAACTGAAACCCGCGAAGCCCGATTTGTAAAATGGTGGAAAGAAAAATACCCTGCACATCAGGTAGCCAAAAGCAATCCTATTTTACAAAGGCTGCGTTCCGTAAAGGAAAGCGAAGAAATCGATTTGATTCAGCATGCCTGTAATATTACGGAAAAAGGATTCAGACGCCTTCTGGAGTTTGTAAAACCAAATGTCATGGAATACGAAATCGAAGCTGAATTGATTCACGAATTCATTCGCAATCGTTCCAAAGGCTTTGCCTACACTCCTATTATTGCCTCAGGGAATAATGCCAATGTGTTACATTATATAGAAAACAACCAGCAATGCAAAGCAGGTGATTTGATATTGCTTGACGTTGCTGCCGAATACGGGAATTATTCCAGCGATTTAACCCGTACCATTCCGGTATCGGGACGTTATTCTGACCGACAAAAAGCAGTTTACAATGCCGTTTTAAGAGTAAAAAACGAAGCTACTAAAATGCTGACTCCGGGGACAAACTGGAAACAATACCACGCAGAAGTAGGCAAAATCATGACTTCGGAATTATTAGGATTGGGACTTTTAGACAAAGCCGATGTACAAAATGAAAATCCTGAATGGCCGGCTTACAAAAAATATTTCATGCACGGTACTTCCCATCATATGGGATTGGACACGCACGATTACGGCATTTTAACTGAACCAATGCAAGCCAATATGGTTTTTACCGTAGAACCGGGAATCTACATTCCGGCCGAAGGTTTCGGGATTCGTATTGAGGACGATGTGGTCATTCAGGAAAAAGGAGAACCTTTCAACCTAATGAAAAACATTCCAATTGAAATCGAAGAAATCGAGAGTTTAATGAATTCCTGATTTAGATAAAAGAAGAAAGAAACAAGAGAAAAGACGGTTTGCAGTAATGTGAACCGTTTTTTTTGTATCAAAATTCGATTAAACAAATAACCTACTAACGATTAAACAATAATCATGGCGCATCCCTACGGGTCGGGCTATCCGCTGTATCTTTTATGAATCTCGTTAAAAAACGAGATTCATAAAAGGATGCCGCTGCTATCCCTTGCGCAAAAAGGTTCGCTAAAAATTAATTTACTTTTTTGTAACTTTAACCTTCATTAATCAACAACTACTACAATGCAGGCACACGAAATAGATTACCAGATTTTTGGCGAAGAAATGCAATATGTCGAAATCGAACTCGACCCACAGGAAATAGTCATTGCCGAAGCAGGAAGCTTTATGATGATGGACAACAACATCCGGATGCAAACTATTTTTGGCGATGGTTCTCAGGAACAATCGGGAATTTTTGGCAAACTTTTAAGTGCCGGAAAAAGAGTCCTTACAGGTGAAAGTCTTTTTATGACCGCTTTTATCAATCAAAATTATGGCAAAGCCAAAGTCTCTTTTGCCTCACCTTATCCCGGTAAAATTCTCCCGATTGATTTAACCCAATTCAACGGAAAATTCATTTGCCAGAAAAGTTCGTTTTTATGTGCTGCCAAAGGTGTTGCGGTAGGAATTGAATTTTCAAGAAAATTGGGTCGCGGACTCTTTGGCGGCGAAGGTTTCATCATGCAAAAAATTGAAGGCGACGGAATGGCATTTGTACATTCCGGAGGGACCATGGCCAAGAAAGAATTAAAAGCCGGTGAAATCCTGAAAGTCGACACGGGTTGCATCATAGGATTTACGCAGGAGGTCGATTATGATATAGAATTTATTGGCGGAATTAGAAATTCAGTTTTTGGAGGCGAAGGTTTGTTTTACGCTACACTACGTGGTCCGGGAACGGTGTACATACAATCACTTCCTTTCAGCCGATTAGCCGACAGAATTATTGCCTCAGCACCAAAAGCTGGCGGAGAAAGTCGTGGAGAGGGGAGTTTACTGGGCGGTTTAGGAAATTTACTCGATGGGGATAATCGGTTTTAATAAAATAATTAAAAAAGAGAAAATCATTAATTTATGTAATTTTCTCTTTTTTAAAAATAAAGGTCTTTGTTTAACTCCAAACTGGACCCGTTTGCCTTTTCCCTGTGAGCTTTTTCCTAAATTGTTCTGTAATATTTTCATTACTCAATACTTTAAAATAAAGTCTCCCATCTTTATCAAAATTTACGATTGTATTTTTATCTATTATACTAAAAAGATTATTCAATTTTTGATTATAATCTGCTTCATTTAAATAAAAAACACAAATTCTCGAAAACTTATTATTATCAAGCTTTAAAAATTCAAATAAATCAAAAATATATTCTTTATCAGATGCATCCAGCGAATGTCCAATTATATAAAAAATTGTTTCTTCTAAATTATTTTTAGAATGAGGTAAATTAACAAACTTAGTATTTGTCCTTTTTTTTATTTTCTGATAATACTTTGTAAAACCATATATTTTACTCTTTTTAATTTCATCATTTATTTCACTAACTCCAAGGACTAAATTTTGTCTTTGACAATCTTCATTCATTTTTCCATGCAAATAAACCACTTTTGATTTATCAACATTATATATATTTTCCAAAGTAGGTGTATAATTAAAAGTGTAGATCCCATCCATTAAATGAAAAGGAACTGATGATTTTTGTTTTAGTTCAGGATAAAAGACACTTATAACATCAACTAAATAATGATTAAAAATTATGATAAAAGATTCAAATTCTTTCAACAAATCTTCAATTATTACTTTTAAATCTATTACACTCTTTCTCATGTTTATATATTTCCAATCAAGTCTAAAATAACCAACATTACCAAATAATTCAACAATATTAAATACCTCAAAGTTGGTGTACTTAATTAAAGAATCTTGAAAATCATTTCTCTCAATTTTTTTCTTATCTTGATATTTATTGAATATTTCCAATTGATTCAAAATATTCTCAATTTCTATTTCAAAATCAATCCAAGTATCAATCTCCATAACATTTTTAAAATATTTATACCAAAGATTGGTTTCTAAAAGTTGCTTTATCCTATTTAATTGTTCATGACTAAATTGAATATTTTCAGTATTATAATTTTCTATTATTAAATCGTATTCATACTGATACTTTTTTTTAAACACTTTGCCAAATAATCCCTCAAAAGAAACATCTTTATCGTAGTGAATACCTTCAATTGTCAGCATTATCGAAATAAAATGATGGTATTTCGTCGGTAAATGATGAAATAAATCAAATCCGTTTCCTGTAATTAAAATTTTGCTCATAAATAAAAATACTTTTCTCAAATATACTTACTTTTAGTACAAATAAGAGATTAGATATTTACGCAAAAAAAATTCTTATCAACAAGTTTCAAAACAATCATCAGCGAACAAAACGAAATTGCTAGCCCCGATTGTAGCGACATCCTTTTATCTCGTTTTTTAAGAACGAGATAAAAGATATAGCAAAAAGCGGGTGAAATCATGAATACTACCAGAACTTTCTGCTGCTAAAACACAAAAATCCCTTACTAACTTTTACGTCAGTAAGGGATTTTCAACTTTATTACTTGGTTTTTATTATCCAATTTTAGAAATCTGCACATCTAATGCAAATTTTCCTGTAGCTTCATTTTCGTTGATTAATTCGAAAAGTTCTAAAGCTCTGCGTGCATTTTTCTCTTCTTCTCTTTGCTCCGCTACGTACCACATCATAAAATCTTCTGTAGCATAATCATTTTCAGCTCTGCATTTAGCAATGATTTTATTGATTGCTTTGGTAACCGCAATTTCGTTTTGTAAAGCAATTTCAAATACTTCTCTGAAGGAAGCAAATTCCTGTTGTACTTCGGCAACTGCAGGAGTAATTGCAATTCCGCCCATGTCAGTTATATATTTGAATACTTTTAAAAAGTGTTCGCGCTCTTCTTCTGCCTGTTTGTATAAGTATTCTGCAGTATTTACAAAACCATTTCTGTCTAACCAAGCCGCCATTGCTAAATATTTATTAGAAGCATCGCTCTCAATTTTAGCTTGTAAGTTTAATATTTGTTCAATTCCTTCGGATAACGAAGTGTTTGTTCTTAGTAAATCTTTCATGACTTTTAAATTTAGATAGTAAATTTACAAAAACCTGAAGAAAGAGACTAAATGTACGAGAAATTTGTATTTATTCTAAGTAAAATCAAGCCAGTTCATTAACGGCTAAAATATCGCATAACATGGAATGCAGATTCAAAGTGAATTTAGTTCCATTTAATAATTCTCTAAGCTGAACTATCTCGCAGATATTTAGTTTATGGGAGAAGTTTCTTTTTGTAGTTTCAATCAGCTGTGCATCAGACTGATCAGAAAGATCATAAAGCATATCCAGAATATTAACACTGTTGACTTTTCTTTGAAAAATCAAAAATTCCTGAATTTTATAAGTCGAAAAAGTATCTGCAAAATTAATAATGATACTATTAGTCACATCACACTGGTAACTGTAACCTTTTTCTGTTTCAAATAAAACGTTGGTTGTTAAATCACTTATCTGCTTCATCTTCATAAAATAATTATAGTGCAAATTTATAGAATTAAAATCAATTTTGCTACTAATTAAGACTCATTTAAAATAACAAATATGCTATTTAGCGTTAAAATTAAGCACTGCTAAGAATTTGTTTCCAAATGAACTTTGTATTACTATAGATAAAATTTTAATTTTGCCCTAAATAAACCGCCTCCATTGAAACAAATTCAGTTTAAAAATACCCGCATTTCATATACGGACACCGGCAAGGGAACAGCTATTGTGCTCCTACATGGTTTTTTAGAAAACAAATCGATGTGGAATGCTTTTGTTCCTGAATTTTCTAAAAAAAACCGCATTATCACCATTGATTTATTGGGTCATGGGGAAACGGAATGTATGGGCTATGTACATTCGATGGAAAAAAATGCGGAGATTGTTCATGCTGTTTTAAACGAATTACGCATTCGAAAAGCCATTTTTGTGGGACATTCTATGGGAGGTTATGTGGCTCTGGCTTTCGCCGAAATGTATCCGGATTACATCAAAGGACTGGTTTTACTGAATTCCACTTCGCGAGCAGATAGTGAAGAAAGAAAAGCAAATCGGGATCGCGCAATTAAAGCGGTGAAACAATCATTTTCCAATTTCATTTCGCTTTCTATTGCTAATTTATTTAGCCCAGAAAACCGCGAACGATTGAAAGACCAAATAGAATGGGTTAAAAAAGAAGCCTTAAAAACACCCTTACAAGGTATCGTAGCTTCGCTGGAAGGAATGAAAATAAGAATGGACAGGGAAGTATTACTGCATTTAACACAATATCCAAAAATGCTGATTTTGGGTAAAAAAGACCCTGTTTTACCTTACGAGGAAACCAAAGAACAAATTGAAGAAACAGCGGTTCAACTGGTTACGTTTCCTGACGGACACATGAGTGCTATCGAAAACGAAGCTGAATTAACTAAGGTTTTATTGGAATTTTTTAAGAAGGTGTAATACAACTAATAAATTATACAAATCAGCACAGATTTCTTTCTCTACCTTGTATAATTTCCCTCTTAAGGTTTAATTACTCTTCGTGTACTTTGCGTAAAAACTTTGTGAGCTTTATGGTTAAAAATTAAATCTTTTCTTCAAAAGGAATTTCAGGATTTAAAATTTCCTGTAGCAACAAAACAATTTGTTCCAGATAATTGCTCATGATGTCGGCATTAATAATTTGCTGCACTTCTTTTTCTACTTTCAAATTAAAAGGTAAAAATCCTGATTTCAGATTTTTAAACGAAATAATTCCAGCTTCAATGGATTTTCCGGCAGCTTCTTGCTCGTACATGAACGCATAAGCTAAAACCTGAATGATTTTGTCATTTTTAAGTTCCTGAGTGAGACCGTTCCATATTTTAAGACCCACATTTGCTTTTTCAACTTTTCCGGTTTTATAATCAATAATTCTTATAATCCCGTTGCGTTCTTCAATTCGATCCACATTTCCTTTAATCAATACCGGAAATGGCAAATCAGGATGATTTAAAGTGCGTTCAAATGTTTTCTCTAAAGCGATAATTTTAATTGCATCCCCGGCTTTAATGCATTCTGATTCTACTTTCAGGAAATTAAAAACATTGCGTTTAGCGACTTCAAAAGCCAAAAGATTACGCCCTTTTTTGATTTCACCTTCTTTGTAAACAATTTTAAACTGTTTTAAAACCTCAGCATCTATCAATTTAAAACAATTGTCAATATCGGCTTCTGAAATAAATTTTCCAATAAATGGTTCGTATAAAACTCTTAAAGTTTCATGTATTATCGTTCCAAGTGTATTTAAAGCGATGTTTTCCTCTACCTCTTCCACTTCACGAATACGTAATATTTTCTGGAAATAAAACTGAATCGGATTCCTGATATAACTTGTTAAAGCCGATGGAGAAAATCCCTCTTGGGTAATTACTTTCAATCGCTCCATTACCGCTGGCGATTTTTCAATTACCATTGGCGTATAGGCTGTTTCAGGTAAAACCGAATTGTATATTTCGTGCGACAAATTATGATTATGCTGTTTTTCAACTTCAAGCTGTGTAATAAATCGGCTTTTTTCACCTGCATCAAGCCCTTCGCTTTCGGTATTGTACAGCAAATAAATATTCTTAGCCCGTTGCAACAAATGGTAAAAATGGTAGGTATAAATAGCATCTTTCTCTTTAAAAGTGGGCAAACCTAATTCTCGCTTTACATCATAAGGGATAAAGGAATTTTGCGATTTACCGGCCGGAAATTTACCTTCATTCATTGACGTTACAATTACGGTATCAAAATCCAGAACACGGCTTTCCAATACACCCATAATTTGCAGGCCATTCAATGGTTCTCCTTCAAAAGAAACCTCGGCTAAGTCTATCACTTGCTTATATATAGCATGTAAGGTTTCAATTTTATCAATATGCTGATGCTGTGAATAATAATTAATCAGCTTATTAATCACTTTGAAAATGGCAAAAACAAAGGCTTTGGTAATTTTTTCTTCTTCATTATCATTGCTCAGATTTTCTTTAATAGTCAACAACAGCTTAGAAACAGAGTGTAATACAGCGATAGAACCTGATTCCCATTTTTCGAAAAGCAACAAAAATAAATCACTCGGATTCTGATTAAGTTCGAGTAATTTATGATAACTGACAAATGTGTAATTATTTTTATTGATAACATTTACCAAATCACCGGCTTTAGCATAAGGTTCTACTAAAGGGTGCGTTAAAACATCCAAAACATCTTTATAATACAGTACGTAACTACCGGATTTTCTGGACAATGCATTAGTATGCATTTTAAATAACTTAGCAATCAGAATTTGTGCAGGATTATTTTTACCGGAATATCCCATCGTGATATTCAAAGCACCTACAGTGGAAGGCAAAGAATATAAAAGCGGAACTAATAAATTTTCTTCTCCTAAAACGACAGCTACTTTATCCAGAGTTGCTGTTGGATTCTGCTCAATAATCTCCTCAATAATACTTCCTGAAATTTTAGCCTGACCAATGCTTTTTGGAGTTCCTATAATCTGAATGTTTTTTGACTGAGAAAAATCATCCACTATCCATTCAAAAGGATGTGTTTTATAATGCTTCCAGCTCTCTTTAAACCGACGAAGAAACAATCCTGCATCATGATAAGGGTCATTTAAAAAAGTTATATCGGCATCCCAATAAATTTTGCCTTTATCCAAAGAGATAAGATGCTGGATAATTTTTTCTTCGGAAGCATTCAACGCATTAAATCCGGCGAAAACAAATTGTTTTTGATGAATAGAATTCGAAAAATGATTTAAATTCTCCACAGCTTCACGGTAAATTAATCCCTGATAACCAATTCCTTTTTGAAGTAAATGAGCATATAAAGACTGATAATATAATGGAAGTAATTTCCAGAAATCAATATATTTTTCCAGTAAAGGAGTTTTATTTTCTACTTCTATCCCCCACTTTTTAATATCTTCAATGTCTTTTAAATAAGATAAAACATGGTTTGCATCTAATAAATAACGATCAATCTCATTAAAATCCTGCAATAATGTTTTCGCCCAATTTGCAAACAATTCAAACGATTGTTGATTGGACTTATCAGTAACAGATAAATAAACTTCATAGAATTCAAATAATAATTCTATTGGGTCAACGGCACGAACTCCTGCAATATCCTGAATAAAATCTTCAATACTAATAATCTGAGGAGCAAGAATGTTATTTGCAACTTGTTTTTTTAATGCTTCAATTAAAAAAATCTTCGCTCTTTTATTAGGCAGTACAACTACAGTGTTGACTAGTTTATCAGCATATTTTTCTATTAAAACCTGAGCAATTTTATCTAAGAAAGTATTATTTATCATTTGATAAAAATAAAAAAACGCCCCGATAAATCGAGGCGTTTCCTATAAATATTTAGAAAGAAATTATTTGATTAATTTCACTTCTGTTCTTCTGTTTAATGCTTTACCAGCAGCAGTTTTATTAGTTGCAATTGGCATAGTTTCTCCAAAACCTGAAGATCTAAGTCTATCAGCAGCAATTCCATTTTCAATTAAATAATTTTTAACTGCAGCAGCTCTGTTTTCAGATAAAGTCTGGTTCATTTCATTACTACCATCACTATCACAATGACCTTCGATCATAAATCTTGAATTAGGATATTCTTTTAAGATTGAAGTTATTGATTGTAAAACTGTGTATGTACCTTTTTTGAAAGTAGATTTACCAGAATCAAACAAGATTGTTTTACCATAGTTATTTAAAGTTTTAATAACCTCTTCTGAAACTTCCGGACAACCATTGTTACTAGCAGGACCAGCAACTTCAGGACATTTATCATCTTTATCAGCTACACCGTCTTTATCAGTATCCGGCCAAGGACAACCTGCATTTTCTTTTGGACCTGCAACATCCGGACATTTGTCATCTTTATCAGCTACACCGTCTTTATCAGCATCCGGACAACCTTTTAAAGAAGCTAATCCAGCAACATTAGGACATTCGTCTTCTGCATCAGTAACTCCGTCACCGTCAGCATCAGGACAACCTTTTAAAGAAGCAATACCTGCAACTTCAGGACAAGCATCTTCTGAGTCGATGATTCCGTCTCCGTCAGTATCAGGACAACCATTGAATTCTTTCAAACCTGCAACTTCAGGACAAGCATCATCTTTATCGTATACTCCATCACCGTCTGTATCTTTTCCACCAAATTTGAAAACGATACCTGCTGTATGCTGAAAGTGAGAACGAACTAAATCAGAACTTCCATCAAATGCTTTTTTGTATGAAGACCCAAGTGCTAAACCAACATTTTCAGTAAACCAAAAAGTTAAACCTGCACCTGCATTTACAGTACCAAAACTGCTGTCTCCTAAGAAAGTATACCCTCCGCCTACGTGTAAGCTTGGATCAATTACTTTAGAATTGATTAACTCCATGAAACTGTATTTCACTTTTCCATCAATTCCATAATACATTAAATCACCAGGATTGGTAACAACCATCCCTCTTGAATCACTCATTGGATCCATTGGATCAAAAACAACAAGTTTGTCAATTTTGTTAACTGACCCCTGAAGTCCAAAAGAAAAACCACTACCAAGGTAACGGGACACACTTAAATACGACACAGAAGGAAGGATATTCCAGTTGTCTTTCACGTCAAATGGCTGAGAAAAATGTTGTTGGAACCAACCAACATGTTCCGGCCCGGCGCTTGTTCTTGTATCAACGGCATTTACCCCAAATTCTATTGCCCATGGGTTGTTGATGTCCTGTGCGTGAGAACTAATTCCCATCAACATTATAACAGCAACAAAAAGTTTGCTAAGATGTTTCATACTTAAAATTTTTAATTACAATTTAGTTAATTATAAACAAAAGTAACGCGTAATTCTTTAACTACAAAATAGAATGTTAAAAAAAAGCAATTATTCAGGCTATTAACTACCTCAAACGCATACACATTACATAAAAAAAGGACGGAAATTTTACAAATCAATAAATTTCAAAAAACAAAGTGGCATTATGCTTACATTAAAAATAGACTATCTCAATTTTTTCACTGATATAGACTAAAGCTTTCTTACTGACTTTTAATCCCATGCCCTCAATGGCAATTTGATAATCTTCTAATTGCTTCTGATACTCTACATTATGAATTCCGGTCTTATAATCCAGTAAAAAAACTTCTTTATCTTTATTAATTACCATTCGGTCTGGCTTTATTATTCTTCCTTCTTTCTGAATAACAGTCTGCTCATTTAAGACTTCATTCCCTTCAGCAAAGAACAATGCTAATCTTTCCTGATGAACAATATTGCGGATTGTATTACACACTAATTCTCTTTGAGAAAAATTAATTAAGCCGTTTTCAACTGCCTTATCAATAGCCAGATCAATATCTTTTTTTGTTTTTATAAATGACAAAATTTCATGTATCACATTACCATATTCTATTGATTCCTGCTGATGTGTTCCCCACATAAGAGCTTCTCTCTGAGCAATTTTTATATTTTTAGGATTCAATGTATGCATAACATTTTTTATTGTTTTCGAAGTATCAGCATATTTGGATTCTGAAGAAATTTTCTTTTTATCTCCAAACTCATACTCCGATATTTCTTCCTGAAACAGCCCTTTATTTTCTAAATAATTAATAAAAAAAGCAGACATATCATTAGATTTTACTTCTCCTTTGGCTGTCAGGTTTTTATTTGAGATTACAAACAATTGCTCCTCGGCACGTGTCAATGCCACATACAACACATTTATATTATCTAATAATTCTTCTTGTTTTTTCTGACTGTATACCGATTTTGCTTCTTTACCAAAACCCTCCACAGCACTACTATTATCAATCAAAGCTTTAGGCATCCCTAAGTCCATTTCCTGAGCATCCAGCCAAAGTTTGTCTTTTGGTTTTCTGCTGTAATCTTCTTCTGCAAAAGGCATAATTACCACCGGAAACTCCAAACCTTTTGATTTATGTATGGTCATAATTCGCACTGCATTATTTCCTTCAGGCGACGGAATACTGTATTTAGCACCATTTTTATCCCAAAAATCAAGAAAGTCAGCTATTCCTGCCTGATTTCGCACGTCACGTTCCAGTACTATATCTAAGAAATACTGAACATACGCATTACCTATTTGACTAGTATCCGAAAGGAATTTAGACACAATAATCTCCACCGCTTCGTATAAAGACTTTTTTCGAATGTTCTGAAACGACAGCGAAATGTCAAAACTCAACAACCACTGTTCAAAATCTTTTTCTTGTTTTTGCTCCATTCCTTGGGCTATAAAATCATGAACAGCTAATTGATCCTGAACATTTACCGCAACATAATACAAGAAATAAGCTTTTGATTCTAAATCGGCATTGTTTTTAAGGTATTTCAAAAGACAAATGATTAGGCGAACTTCGGTTGCGTTTTGAATCATTAATGTTTCTGATGACAACAAAGGAATTCCCTGCTCAGTCAAATAATTAGCCACTGCAATTCCCTGATCTCTTTTACGTGTCAGAATCACAATATCTTTGTATTCAAAACCTTCTTGTAAAACTTTCTGAATGGTATTTAAAGTGGCTAAAACATACAATTCCGTTTTATCCAATGCTTCTTTGTCTGCTTCTGCAGCTTCTATTTTAGGGATAAAAGAAATATTTACATAACCTCCTTTTTTGGAATTGAAATGTTGGTGACTGTGATTTTCATATAAATCTTTGTAATCTGCATTTTCGAATTCAGCTGAAATTAATTTAAAAAAATCATTATTGAATTCGATTACTTCGGAATACGAACGATAATTGGTATCTAAATGCTCAATATTTTTATCCGGATTATTAAACGGATTCTTGTCTTTACTTAGTTCGATAAACTGCTCTGCTTTTCCTCCACGCCATCGATAAATAGATTGTTTGGGATCGCCCACAATCATTAATGTTCCTTTGTTTCCATAATCGTCCTGACCGGAAAGTGCATTATCAATAAGCGGAATCAGGTTTTGCCATTGCATCTCTGAAGTATCCTGAAATTCGTCAATAAAAAAGTGACGGTATCTTTCTCCCAATCGTTCATATATAAAAGGAGCAGGCTGATTTTGAATTTCGCGATGAATTATGGCATTAAATTCCGAAATAGAAAGCACATTTTGCTCTTCCTGAATTTTAGCCAATTCATTACTTACGGTATTCAGTAACGAAAGCGGGGTAATATTTTTTAGAAAAGCTTTATAGAAATTTACTTTTTCATTATTCACATAAACTTTTTCAAGTAACAAAAGTAACTCAGGAATAATTTGTTCAATTAAAAACTGATCTTTAGCCCCCTTTTTAATTTTTATTGATTCAAAAGTTTCAAATTTATGATTACTTTGCTTCACATCATTTTTAGCAATAAAATCTAAATGCTTTGGAAATGTTCCATAAGGAAACGATTTTAAATCGATTCCGTTATTTTCAATTTGTAATAAAGCATTTTCAGCCAAAGTCGCATTTTCTTTTTCTAATTCTTTAGAAACTGCAATTAACTTCTTTTTTATTTCAACAAATTCAGTGATGGATTTATCATGAAATTGTATAATTTCATTTCGATTATTTTCATTTAGAACCAATTTTCCGGTTTCCAGAATTTCTCTGGAAATATCCCAGGATTTATCATCATCGGTTTTTTCCATTGTAAAATCAATGAGTAATCTGGTCAGGGTTTCATCTTCACCAGCCTGAGCAATAATTGCATCAATGGCTTCTGTTAATAAATTTTCGGTATCCAGAGTGACTTCGAAAGTCATGGGTAAATTTAAATCGTGAGCAAAAGCACGAATCACTTTATGCGTAAACTTATCAATGGTTGAAATATCAAAAGCGGCATAATTATGAATAATATGCTTGATAATTTGCTGCGATTTGATTTTAATTTGAACAAGAGATAATTTAGTTTCCCAATCTTTAGTATCATGAACTAAATCCAGCATTAAATCCAGTGCTTTTTTAGAAGGCTCATCCTTAGCAAATTCAGACAAACTCCCCACAATCCGGCTTTTCATTTCGTGCACCGCTTTATTGGTAAAAGTGATAGCTAAAATATTACGATAGGCATCATTTTTTGGAGAAGTAAGAATGATTTTTAAATATTCTTTGACCAGAGTATAGGTTTTACCGGAACCTGCTGATGCGTCGTAAATTGAAAAAGAGTGTCTTTGCATTTTGGATTTTGGTTGCTGATTAACGATTTTTTAATTTTAGAATGAAACTACTAACTTTAAATATGCCCTAGCCCCGATAGCAGTGGAAATCCTTTTCCTGTCTCTTTTTTTTGAGACAGGAAAAGATTGAAACGAATAGCGGGAAACAGCTCCTGAAAATCAGAAATTATAAAATTGCTTATTTAATCTTTAAAAGTAGTATTTTTGCACTATGGAAACAAACAGACAGAAAAAAATAGGCGGAGTTATCCAAAAAGATTTGGTGGATATTCTGCAAGGTGAAGTGAGAAAAAATGGCGTTAGCAATTTGGTTATTTCGGTATCCAAAGTATCGGTAACATCCGATTTATCTGTGGCTACAGTATATTTGAGTATTTTTCCACAGGAAAAAGCACAGGAAACATTAGAAGGAATAAAATCGAATACTCCATTGATTAAGCATGACTTAGCACAAAGAGTACGTAAGCAATTGCGCAGAGTTCCTAATTTAGTTTTCTTCATAGATGACTCATTGGATTATATAGAAAAAATAGATAATGCCTTGAAAAATCAGGAAAATCCAATTGAAAACAGAGATTTATTAGACAAAAGAAGACAATTTTAAGCATTTGAATTTTCCGCTATACATAGCCAAACGTTACATTCGTAGCAATAGTAAAAATAATGCCATCAACATTATTAATCGCATTGCGAGTATGGGAATTATTGTGGGTGCCCTAGCATTGTTTGTGGTACTGTCGGTTTTTAGCGGACTAAAGGTTTTTAGTCTTTCATTTAGTAATGACATCGACCCCGATTTAAAAATTTCGGGCACTATAGGAAAGTCTTTTTTTATAACTCCTGAGCAAGAGGCTCAGATTAAGAAAATTGAAGGTATAGTTTCTTATTCAAAAGTTATTGAAGAACGTGTTTTATTTACTTTTGACGACAAACAGGAAGTAACCTACTTAAAAGGTGTTGACCCGAACTACAGCAAGGTAAACAACACCAAAAAAATCATTTACAACGGACAATGGCTTGAAGAAAATACCTATCAGGTGGTTGTAGGCTTTGGTCTGGTTCAAAAATTATCTTTAGGTCTGATGGATTTCAATAAGCATTTGGAAGTTTTAGTTCCAAAAGCAGGAAAAGGCACTATTGAAAATGCAGAACAAGCTTTTAATAAACAGGAAATTTTTCCCGTAGGGATTTACGCCATCAATGAGGATTTAGATTCTAAATATGTTTTTGCCGACTTAGGTTTGGCGCAAGAATTATTAGAATACAAAAGCAATCAGATTTCAGGTATTGAATTAAAAGAAAAACCCAATGCCGACGAAAATGTTATTATTCAAAAACTGAACAGTATTTTCAAAGGAAAAGTAACAATAAAAAACAGAGCGCAACTTAATGAATCGCTCTACAAAATGCTCAATACAGAAAATATTGCGGTTTATCTGATATTTACTTTAGTTATTGTAGTGGCTCTTTTTAACTTAATTGGCGCCTTAATTATGATGGTTTTAGACAAAAAAAGCAATTTGAAAACCTTATTTAATTTAGGTGTCGAAATTAAAAACCTGCGTAAAATATTTTTGCTTCAAGGTACTTTATTAAGCTTTTTTGGCGGACTTATAGGACTCACATTAGGAATTATAATTGTACTCATACAACAACAATTTCAGCTTATTATGATTACACCAACATTAGCCTATCCCGTAGTTTTTTCGATAGAAAATGTGGTGATTGTAATGGCAACTATCGTTTTTCTTGGCTTTATCGCTTCATTAATTGCCAGTAGCCGTGTGAGTAAAAGGTTGTTGGAGTAAATCTCAAATACTATTTTATCATTTTTTTATACTACTTCATACCCTGAATAAGCATCCTGAATCTCATCCAAAACGGCGAACAATTCTTCCGGATGGTCCAGAGTCACCAGTTTTTGCTTATATGGTTTAAAAGAATGAATTCCTTTAAAATAATTAGTATAATGCGGTCTGGTTTCAACAATTCCTAATCGTTCGCCTTTCCAGTCCATAGCCCAAATTAAGTGATTACGCACTGCTTCTACTCTGTCGGTCACAGTAGGTTTTGCCAGATGTTCCCCTGTTTTAAAATAATGTTTGATTTCGTTAAAAATCCATGGATAGCCAATAGCGGCACGACCAATCATGATTCCGTCAATACCGTATTCATTTTTATACTGCAATGCTTTTTCAGGAGAATCAATATCTCCGTTTCCAAAAACAGGCATTGTAATTCTGGGGTTATTCTTTACTCGGGCAATGTGTGACCAGTCCGAATGACCTTTGTACATTTGCGCACGAGTCCGGGCATGAATGCTCAATGCAGCAACACCAATATCCTGCAAACGCTCGGCAACCTCATCGATGTTAATCGAATTGTCATCCCATCCCAAACGGGTTTTTACAGTTACCGGTAAATGTGTACTATCAATAACTGCCTTCGTTAAACGAATCATCAAATCGACATCTTTTAAAACTCCTGCTCCAGCTCCTTTGCAAACCACTTTCTTTACAGGACAACCAAAATTAATATCAATTAAATCCGGATTTACCGTCGAAACAATTTTAGATGAAAGTGCCATTGCTTCTTCATCTCCACCAAAAATCTGAATTCCCACTGGTCTTTCGTAATCAAAAATATCCAGTTTCATTCGGCTTTTGATAGCATCACGAATTAGACCTTCAGAAGAAATAAACTCGGAATACATCATATCCGCTCCGTGCATTTTGCATAAACGGCGAAATGGCGGATCACTTACGTCCTCCATTGGAGCCAGTAATAATGGAAAATCGGGTAATTCTATGTTGCCTATCTTTATCATCTTCTGAAATTTGCTGCAAAATTACGGAAATGTTCTCAAGTCTAAAACATTTTCTTTTCGGTAAGGTATTTCCAGTAGCGTTTTGGAACGTGCTGAACGTGAAGCTTAGTGTTTTTTCTTTCCTTAATATTAGTATGGTCAAAATATTCCCACCAAAGTTTCTGGTAGTTGAGTTCAGTTTCTGAAAATACCTGACTGTTTTTAGCGTCTAATGATTTTATATTCAAATCCATTGAAACAATTTCAATATCTTTCAAATCATAATACACTCCGTATTTTCTGCGTAAATCATAAATGAGCCATTTTTGATCCTGATAACGGTTTTTAAAATGCCGGATTATCAAGGTCAGCACATCAAAATCGGGATCAATTTTAGCAAAATAAATTCCGTCTTTTAATTGCTCGAATCTTACAAATGCTTCCATTCGGTGTTTTTCGCGACCAACACTTTTAGTAAGCTGAACAACTTGCAACACATTATCATTAGCAAAATCTTTCAGAATATTGAGCTTAGGATTTTCTACCGAATAATGAATCACATTAAAAAGCACGTCTTCGATTCCTGGTTTTTCAGATAGAAATGCATAAATCAGAGTTCTGACACCATCGCTTTCTAATTGGGTATTGAGTTTTTTTATTACACGATCGGATTTTGAATTATCAGTAATAATTTCAATAGCATCGGCAAAGAGATTTTGCTGCGTATCGTCTTTTTTAATAATTTTTGGATTCGGATATTTGAATTCATAAATTTCAAAAACCGCTGTCAAAAAACCTTCAAAAGTACTATCGTAAGAAAGTAGCGTCATTGAGTAGCAATAATTGGTTATCAAACGGTTTTTCAAATTTGGATTTCATATCCGTCAGAATAATTTCCTTTAAATTCAATGCATTCAGGAATTTTAAATGCGTATTTTCATTGCTGACCGAAATAAAATATCTGGCTCTGTTTACAGCTACTCCAATCTTTTTTAGATGTTCCATTGTCAGATTTTGGAATCGTCTTGCATGAACAATTTTATGTGCTGATTTCACTCCGATTCCCGGCACCCGAAGGATCATTTCCAAAGGCGCATTTTGAATAATTACCGGAAACTGAGTGATATTTCGTAAAGCCCAACCCATTTTTGGGTCGACATCTAAATCCAGAAACGGATTGTCTTTCTCCAGAATTTCATTGGCTTTAAAACCATAAAAACGCATCATCCAGTCGGCCTGATACAATCTGTTTTCCCTAATTAACGGAACCTGTGTGCCTATTGCCGGCAATCGGGTATCATTAGAAATGGGAACATAACCGGAATAATACACCCGTTTCATATTGAAATTAGTATAAAAATGATTGGCAACATGTATGATTTGAAAATCATTTTCCTGTGTGGCGCCCACAATTACTTGTGTGCTTTGCCCCGCCGGTGCAAATTTTGGAGTACTTTTAAATTTTTTCTTTTCTTCTTTGTACTGAATCAACTCATTTTTAACAAAATGCATTGGCTTAATCATGTCCTGATGATTTTTATCCGGTGCCAGTAATTTCAAACCTGATTCTGTTGGAATTTCCAGATTCATACTCAGTCTATCGGCATATAATCCGGCTTCGCGCATTAAATCATCAGAAGCTCCGGGAATACTTTTCAGATGAATGTATCCGTTAAAGTTATGTTCCAAACGTAGTTTTTTGGCAACACGCACCAAACGTTCCATGGTATAATCGGCATTTTTGAAAATTCCGGAACTTAAAAATAAACCTTCAATATAATTTCTTCTGTAAAAATTGATGGTTAAATCGACCACTTCTTCCACGGTAAAAGCAGCCCGCTCAATGTCGTTACTTTTTCTTGTAACACAATAAGCACAATCATAAATACAGAAATTAGTCAGCAAAATTTTAAGAAGTGAAACACAACGTCCGTCTTCAGTATACGTATGACAAATTCCGGAAGCGGAGGAATCTCCGAGACCTTTATTCTTATTTTTACGATTCCCTCCACTGGAAGAGCAGGACACATCATATTTAGCAGCATCTGCAAGAATTTCCAGTTTATTTTTCAGTTTATCGTAATTCACTTATTTTACATTTATGGGGTAACAAATTTAACAATAAAAACAGATTATCTTTTACAGTAACAAACATTTATGATTTGTTTAATCTTTACTATTTATGACTTAAAATATTAATTAAAATGTTAAAAACTTTGAACTATATTTGCATATTGAAATGCTGATGTATATTGGCTATAAATTGATGGATTTACGAAGATGAAACACATAAGAAATTTTTGCATTATTGCTCATATTGACCACGGAAAAAGCACATTGGCAGACCGATTATTAGGAGCGACTCAAACCGTTACTGCCCGTGAAGAAAAAGCACAGTTGCTGGACAACATGGATCTGGAACGCGAACGTGGAATTACAATTAAGAGCCATGCGATTCAGATGGAATACAAATATAAAGGTGAAGAATACATTCTGAACCTGATTGATACTCCCGGGCACGTGGATTTCTCTTATGAAGTTTCCCGTTCTATTGCAGCTTGTGAAGGTGCACTTTTAATTGTAGATGCTGCACAAAGTATTCAGGCGCAAACCATTTCTAATTTATATCTGGCTTTAGAAAATGATCTGGAAATTATTCCTGTTTTAAATAAAGTAGACTTACCATCGGCTAATCCGGAAGAAGTTAGCGATGATATTATTGATTTGCTGGGTTGCAAACTGGAAGATATTATTCATGCTTCCGGTAAAACAGGTTTTGGCGTTGAAAATATTTTATCAGCTATTATCGAGAAAATTCCGCCACCAAAAGGAAATAAAGAAGAACCGTTACAAGCTTTGATTTTTGACTCTCACTACAATCCATTCCGTGGAATTGAGGTTATATTCCGTGTGGTAAACGGAGAAATTAAAAAAGGGCAAAAAATCAAATTCATGGCTACCGGCAATGAATATTTTGCTGACGAAGTAGGAACATTGAAATTAAACCAGGTCCCTAAAAATGTAATTTCTACAGGTGATGTGGGCTATTTAATTTCTGGTATTAAAGAAGCCAAAGAAGTAAAAGTGGGTGACACGATTACCGATGCCAAAGTGCCTACCACTAATATGATTACCGGTTTTGAGGATGTAAAACCAATGGTTTTTGCCGGAATATATCCTGTTGACACTGAAGACTATGAAGATTTACGTTCATCTATGGAAAAATTACAACTGAACGATGCTTCGCTTGTATTTACACCAGAGAGTTCAGCAGCTTTAGGTTTTGGTTTCCGTTGCGGATTCTTAGGAATGTTACATATGGAAATCATCCAGGAACGTTTAGAGCGTGAATTTGACATGACAGTAATCACAACGGTTCCTAACGTTTCGTATCATGCGTTTACTAAAAAAGAACCGGATACTATTTTAATTGTAAACAATCCTTCGGACTTGCCGGAACCATCAAAACTGGACAGAGTGGAAGAACCTTATATCAAAGCCACCATTATTACCAAAGCTGATTTCGTAGGAAACGTAATGAGTTTGTGTATTGAAAAACGCGGATTGATTACCAATCAAACCTATCTAACAACCGAGCGTGTGGAATTGAATTTTGACATGCCACTGGCTGAAATTGTATTTGATTTCTATGATCGTTTGAAAACCGTTTCTAAAGGCTACGCTTCTTTTGATTATTCACCAATAGGAATGCGAACTTCTAAATTGGTTAAACTGGATGTTTTATTGAATGGGCAAAATGTAGATGCCCTTTCTGCTTTGATTCACGAAGACAATGCGTACAACATTGGTAAAAAAATGACTGAAAAATTGCGTGAATTAATCCCAAGACAGCAATTTGACATTCCGATTCAGGCAGCAATTGGAGCAAAAATCATCGCTCGTGAAACGATTAAAGCACTTAGGAAAGACGTTACTGCCAAATGTTATGGTGGAGATATTTCCCGTAAACGTAAACTTTTAGAAAAACAGAAAAAAGGTAAAAAACGTATGAGACAAGTTGGAAACGTTGAAATTCCTCAAGAAGCGTTTATGGCTGTTTTGAAGTTGAATGACTAGTTTTTTTTTAGAAAAAAGAAGAAAGAAACAAGAATAAAGAGAAAACCTGACGATGAAAATTGTCAGGTTTTTTTGTTTATTTTTGGGAGAGAAATGCTTCAATATGATTACAACAGTAACAAATTTTAAAAATAGATTATTAAATGAAAATATTTTTGAAGATGAAACTTTTGATTTAAATGATCAAACAGTAAGCATAAACCGTTTGATGTCCGGATGGATTATCTTAAAAGATTGCACTTTTAATTGTAAAACGTTAGAATTTAAAAAGCTAACAGATAACAATTTAACTTTAAAATTTCAGAATTGCACTTTTAATTGCAATATTAGCTTTTCAGATTGCACTTTTGAAAGTCTATCATTTAAAAACACTAAAGTCCTAAATTCTTTAGAGATAAATAACTTAGAATTACATGACTTAGTTTTTTCTAATGATTTAGATATTGAAAAACCTCAATTAACTTCTGAATTCACAATACGAAAATCGAACATAAACTTTCTATTATTTGAAAAATTAAATCACATTCAAGGAAAACTTCTTTTTTTGGGAAATAAATTTGGAGAAAAAAACGGTGCTTCTTCATTTCAAAATTCAACAATAACAAATGTATTATTTGGCAACAATTCCTTTTTCAATTTTACACACTTTAAAAGAGTTACTTTTAAATCCACAAGAGAATACTCAAAACCAAGGGGGTCTGCCTTTGAATTTCCGGGCTTTTATAAAACCAGCTTTGAAAAAATTTCATTTTCGCAATCTAACTTTAAGTGTAAACTTCAATTTGAAAATTGTGATTTTCTGAGTACATCTTGGTTTGAAGAATGTAATAATATAAATGATTCTGAATTAAGATTTGTTGCTTGTAAATTTGAAAAATATTCATTGTTCGACAACTCCAAATTTAATAGAATTGAAATTCTCCATTCAAAATTTAAAGAAAAAGCTTCATTTGAAAATTTTGAAACAAACTATTTCAAAATCCATCAAGTGACTTTTGCAGAAGCTGCCTATTTTGATGACTTAAATAAATCAAATGAAAAAGTTATTGAAAATTGGGATAGAAAAACCTTAAGAGCTATTAAACGAGAATTAGTTAATACTCATAATCAAATTGATTATTTACGTTTTAAAGCCTATGAATTAAATGCTTATAAAAAAGAAAAAGGTAAAAACTGGAAAGACAACTTAATTTTATTTTTAAACGAGAACTCCAATTATTTTGGATTAGATTGGACAAAAGGAATATGCTTTATATTAAAAACGAGCTTGATGTTTTACCTTTTGTATTTAATCTCATTTATCATAGGAATTAAAGATAGTAGTTATTTGCCTCAAAGTTGCGAAGAATTTCTAGTGATCTATATTAAATTTCTAAACCCTGTTTCATTTCTAAAAACACCGATTGAAGAAGCTGAAAGTTATTTTTTTCCTTTATTATTTTTAAATCTTTCAAAAATATTTGTCTCCTATGGAATTTACCAAACCATTCAAGCATTTAGAAAATTTGGAGTAAACGGAGGATAAAACTTAGTAACTTAGTCGCTTTCAAACTTAGAACCTCCAAAAAATGGACGAAACCCCAAAACGATTTGACCGCATTGTTGCTATTTTGATTCAGTTGCAATCTAAAAAAATTGTAAAAGCACAGGAATTGGCAAATCGTTTTGAGGTGAGTTTACGTACTATTTATCGGGACATTCGCACGCTGGAAGCTTCGGGAGTTCCTATTTACAGTGAAGCCGGAGTGGGTTATGCTTTAATGGAAGGGTACCGATTGCCACCTGTTATGTTTACACGGGAAGAAGCCAGCAGTTTTATTGCTGCCGAAAAACTAATGCAAAAATTCACTGATGAAACCTTAGGAAATCATTATATTTCGGCAATGTATAAACTCAAAGCAGTACTGAGAAGTGATGATAAAGACTGGGTTTCCAGCATTGAATCAAACGTTTTAATGCAATCGGAAGAAAAGCTTTTTAACGATAAATCGCCGGATACTTTAGCAATTCTTTTTGAAAGTATTGCCGAAAAGACCCAAGTTATTCTTTCGTATGAAGCGATTCAATCAGATGGAATTACGGTGCGACATATTGAGCCTGTTGGTGTTTTTCACGACAACAACAATTGGTATATGTTAGGTTATTGTCATTTGCGAAAAGATTATCGTCAGTTTCGGGCTGACAGGGTTCACGGAATCCAAAAAACAGAAATCCCTTTTTCAATAGAACACAATGCTTTAGAAACTTATTTAGATAAAAGCAAAGATGTTTCAACTACCAAAATCAGAATTCGGGTAGAGAAAAAAATTGCTCCGTATCTAAGCCATGAACGGAAATATTATGGATTTGTTGAGGAACAAAAAACAGGAGATCAAATAGAAATGACTTTCATGTCCTGTGATTCTTTAGAAGGATTTTCACGCTGGTACTTAATGTTTGGTGATTATGCCACGATACTGGAACCGGAAAGATTAAAAACCAAAATTTTAGAATTACTGGAAACGAACAAGAAACGGCTGTTATAAAAACTCCTGAAACAAAAATTCATTTCAGGAGTTTTAATCATTTTATCTTTCCCAGAAAAAAGGAGGTTCTATACCTAATGCTCTCAAATAAACATAGCCCTGACCACGGTGATGTACTTCATTATCTATAAAATAGAGAATGTTCTGAATTATTGGAAATTCATATTGACCAAACAAATTAAAGGTTTCATTGAAATCTTCAATCGACAACTGATTCCAATAAGTATTAATTTCAGCAGTCGCTTCATCCCATTTTTCAAGGTATTGCGCTTTGAAAATTAATTTTTCTGTCCCTTCCGTATACGGTTGAATATCACGATTTACAATTCCTTTCATAGCGGGTGCACCAATGGCTAAAAGTTCTTCTGCTAATTTTGAAAAAGGGCGCATTCCTCCAATTGAAAATTCGAAGAAATCTTTCTCCGGAAACAATTCAATCACCCTACGTGTTAAAGCGCGGTGTCCTTGCCAATGTTGCAATAAATCTTCAGGAGTAATTACTTGTGCAGCTAATGTTTTCATAATTTTAAAGTTTTAATTTTTTACTTCTTCAAAATTAGATACGGCTGGTGACAACAGTTTGTCAGTAGTATTTTATTTTTTTTGTAACCACTCAAATAATCGTTCGGCATCGGCTTGTTTAAACAATTGCGTCCCTTCATTCATCGTAGCTGCCGAACCACAAGCCACACCCCAACGAAGTACGTCTTTTAAACTTTTGTTTTGAGACAAAGCCCAAACCATTCCTCCTACCATACTATCTCCGGCTCCTACCGTACTTTTCTTGGCCACATTGGGTGCAGGAACATGTTCGTAACTGTCTTTTGTAATTAATGCAGCTCCTTGCGGACCTAATGAAACCACTACAATTTCGGCACCGCCATCAGCAATGATTTGTTTTGCGGCATCATCAATTTCATTTAATTCTAATAGTTCCCGTCCTATTAGTCGGGCTAATTCGCCCACATTTGGTTTAATTAAATAAACACCTGTTTTTAAAACTTTTTTTAAGGCTTCGCCAGAAGTGTCAACAATTAATTTAGCCGTGGTAGTCTTAGCAATTTCAGGATAGAAATCATCAGACAAACCTTCATTTAAACTTCCACTTAAGACTAGATACTGAGTATCTAAATTGGAAACTAAATCCAAAATTTTTTGCGCTTCCTGAGACAAAATTTTACCACCGGGAAAACCAAAACGGTATTGTGAATTTGTATTATCATCAACAGCTATAAAGTTCTCTCTGGTCCAGGCTTCGACTTCTATAGATTTAGACACAATTCCTTCTTTAGTAATCAGTTCTTCAAGTAATTTACCAGTAAAGCCACCGGCTGTAAAGAGTGCCAGAGAAGTTCCGCCCAATCTTGCAATAGCTTTCGAAACGTTTATTCCACCTCCCCCGGCATCATATCTTGGTACTTCACATCTTATCTTCTGCTCCGGAACTAAACCTTTCAAATGCGTACTTTTATCAATTGCCGGATTGACTGTCAGGGTAACTATATCTAATGATTTCATTTTTATTGCTTTTTAATTGAACTTAAAGATGCAAAAAAATAGCTTATTATTCACCATTTAAAGCGATTCTAATGCCTGATTTTTTAATTAATGAAAACCTTTGCTCCCGAAGCTTTGGGATTGTATCTTTGCTTCTTTGAAACTTACACACTATGATTGAAGATAAAAACCCACAACGTACCAGCATAGCCCAATTGGGTGAATTTGGATTGATAGACCATTTGACTAAAAATTTTGAAATCAATCAGGCTTCTACCTTAAAAGGGATTGGAGACGACGCTGCTGTTTTGGATTTCAAAGACAAAAAAGTGGTTATTTCTACTGATATTATGGTTGAAGGCGTTCATTTTGACCTGGCTTATATGCCGTTGAAACATCTGGGTTACAAAGCTGTTGTTACAAATGTATCCGACATTTGTGCGATGAATGCCAAAGCCACTCAAATCACAGTTTCAATCGCTGTTTCTAATCGTTTCCCGTTGGAAGCCTTAGAAGAATTATTCCAAGGAATTACGCTGGCTGCCAATGAGTACAAAGTAGATGTTATTGGAGGCGACACAACTTCTTCACAAAAAGGATTAATCATCAGTATTACAGTTTTAGGAGAAGCTGATGCAGATGAAATCGTGTATCGAAACGGAGCAAAAGCTACAAATTTATTAGTGGTTACAGGAGATATTGGCGCAGCTTACATGGGGTTACAGGTTTTAGAAAGAGAGAAACAGGTCTTTCAGGTAAATCCAAATTCGCAACCGGATTTAGAATTATATACTTACTTAATTGAACGTCAGTTAAAACCCGAGGCTCGAAAAGATGTTCGTACTTTATTACATGCTTTAGAAATAAAACCAACTTCGATGATTGATATTTCGGACGGATTATCATCAGAAATTTTTCATTTGTGCAAACAATCTAAAGTAGGTTGTAATTTATATGAAGACAAATTGCCTCTTGATCCACAATTTATCAACGTATGCGAGGAATTTGATATCGACAGCACCACTGTTGCCATCAATGGTGGCGAAGACTATGAATTATTATTCACTATCCCGATTGAAGATTTTGATAAAATAAAAGGCAATCCGAATTTCTCCATTATAGGACACATGACTGAAGAAAGTGAAGGAATCCATTTAGTCACACGTGCCAACACAAAAATTCCACTAAAAGCCAGAGGCTGGAATGCATTAAGTGAAAGTGAATAATATTTCACAACAAAGCCAATTCAAAATATTTTGAATTGGCTTTGTTGTGAAAACAAATACCGTTTTAGAAAATCAATCCCATTTTTTTTGCTCCAATTACCAAGTCAGAGTCGTCACCACTTTTTACCTTGAGTAATTCTTTTAAATTAGATTTCCTGACTTCAATAGCATTCAAAGAAATAGGAATATATTGGGGCATATCTTGTAAAGCAGTTCCTTTGGACAAATGAAACAGAATTTGTTTGTCAAACAAATCTATCTCAATATCATTTTCATGTGATTCAAGCATTTCTTTAACCGACTTACTATAATATATTTCGTTTTTTATTACGCAATCAAAGGCTAATAAAAGCTCATCAAAAGTCAAATCATTTTTGATGATTAAGCCATTTGGATTGATTTTACTTATGATGGTTTTTATCTTTAAAAACTCGGTGAACATGGTCAGCAAAATAATCCGGCAATCCGGCATTTTTTCTAAAATTAATTTGGCTAAATCCTCTCCGGAAAAAAGACCTTTCTCTTCATAAGCAGGCATACTGATATCTAAAAAGGCAATATCAAAAAATAAAGAATCGGTATTAGTTATCAAATGATAGGCTGACTCACAATCCTTAGCCTCAAAAATTTCAAAATCGTAATTATCGGGGCTGTATCTTGCAATAGCATTTTTATATCCCTGAATTATAAAAGGATGATCATCAACAATTAAAATGTTTTTTTTTAGCCTGGTGGAAGCTGTTTCAGCAGTCATTATTATGTGGTATTTGGTTGTTTTATTCTAACGGAATGCTCACTGTGATTGTTGTCCCTTCTCCTTTTTTAGATTTTACATTAAAATCTCCATTACAATCCTTAGCGCGGGAAATCATATTTTGCAGACCAATTCCTTTCTTTTTCAAATTAACATTGAAACCTACACCATCATCACTTATTGTCAGTACAATATTATTTTCTTGCTTTTTTAACTCCACTTTTACCGTAGTCGCATTAGCATACTTATTAATATTTTGCAAAGATTCCTGAATAATACGGTACAAATTAATCTTTATAGCATTGACAGCTAAGTCCCATTTTATGTTTGAATCGATATTAGTAATCAATTTACAGGCAAAGGTTTTTCTCTGCTCCTCAAAAAGATTATCTACAATAGCAACGAAGTTATTAATTAATTCTGATTTTTCCCTATTCAAATCATGGGAAATTTCACGAATATCCTGTTCAATATTTTTTAATTCTGCTAAATAATCATGTCGTTGGGTAACGGCTAAGTCGTCGTTAAACCGGTTCAGACCTTCTAAGTTCATTCTCACACCGAACATTCTCCCTAAAACACCGTCATGCAATTCCTGAGCAACCCGCTTTTTTTCCTGAACTCTGTTAGCTTCTATTGTATTTTGCTGAGAAATCATCAGGTTATAGATATCTTCATTTGCTTTTTGTTGCTGTTGCTTATACAATAGCTCTCTGTTTTTAGCTTTTTGTGCTTTTATAATATATATAAAAAGACCTAAGATTGTCAAACCACTGAAAAAATAAACTAATTTCCTGTTTTTAGCTTCTAAATCAGAGTTTTCTCCTTTTATCTGATCGGTCTCATATTCTATACGTGAAAATTTTTCTCCTATCTTTCGCTCTTCTCTTTGTAATTGTTCGTTAATTCGTATATATTCTTTTGTATATACAGAAGCATTTTGAGGATCTAAAACAGCCATTTGATTTAAGGCTTTCATAAGATCCCGGGTAACATTTGTACTTCTGGCTAAAGAAAGTGCTTCTTTAGAAAATTGTAATGCTTTTATAGTATCATGATATACACTATAATATTCGGATAAATGAATTTTACTGATAAATATCCCTGATGCTGATTTTAAACCATCTCTTATTTCTAAAGACTCATAAAATAAATTTGGCAATCCTTCCTTATCATTGGATTTTAATTTAGCATATGCAAAATTATCTAATAATGAAGCCTCAATTTTTAAATCTTGATTATCAATCCTTTGCTGTTCAATACCTTTTTCAAAGTAATCCTTAGCCATTTCATAATTATTTAAACTAGAATAGACCATTCCTAAATTCAGATAAGAAATTGCCATAGTCTGACTTTTTCCAATTATCTGCATCTTTTCCAGTGTTTTCAATGCTTTATTATGATAGGAAATCGAATTATCATATTCATTCATACCATTATACACCATTCCTAATATATTATAGGCATCATAATTTACCTCATTAACAGCTTCTTGATTCTTATAGTCTTTAATGATACGTAATGCTTTAAAGACTTCTTTTTCACTACTAATAAAATCCCCAACTCTAAATAATAAATCAGACTTGTTTATTAATGTTTTAGCCAAATCAAATTTATTATTGAGTTTTTCATACATTTTTTCTGCTTTATAATAAAATAAAAAAGAAGAATCAGAAACTAATTTTATTCGATAATAATCACCTAGATAAGTAAAAGCCTTAGCCATACTAACAGTATCACTTACTTTCTCAGAATTTTCTAAAACTAAATTTACCGTTTTACAATATTCTTTCATAAGATTAATATTGTAATATCTATTAGCTACCTTAAAAAGGTTTACCCTGTTTAGTGAATCATTCTCACTATTGGTAACTATTACATTTGCTTTGTAGATATATTCTAATCTTTTTTGTCTTGAAAGATTAAAATCATTCGCTAATGAAAAATATAATGGAAGGCTATCTTTCGAAACATTTGAAATATTTAAAACCGATTTATTATCTGTCTGTTTTTGAGTACACCCAAAATAGACAAATACCATAACCGAAAGAATCAATTTAAGTGTCTTTTTTTCCAATAGTCTTTTCTGTTTGCCAAAAATACTAATTTTAAGTTAACAGCATAAAAAAAGGCTACCAAAATTGGTAGCCTTTATAGATATATATTTTTATGATAATTAGTTATCTGTCTTGATTTGTCTACTTCCTCCATCTATGTTGGAAATATTGTCAGTCTTAATTTGTCTGCTTCCTCCATCTATGTTAGCAATGTTATCAGTTTTGATTTGTCTGCTTCCTCCATCTATGTTAGAAATATTGTCAGTCTTGATTTGTCTGCTTCCTCCATCAATATTTTCAGTTGAAGAAGTGAAAGATGTTAATATCATCATTAAAGAGAATAATCCGATTGTTACGATAGATTTTTTCATAATTTGGGTTTTTATATTTTTGTGTTTTTTTACTTGCTTTTCAAGGATGCTTTATTGCTTTTCCTTGGAGTAAAATTACATACTCAACCCGTGTTTCTATCGTGTTTTCAGGTGTTTATGGTAGATTGTAGTGGTTTGTTAGTGAATGAACCTCAAATTTGGGTAAATGGCCCATTTTTATATTTCAAGATAATTTCCATTAGAAATTTCCGAAATTATTAAGTCAATATTGGATTTATAGGATTTAGAGAAAGGTAATTTTATTGTGGTGTTTTTAATATAACACGATGCATTACCGGTGTGTATTCGGGAGATACAATTGCTATTAACAATATAACTATTATGAATGCGAACAAAAGGATATGGCAAAACCCCTTCAAAAAGTTTAAGAGTTTTAAACGCTGTAACTATTTCACCATTGGTTAAATGTATATCAGTAGAATTATTATCCGCTTGAAAATAGGCAATATCTCTGGTATCTATATACCGGTAATCACCATATGATTTAACACAAAGTATAAGAGGTTCTTCCTGAATTTCCAGAGGTTCAGATCTAACAATATTCGGAACAATTATTTCTTCGGACTCCGGAGCAACTTCTTGAGGATTAATTGTTACAGGCGCTATCTGATCCGTTTTATTAGATTTCCCTATTTTTAACAGTGATTTTACCATATTAGTACGGGTAACGGGCTTGATAAAATAGTCCGATACCTCATATTGGATAGCTTCAAATGCTAATTCTTTTTTAGAAGTTGTTACAATAATTTTAGGAACTACATTTAAATATCTATACAATTCACTTATAAGTGCCAATGATAAATTACTTTTTTTATCAGCTGGTTCAATTTCAAGAAAAATTAATTTTGGCTTGTGTTCAAGAATTAAATTAAGCCCCTCATCATAATTACTGGCAATACCCAAAAATATAAGTTCTGAAAAACCATCTGTGATGCTTTTCGTCTTTTGAGCACTTTCTTTATTATCATCAATTATAATGTATGAATAATTCATATATGGCAATTCCCTATGATTAGGCATAAACAACTATAACACTCGAAACATACACGCTTCAACTATTTATCAAAAAAATTAATGAGGTAGTTTTGGGAAAACGTACTGAATATTTAGTTTAAAAAAATCAACATTCTGAAAGCTAAAAATAAACATTTAACTTATTTTTCACATGAGTTAAGCCGATAAATCGATGAAGTGTAAATACTAATTGATTAAGTGTAAATAAATCCGACTAAGGACAGAAACCATTATTTTTACCTGTATAAATTTTACAATCATTTCTTACGCAGATTGGTGTAAAATTAAAAAAGGCTCCCCGTTTTGGAGAGCCTTGTGCTATTTGCTGTAAAAAAAATTACATTTTCATTAACCAGTTTTTCATCGAAACTTCATTCTCAATAATCGATTTTAAGTCTGAAATTTTAACACGATCCTGTTTCATCGAATCTCGGTGACGAATTGTAACGGTCTCATCTTCGATTGTCTGATGATCTACAGTAATGCAAAAAGGTGTTCCTAATGCATCCTGTCTTCTGTAACGACGGCCTACTGCATCCTTCTCATCATAAGCTACATTGAAATCCCATTTCAAATCAGCAATAATCTGATGTGCAATTTCCGGTAATCCGTCTTTTTTAACTAATGGTAAAACCGCTGCTTTTGTAGGTGCTAAAACTGATGGTAATTTTAAAACTGTTCTTGATGAACCATCTTCTAAAACTTCTTCTTTCAGAGAAGTAGCAAAAACAGCCAGGAACATTCTGTCTAAACCTACTGAAGTTTCCACAACATAAGGCACATAATTCTGATTTAATTCAGCATCAAAATATTGTAGTTTTCTGCCGGAATATTGTTCGTGAGCTTTTAAATCAAAATCTGTACGAGAGTGAATTCCTTCTAATTCTTTAAACCCAAATGGAAAATTGAATTCGATATCAGCCGCTGCATTAGCATAATGCGCTAATTTTTCATGATCATGAAAACGGTAATTCTCTTTTCCTAACCCTAAAGATAAGTGCCATTTTAAACGGGCTTCCTTCCAGAATTCATAGTGTTTCATCTCTTCTCCCGGACGTACAAAAAATTGCATTTCCATTTGTTCAAACTCACGCATACGGAAAATAAACTGTCTTGCAACAATTTCGTTTCTAAACGCCTTACCTGTTTGTGCAATTCCAAAAGGAACTTTCATTCTTCCTGATTTTTGTACATTCAGGAAGTTCACAAAAATTCCCTGAGCCGTTTCGGGACGCAAATACAAATCCATTGCCGAATCAGCCGAAGCCCCTAATTTGGTACCAAACATTAAGTTAAATTGTTTTACTTCTGTCCAGTTTCTGGATCCTGATTCAGGACAGGCAATTTCTAACTCTTCAATTAATGCTTTTACATCTCCTAAATCTTCATTCCCTAAAGAACGCCCCATTCTTTCCAGAATTTCTCTCTCTTTGGCTTTGTACTCAACAACACGGGCATTTGTAGAAACAAATTCCTGCTCATTGAAAGCATCTCCAAAACGGGTACGTGCTTTTTCAATTTCTTTGATTGCTTTTTGATTTAGCTTTTCGGCATAATCTTCAATCAAAACATCGGCTCTGTATCTTTTTTTAGAATCTTTATTATCAATTAACGGATCATTAAAAGCATCTACGTGTCCTGAAGCTTTCCAGGTGGTAGGATGCATTAATATTGCAGCGTCTAAACCTACAATATTTTCATTCATCTGAACCATCGCCTTCCACCAGTATTCACGAATGTTCTTTTTTAATTCCACACCGTTTTGTGCATAATCATATACTGCACTTAAACCATCGTATACTTCGCTTGACGGAAAAATAAATCCGTACTCTTTTGCATGCGAAACTACATTTTTAAATATATCTTCTTGTTTTGCCATAGTGGTGCAAAAATATAAAAAGTGAATTTAAAAAAAAGAAAAAAATTAAAGTTTGAAGCCTTGATTTTTATAATTTTAGAAATAATAAACACTATTATATGTTTCAAAGTATTCTAAATCTGTTTTTCCCTAAATGCTGCTCAGGTTGCGATACTATTTTAATGGCAAATGAAAGCGTAGTTTGCACTCCTTGCCGGCACAATATTCCGCTTACAAATCACCATTTATTAATAGAAAATGAAGCTTACAAGAAATTTTATGGTCGGATTCCTGTAGAATATGCCTCCGCATTTTTATATTTTCACAAAAAAGGAATTGTTCAAAAACTGATTCACAATTTAAAATACAAAGGACATGAAGACATTGGAATTATTTTAGGCCACTGGTATTCAGACGAATTAAAAGAAATCATTCTGACTCTGAATGCAGATGAAATTATTCCCGTACCATTACACCGGAAAAAATTAAAAAAAAGAGGTTATAATCAGGTAAGCACTTTTGGTCAGACACTTTCGGAAAAATTAAATTTAAAATACAATGACGAAATTCTTTTTAGAAAAACCTATTCAAAAACGCAATCTAAAAAAAACTTACTAGGAAGAACAGAAGGCATTGAAACCATTTTTGATGTTCATTACACTTCGAAAGACCATGATAAACACTTTATTATTATTGATGATGTAATTACAACAGGCGCCACACTTGAAGCAGCTGCAAGGGCGTTACTAAAAATTCCTGGAGCTAAAATTAGTATTATTTGCATGGCAATGGCTCAGTCTTAAATTTTACCGGGTCAGAAATATTTAAAAAAACAAGCCACTAATTTTTAGAAAAAAAATTATTTACTCATTAAAATAACAAAAAAATCTATTATTTAATTTATTTAACGAACAAGTATTTCCAATTCCAAACATAAATGTTTAATTTTGGATAAATTATTTTATAAATCTTAAACAAAAATATCATGGCTTTTGAATTACCAAAATTACCTTATGCATATGATGCACTAGAACCACATATTGATGCCCGTACAATGGAAATTCACCATTCAAAGCATCACAATGCTTACACTACTAACCTGAATGCTGCAATTGCCGGTACTGATATGGAAGGCAAAACTATTGAAAACATATTAATTAATCTTGATATGTCAAATGGTGCTGTACGTAATAATGGTGGAGGTTTTTACAATCACAACCTTTTCTGGACAGTTATGGGCCCAAATGGAGGAGGACAACCAACTGGCGAGCTACTTGCTGCTATCGAAGACGCTTTTGGATCATTTGAAGAATTCAAAGCTAAGTTTGCTAAAGCCGGAGCTACTCAGTTTGGTTCAGGATGGGCTTGGTTATGTGTTCAGGAAGGTGGAAAATTAGAAGTATGCGGTACTCCAAATCAGGACAACCCATTAATGCCGGGTGTAGGTTGCGGTGGAACTCCTATTTTAGGAATGGATGTTTGGGAACATGCTTATTACTTAAACTACCAAAATAGAAGACCTGATTATATCGAAGCTTTTTTCAATGTAATTAACTGGACTGAAGTTGCCAGAAGATTTGCTTCTGAAAAATAATCTTTTTTAAAATAAAAGAATATAGAAAATAGACAAATCACTGAAAAAGCTGGTTTGTCTATTTTTTTGCTCTTTCTTTTCTCCTTCCCTTTATCCTATCTTCTTTTTTACCCAGACTTTATCGCAATAAAAAAACGAACAAACTAATTATAATTAGGTCATTCGTCTTTTCTCTTTTCTCTTTTCTCTTTTCTCTTTTCTCTTTTCTCTTTTCTCTTTTCTCTTTTCTCTTTTCTCTTTTC
>NZ_JBPYCT010000008.1:0-33196 GCF_051846875.1 Flavobacterium sp. ARAG 55.4 | reverse complement strand
CTTTTCTCTTTTCTCTTTTCTCTTTTCTCTTTTCTCTTTTCTCTTTTCTCTTTTCTCTTTTCTCTTTTCTCTTTTCTGAGTTTATTCCAATAAAAAAGGTGGAATTGCTTCCACCTTTTTTGCCCCAAATCTACCATAAACTTAACCTACTAATATTATGGTGATTCAAATTTATGTTAGTTATAAGTCATGTACAAAAATACAAGACAAACAACCTAAAAAACCGATAAATAACTTATTTGTAAATTTAATAAGCTCTAGCGTCTTTACCTTCATAAAAATTCATGAAAGCACGATTTACAACTCTGTTTCCTCCAGCAGTAGGATAGTCTCCCGTAAAATACCAGTCTCCCAAATTTTTAGGACAGGCAATATGCAAATCTTCTACTGTCTGGAAGATTATTTTAACTTCTGCTTTAATTTCCGGCGAACTTAACATTTCAGCAATTTTATCCGAAATTTCCTGAGGTTCAAAAGGTTCATAAATTGCCGTTACATAATTAACAACATCTGCATCTTTAAAGTCTTCCTGCGCCTTACATTTTGCATACACTTCATCTACAATATGGTATAAGTTTCTTTCTTTTAAAAGTTCCAATGCAGCTCTAAATGCTACCAAACCTTCTAACTTAGCCATATCAATTCCGTAACAATCAGGGAAACGAATCTGAGGCGCTGAAGAAACAATCACAATACGTTTTGGATTCAGACGATCCATCATTTTGATAATACTCTTTTTAAGCGTAGTTCCTCTTACAATACTATCATCAATAATTACCAGATTGTCTGTAGGTTTGATAACCCCGTAAGTCACATCATAAACGTGCGCCACTAAATCATCACGACTACTGTCCTCTGTAATAAAAGTTCTCAGTTTAGCATCTTTTATAGCTACTTTTTCAGTTCTGATTTTTACAGCTAATAATTCCTGTAAAGTTTCAGCAGTAAGCGTATTTCTATTAGCTAAAATGTAATTATTTTTTCTCTGGTTTAAGAAATCCTGAGCCGCTTCTACTAATCCGTAAAAGGACGTTTCTGCTGTATTAGGAATATATGAAAAAACAGTATTATCAGTATCCTGATCAATAGAATTTAAAACAGCAGGTAAAATCAATTTACCTAAATTTTTTCTTTCCTGATAAATTTCAGCATCACTTCCTCTTGAGAAATAAATGCGTTCAAAAGAACATGATTTTTTAACTGTAGGAGTCAAAATTTCTTTCATAGAAACAGCTCCGTTCTTTTTGATAATCAAAGCGCTTCCAGGATCTATTTCATTTACTTTATCAAAAGGCACATTGAAAACCGTCTGAATAACCGGTCTTTCTGATGCTACAACCACAATTTCGTCATCCCGATAATAATATGCCGGACGAATTCCTGCCGGATCTCTGAAAACAAAAGCATCTCCATGTCCTAAAAGTCCTGCCATAGCATATCCTCCGTCAAGATTTTTTGCCGAACGGGCTAAGATTTTAGCAACATCTAATCTTTCGGCAATTACAGGCGAAGCCTCTTGTTTAGAATAACCTTCAGCCTTACAGTCCTGATACAATTGCATCACTTCTTTATCCAAGAAATGACCAATTTTTTCCATTACTGTTACCGTATCAGCCATTTCTTTTGGATGCTGACCTAACTCCACCAAATTTTGAAAAAGCTCTTTAACATTCGTCATATTAAAGTTTCCTGCCAAAATAAGATTACGATGCATCCAGTTACTTTGCCTTAAAAAAGGATGCACACTCTCAATACTGTTTTTTCCAAAAGTACCGTAACGCACATGCCCTAAAAACAACTCTCCTATATAAGGAATATTGGCTTTTTGAGCCGCTACATCATCCGCATATTCTGGATGATTTGCCATTTCTTCATTAATTCTTTCGTTAATCTGAGTAAAAACATCCTGAATAGGCTGAGACTGATTAGAACGAACTCTGCTAATATATCGTTCTCCTGGTTCCACATCCATTTTGATGCTGGCAAAACCAGCTCCGTCCTGTCCGCGATTATGTTGTTTTTCCATCATCAGATACATTTTTTGTATCCCGTAAAAAGCAGAACCATACTTCTCCTTGTAAAATTCAAGCGGTTTAAGCAGTCTAACCAAAGCTATTCCACATTCGTGTTTTAAAGCGTCGCTCATTGTAGTATATTTGTTGTTGTGTTTGTTTTATTCTAAATGTTTGTAATAATTTAAAATCCTTTATAACTGGTACAAAGTTTTAATTTTTTTATTCTATTTCAGTTAATCTGGATTAAGAAATCCGGTGTATTTTTATAAAACAAAAAAAACCCCGTTTCCGAGGTTTCAAAGCATTATAATTCTATATCAAATTGTGTCAACGATTTAAATTGCTTTAATCGGGCCACTACCTCATCTTTTTCTAAGCTAACCATTCGCTCTGTGCCAAATTTCTCCACACAAAATGAAGCCAGATTTGAGCCATAAATAATAGCATTTTTCATATTTTCAAAAGAAATATTCTCGCTCTGAGTAATAAATCCTGCAAAACCTCCTGCAAAAGTATCTCCTGCACCGGTTGGGTCAAAAACTTCTTCTAATGGTAATGCAGGCGCAAAAAAGACATTGTTTTCATGAAAAAGCAATGCACCATGTTCTCCCTTTTTAATCACCACAAATTCCGGTCCCATAGCCTGAATTTTAGCTGCAGCTTTTACTAACGAGTATTCTCCGGATAGTTGTCTTGCCTCTTCATCATTAATGGTTATAACATCTACACGCTTCATTACATCCAGTAATTCAGGCAAAGCACAATCCATCCAGAAATTCATGGTATCTAAAACTACTAATTTAGGCTTGCTTTCTAATTGATCTAAAACACCAATCTGTACTAATGGATGCAGATTTCCTAACATCACTACATCGGCATTTTTATAATTTTCAGGAACTTTTGGCTGAAAATCAGCCAAAACATTTAATTGCGTATCTAATGTATCTCTTGAATTCAGGTCGTTATGGTAACGTCCGCTCCAGAAAAAGGTTTTTCCGCCTTTTACTACCTCAAGTCCGGAAATATCAATATTTCTTTCCGTTAACAAATCTAAATATTCTTGTGGAAAATCATCACCTACAACAGAGACAATAGCCGATTGTAAGTTAAAAAAAGCGGCAGAAAGACCAATATAAGTTCCCGCTCCTCCTAAAATTTTATCGGTTTTCCCGAATGGGGTTTCAATTGCATCGAAAGCAACTGTTCCAACAATCAGTAATTTATTCATTTTATGAATTTGGAATTAAAGCGCAAAGATAGTTTATAACTTTCAGAGTTGCAAAAGTTAGAAGAAGCAAAATTATCACAAAATTTTACCTTCTTCTTTCTCATAAAAAACATCAACAGATAAATTTTTCTGACCCGAAGCAAACACCGCCAGTTCATCACACCGTTCATTTTGAGGATGATTATTATGTCCTTTTATCCATTTAAAATCAACCTGATGCCTGCGATAAACAATCAAAAATCTTTTCCATAAATCAGGATTCTTTCTGCCTGCGAATTTCTTTTTTTCCCAGCCCAAAACCCAGTTCTTAACCACCGAATCCACCACATATTTAGAATCCGAAACCACCAATACTTTCATATTAGAATTCCTGAGCTTCTCCAAACCTACAATTACCGCCAGCAATTCCATTCTGTTATTAGTAGTATAACGAAAACCTTCATAAAATTCTTTTTTATGCGGCGTTCCTACTAGTTCCATTACCACACCATAGCCTCCGGGTCCGGGATTCCCTTTTGCCGCTCCGTCAGTATATATATGTACCTGATATTCCAAATTTATGATTTAGCTTTTAACAAATCCTCAATAACCGCCGGAAAATACTTTTGTTCTAATTCATGGATTTTTTCAGCTACAACCTCTGGCGTATCAGTACCCAAAACCGTAACTTGTTTTTGAAAAATAGTAGCTCCTTCATCATAATTTTCATTTACATAATGAATAGTAATACCTGTCTCTTTTTCCTTATTTTCAACAATAGCTTTGTGTACATGCATTCCATACATGCCTTTCCCGCCGTACTTTGGCAGCAATGCCGGGTGTATGTTTATAATTTTATCCGGATAAGCTTCAATAATAGCATCCGGAAATTTCAATAAAAAACCAGCCAATACAATTAAGTCCGGCTGAATTGTATTAATTTTTTGTAATAAATCACTTTCGTAAAGCTCCGTTTTAGTAAAAATTTCAACAGGAACAGCATTATTTTTAGCCCTTTCAATCACCTTAGCATTTGCGTTATTGGTAAATATCCCAACAACTTCTCCAATTGTACCGCTTTTAAAATATTTTATAATATTTTCTGCATTTGTACCAGATCCAGAGGCAAAAACAACTATTTTTTTCATAATACACAACATTTAAGTGACGCAAAAAAAAGAATAAAAAACGAAATTAAATAGCTTTAGGAAGTCTTTGTTCAAAATTATTTTATATTTTAGATGTCACATTTATCAACTTAATAGTTATTTTAAAATAAAGTTTTTTATTTTTGCCACCAATTAAATTCTAAAATTAAAGATTATGTCAGACATTGCATCAAGAGTAAAAGCGATTATCGTAGACAAATTAGGCGTTGACGAAAACGAAGTTGTAACAGAAGCAAGCTTCACTAATGATTTAGGAGCTGACTCATTAGACACTGTTGAGCTTATTATGGAATTCGAAAAAGAATTTGACATTCAGATTCCGGACGATCAAGCTGAAAACATTGCTACTGTTGGTCAAGCTATTTCTTACATCGAAGAAGCTAAAAAATAATACACTCGCACCCGATTACTTTTTTCAGTACTCGGGTGTTATTATTTTTCAAATTAAAAGTTCGATTGAAATTCAATCAATTACACATAATGCGACACCCATGGCTCTTAAGTACTAAAACACAAAAGAAAGCGTGGGTTTTGCTTGTTTAAAGATAACAAAATACAGAATATATGGTATTAAAACGAGTTGTTGTAACAGGTCTGGGTGCTCTTACTCCTATTGGAAACAACATTGAGGAGTATTGGAACGGGCTTATTAACGGTGTCAGCGGTGCTGCTCCGATAACATATTATGATGCTTCAAAGTTTAGAACCCATTTTGCCTGCGAAGTGAAAAACTTCAATGTTGAAGACTTTATAGACAGAAAAGAAGCTCGAAAAATGGACCGTTATGCACAATATGCATTGGTTGCAGCTGAGGAAGCCGTACAAGATGCTGGTTTTAATCTTGAAAAGTTAGACAAGGACAGAGCTGGTGTTATCTGGGGATCAGGAATTGGAGGTTTAGAAACTTTTCAAATAGAAGTTCTTAATTATGCAGCTGGTGATGGCACACCAAAATTCAATCCTTTCTTTATTCCAAAAATGATTGCTGATATAGCCGGGGGTCACATTTCTATAAAATACGGTTTCAGAGGACCAAATTTCACCACTGTTTCGGCCTGTGCATCATCTACGAATGCCATTATTGATGCTTTTAATTATATTCGATTAGGACATGCTGATGTGATGGTAACAGGAGGCTCAGAAGCAGCTGTAACCATTGCCGGAATGGGAGGTTTTAATGCTATGCATGCCCTTTCTACACGAAATGACGATCCGAAAACTGCATCAAGACCAATGGATAAAGACCGTGATGGTTTTGTTTTAGGAGAAGGTGCCGGTGCTTTAATTCTTGAAGAATACGAACATGCTATAGCGCGTGGAGCAACTATCTATTGCGAAATTGGCGGTGGCGGTATGTCAGCTGATGCACATCACATTACAGCTCCTCACCCGGAAGGATTAGGTGCTAAAAATGTAATGCTGAACTGTTTAAGAGATGCCGGTTTAAAACCAACTGATGTTGACGGTGTAAATATGCACGGAACTTCAACACCACTTGGCGACATGGCCGAAAGTAAAGCTATCGAACAGGTTTTTGGAGAACATGCATATACCATGAATCTGAATTCAACAAAATCTATGACAGGTCATTTATTAGGAGCTGCCGGAGCAATTGAAACAATCTCTGCTATTCTTTCTATAAAACACGGAATCGTCCCTCCAACTATCAATCATTTTACAGATGATGAAAAAATAGACCCTAAGTTAAATTTCACTTTCAATGTAGCTCAAAAAAGAGACATGAATGTTGTTATGAGTAATACTTTTGGTTTCGGAGGTCACAATGCATGTGTATTAGTAAAAAAATTAGGATTCTAATTTTATACTATGAGTATATTCAAAAAAATATTTACAAAATCCCGTCGTTCTCAAGAAGACGGGATTTTTTTTGATACAATCCAAAAAATTCTGGGCTTTCCTCCTGGTGAGTTGAATCATTATCAAAAAGCTTTTACCCATCGTTCTTCCGGCAAAGTCGACACTACGGGAAATCCGGTTAGTTATGAGCGACTGGAGTTTTTAGGGGATGCCATGCTGAGCTCTGTTATTGCTGCACATTTATTTAATGAAGCACCCTATGGGGATGAGGGTTATTTGACTAAAATGCGTTCCAAAATTGTAAGCAGGGAACATTTAAATGAACTCGGAAAAGACCTAGATCTGATTCGGTTTGTAGAAAGCAAAGTTCCTGTACAGCATTTTGGCGAAAACATTCACGGAAATATCTTTGAATCTCTCATTGGAGCAATATATTTAGACAAAGGATATTCTTATTGTGAAAAATTTATTCAACAAAAAGTAATCATTCCGTATGTAGATATTTCCAGACTGGAAGGAAAAGTAATCAGCTATAAAAGTTTAATTATTGAATGGTGTCAAAAAGAAAAAAGACATTTTCATTATGACATCTTTGAAGATAATGCTATTGACGGACAGCGCTTATTTGGTGTCAGATTGAGTATTGACGAAAAAGTGATTGCTAAGGCAAGAGCAACATCTAAAAAGAAAGCTGAGGAAAAAGCTTCACAACGGGCCTATTTTGCTTTTCAGGAAAAAATGGACAAAAAATAATAGTAATTTACTCAACACTACAACGTTTTCGTTTTAAATTTAACGAATTCATTATATTTTCAACACTTATACTTCGACAGAAATAGTATATTTACATCTTTATTTTTAATGAAGATGGCTGTTCATAAATTAAATCTTGACGAATTTGATGAGATTGATTACAATCTTATTGCGATTCACACTTCTTTAGAAGATTATCGATTGGCATATTTTATCAATCAGAAACTTCCTGTAAATTTAGCAAAAAACGCTGATGAAGTACAAATAAACATCAAAGAAGGGGAAACAAAATTTTCAAGATTCTATTATTATGACGAAGAAAATACTGTGGCATGGAATTTAATTCAGAATATAAACGAAGTGGTTTCAGACAAAACTGAACAAGTTCAAAATTTATTTTCAGATACCAATGAAGGCATTTCGACAAAAGTATATTTATTGCCTGAATTTAAAAAAGCGGATTACTTTTTAAAAATAGACAATAGTAATAACAGCATAGATATCAATCAAATAAAAGTACTATTAAATACTATAGAAAATATAACAACAGCATATACTGTTGAAACAAAACAAATAAAATCTAAAAACAATCTAATTTTTTAATGCAAATGATTACTACAAACAAGAAAACTAAAATTGTGGCTACCCTTGGGCCTGCTTGCAGCACAAGAGAAATCATAAAGGACATGGTTGAAGCTGGTGTAAACGTATTTAGAATTAATTTTTCTCATGCTGACTATACTGATGTAGAAAACAGAATAAAAATCATCAGAGAACTTAATGAAGAATTTGGATACACTACAGCTATTCTTGCAGATCTGCAAGGTCCTAAGCTTCGTGTAGGGATGATGACAGAAGGCGTTGTTGTTAATGATGGTGATTTAATCACATTTACCACTGCCGAAGACATTCTAGGAACTGCCGAAAGAGTTTTCATGAAATACAAAAACTTTCCTAATGATGTAAATCCGGGGGAGAGAATTTTATTAGACGATGGAAAATTAATTTTTGAAATTGTATCTACTGATAAAAAAACCGAAGTTGTTGCTAAAGTTGTTCAAGGTGGTGAACTGAAATCAAAAAAAGGGGTAAACCTGCCAAATACTAAAATTTCACTTCCGGCTTTGACAGAAAAAGACATTGCAGATGCTATTTTTGCCATAGGGCAAAAAGTAGACTGGATTGCACTTTCTTTTGTTAAAACACCACAGGATTTAAAAGATTTACAAGACTTAATTGCAGAACACGCTGAATACAAAATTCCAATTGTTGCTAAAATCGAAATGCCCGAAGCATTAGAAAACATGGATAAAATTGTAGCTTATTGCGATGCATTAATGGTGGCTCGTGGAGATTTAGGAGTTGAACTTCCTGCTCACGAAGTTCCATTAGTACAAAAAGACTTAATCCGAAGAGCTAAAATGGCCCGCATTCCGGTAATTGTAGCCACACAAATGATGGAAACAATGATTACAAGTTTAACGCCAACACGTGCAGAAGTGAACGACGTTGCAAACTCTGTAATGGATGGAGCCGACGCAGTAATGCTTTCAGGTGAGACAGCTGCCGGGAATTATCCGGTACAGGTAATCCAGAAAATGACACAAATTCTGGAAGCAGTAGAAAATTCTCCGCTAATTCAGGTACCACAAAATACACCACAAATTAAAACAAACCGTTTTATCACTAAAACTATTTGTCGTCATGCAGCTGTTATGGCTAACTCTATTGAAGCAAAAGCTATTTCAACAATGACAAACAGCGGTTATACTGCATTCCAATTATCTGCATGGAGACCAAATACAGCTGAAATTTTAGTATTTACTTCAAATAAAAGAATCCTTACTCAGTTAAGCTTATTATGGGGAGTTCGTTCTTATTTTTATGATAAAGAAGAAAGTACTGACACAACTGTTACTGATATTAACAGAATTGCTAAAGAAAAAGGGCATGTTGTACCAGGTGATTATATTATCAACTTAGCTTCTATGCCAATTACAGAAAGAGGAATGGTAAACACCATGAGAGTTTCTGAAATTGTCTAAACCGTACTAAATTATCAAATATAAAATCCGTCTTGTTTTTAACCAAGACGGATTTTTTTATTATAGTATTTTAGAAACTATAGTTCAGCAATAATTTTTCTGACCTCATCTTTTGACTTACCTAATTTTTGCTGTAATTTTCCAAGCATTTCATCTTCTTTACCTTCGGTATACAACAAATCATCATCTGTTAAATCAGCATATTTTTGTTTTAATTTACCTTTTAATTCATTCCAGTTTCCTTTAATTTCTGTAGTATTCATAATGATATTTTTTAAATTATTTATTCATGTATTTTCTAACTGTCCAGGCCTGTGTTTCGTGACTTTGCAATAAAGCCGTTAAGAAATCAGCAGTCCCGTAATCATTTGTTTCTTCTATTTCTTTGATATAATCCCTCAATTGTTTTAGAGTTGTCTCATGATCCGATAAAAGTTCATTTATCATATCTTTTTGTTCAACAACTTTTGAGTTTTCTTTTAGGGTAGCATGATCAATAAATTCCTGCATTGTTCCGATAGCTTTTGCACCTAATTTACTGATTCTTTCAGCTATTTCATCAATAGTATGTTCTAATTGAGTATAGTGTTCTTCAAATAACTTATGTAACTCCATGAAACTATTTCCGGAAACATTCCAATGAAATTTTCTTGTTTTTACATAGAGCAGCATTTCATTAGCTAAAACAACAGTTAAAAAATCAACACTTGTATTTAAATCTTTTTTAGTAATTCCAATTTTAGGTTCCATATTTTTACTCTTTTTGGGTTCTTTTAATTGTTCTTTACAAAGATACCTTCAAACACCGCAAGAAGTTTTATACAATTTTGGAGTACTATTATAATATTCTAACTAGTAAAAGAATAAACCTATAATATTTTTTGTGATTTGGTTTTTTTTTAATGGTTCTAAAGGTAAAGCAAATGTGAAAGTGCTGCCTTTGCCCGGTTCACTTTCAACCCAAATTTCACCGTCATGTTTTTTTATAAATTCACTGCAAAGGAGTAATCCAAGTCCTGTCCCTAATTCATCATCAGTTCCTTTTTGTGATACTTTGGCATTGCTTTTAAATAGTTTTTGTTTTATATGACCAGGAATCCCAATTCCGGTATCGGTAACAGAAACAACAGCTTTTTTTGATTTCTTTTCCATTTTAACTACGATTTTACCATCTTTATTGGTAAACTTAATAGCATTAGTCAATAAATTTCGTATAATAGTAGCAATCATATTTTTATCTGCTTCAACTTCAATAAAAGCAGCTGAATCATATAAAAGTGTAATGTTTTTATTTAATGCTGCATTCCTATTCAGTTCAATATTTTCTTCAATCAAAGTGTTTAAAATTAGTTTTCTTGGGCTATATTCCATCATTCCGGTTTGTAACTGAGACCAATCCAGAAGATTTTCTAATAATTTATAGCTATTTCTATTAGACTGATGAAGCATTTGAATAATTTCTTTAATTTCTTCACGGCTGTAGTCTTCAATATTTTCTGCTAAAATCTCTGAAAGCCCAACGGATCCTCCCAATGGTCCTCTCAGATCATGTGCAATGATAGAAAAGAACTGATTCTTGTCCTTTAATAGCTTTTGAATTTTAATGTCTTGTTTTTCTTTTACCAACAATAAGAATCCCACTGTACTAATTAATGAAACTAAAAACAAAGCAATGTTATACACACTGTCAAAAAGGGTGTAGGAAAAAAATTCCTGTTGTGGATTGATATAATTAAAGACAATACGAACGAGAACTAAAAGTTCAAATCCTACAAAGCAAAATCCATAAAAAATCCTAAAAAAATTATGTCTTTTTTCAATAAAATAACTAATTGTAGGCTGTAGATAAATAGCAAATAATCCCGCAGAAGCAATAAGAATGCGCGTATTAATTGTACATTCTAAGAATGTCCCTATATTAAAAATCACTGCTGCAATAATGGTTACAATTATTTGTAAGCCATATTTTTGCTTTGAGCGTGCTTTAACCAATGACAATATGGCTATTGTTTCATAACAACATCCCGAAAAAACAATCGTATTGGCTATATTAATAGAGATGAAATCAGGAATAGTATTTCTCAAAAAAAGAAATATCCAGCCTATAGTCAATAATAATTTCCCATAACCATACCAGTTTACAATCTTCCTGTTTTCGGCAGTAGCATAAGAAAAAGAATAACTGAAAATAAGAATACTGACAAATAAATTACCCAAAAAATAAAGTTCGAAAACAGTTTTGAGATCTAATGGTAAGAGTTTGAACATTATATTATGGTACTTAATTTAAAAAAAACAGATTGCCGAGGTTAAATTACAGTAATTGCTACTAGAGGATCACAAAATTATTAAAATTTAGTATGCTAAATACTTCTGTCACAGAATAAAAAATTAAGAAAAAATAAACAACAATCTTAATAAATATCATTTATATTTGGCTAACAAAAAATAAAATTACAATGAACTTTAAATCTAAAAACCCGTTTTTAAACAATAAGAGCTTCTCGGCAACTTCAAGAGCAGAGCAGGTACATGAAGCCACTGTGATTGGTTATGACCAGCAAATGACACTTTCAGGAACAATTAATAAAACGATATTGTTATTCTTATTGCTTACAGCATCGGCTATAGTTATCTGGTGGATGGCTTTTAACGGCATGAATCCAATTCTTCCGGCTGTTGGCGGTGCAATTGTAGGATTGGTTTTAGTGATAATATCGGCATTCAAACCACAATACTCTGGCTACCTTGCTCCAGGATATGCTTTATTTGAAGGTTTATTTATAGGAGGAATTTCCGCAATTTTTGAAGCTCTTTATCCCGGAATTGTTATTCAGGCAGTAGGAGCGACTTTTGTAACTTTTGGAGTATGTTTAGGACTTTATAAATTTAAAATTGTAAAAGTAACAGAACAGTTCAAATCAGTTGTGATCGCAGCAACACTAGCAATTGCTACTTATTATTTAATTTCGTGGTTATTTTCCATTTTCACAGGATATCAACCGGTTCATTATGGAAATTCTACATGGAGTATTGGTATTAGTGTTTTTGTAATTGTAATTGCAGCCTTAAACTTGTTTCTGGATTTTGACCGCATTGAACAAGGCGTTCAACAAAGAATGCCAAAATATATGGAATGGTTTGGCGCAATGGGATTAATGATAACTTTAGTGTGGTTATACGTTGAATTCTTAAGATTATTATCGAAGCTTTCAAGTAAAAATTAATTTGTTTAAACGAATATATTAATCGCACATTTGCAAATTGTAACTCATTTGCAAATGTGCGGTTTTTTTAAAAATCAAATTTTAACTGAACCGCAACCACTGATTTCTTCTCTTCGGTATTTAAATTACTCATTGAAATACCCAGCAATCGCACAGAATCTTTCATTCGTTCCTGATATAATAACTCTTTTACAGTTTCTAAAATCAGTACTTTATCAGCAATAAAATAAGGCAGTGTCTTGCTTCGTGTTTGTTGAGTAAAATCACTGTACTTTATTTTTAATGTTACTGTTTTGCCTGAAACAGTATGTTTCCTGAGTCGGCGTTCTAAACTACTGGCAATTTTATCCAATTGTTCCAACATAAAAATCTCAGAAGAAAGATTCACTTCAAAAGTATGTTCAGCAGCCACTGATTTTGCAATCCGGCTTGATTTTACTTCACTATTATGAATTCCGCGAACCACATGATAATAATAATTCCCTGCTTTACCAAAATGTTTTTGTAAAAATTCCAGAGATTTACTTTTTAATTCTAATCCTGTAAAAATTCCTAACTGATACATTTTTTCTGTTGTTACTTTACCCACTCCATAAAATTTTCTGATAGGTAAAACTTCTAAAAAAGGAATCACTTCATCAGGTGTAACCGTTTTTTGTCCATTTGGTTTGTTATAATCACTAGCAATTTTAGCGACAAATTTATTAATTGAAATCCCGGCTGAAGCTGTTAATCCTACTTCATGAAAAATCCTGTCTCTAATTTCCTGCGCTAATAAGCTGGCACTTGGATTTCCTTTTTTATTCTGAGTTACATCAAGATAAGCCTCGTCCAGTGAAAGCGGTTCTATCAAATCTGTATAATCCCGAAAAATTTTATGAATCTGAGTCGAAATCTCCTTATACCTTTCAAAACGGGGGCGAACAAAAATAAGGTCGGGACAATTTTTCTTAGCCAAGGCCCCGCTTATAGCTGAACGAACTCCAAATTTTCTAGCCTCATAGCTGGCTGCCGCAACCACACCTCTATTTTCAGCACCCCCTACCGCAATAGGTTTTCCCCGAAGCTCAGGGTTATCCATTTGCTCAACAGAAGCATAAAAAGCATCCATATCGATGTGTATTATTTTTCTATTTGCACTCATCTCAGACATGTTACAAATTTATACTCAATTTGTCAAAATGAAATCAATTGCCTGTAAAATATTTGATACATTTGAAGTTTGTAATCTAGCCCGGATGGCAGCGGCATCCTTTTTCTTTTTTTCTTTAAAAAGAAAAAGATATAGCGAACAGCCGGAAAAAGCTCCTAATTTAACCTGATATAAAATGATAGAAATAGAAAGAAAATTTTTAGTTACTTCTAACGCTTATAAAAAAGCAGCCTTCTCTCAAAAACGAATTATTCAGGGTTATTTAAGCTCTAATCCGGAACGTACGGTAAGAGTGAGAATCAAAGAAAACAAGGCTTATTTAACTGTAAAAGGACCTTCTGATGCAACAGGAATGTCTCGTTTCGAATGGGAGAAAGAAATTACTGTTGAAGAAGCTGAAAATTTGCTTTTACTTTGCGAAAAAGGGGTAATTGACAAAACCCGCTTTGAAGTAAAAACAGGTTCCCACATTTATGAAGTGGACGAATTTTACGGTGAAAATGAGGGTTTAGAAATGGCGGAAATAGAATTGCAATCAGAAACAGAAATATTCGAAAAACCAGATTGGTTAGGTGAAGAAGTAACCAATGACAAACGTTACTATAACTCATATTTAAGTAAAAATCCTTTTAAAAACTGGTAATTATTCAACTACTTCTTCAATAGTAACTATCATAGAACCTGCTCTTTTGTTTGCTGCAATTTCCATAAATGCCCGTTTAGTTAAGTCAATTTCTCTGGATTTTACAAAAGGTCCCCTATCAGTAACTTCTACATAAATTGATTTACCGTTGACCTCGTTTGTGATTTTTAACATCGTCCCGAAAGGAAATTTTTTATGCGCAGCTGTGAAATCAGTATTACTAAATTTCAGACCACTTGCAGTACGCTTTCCGTTAAACTTATCTGCGTAATAAGAGGCGTGAACGCTTTTCTTGTAAATCTTTAATTTACCAAAAACTTCATTATGAAGGGTATCTTTTACCACCCCTCGTTTATTATCGATTAAAGTATATTTTTTTTGAAGTGTATCAAGTAACTGAACAGAAGGTTTTGAAACAAGTGTTTTTTGTTTTTCAGAAATTTTACTTTGAGCACTTACAAAAACAGCAAAAAATAAAAAAAGTAATGTTATCGATTTTTTCATATTAACTTTTTAGTTCGAATCTATTTAGAACAAAAACTATACCCAGATAAAAAAAGTCCTAAAAAGGACTTTTACGTTTTTATTTGAACCATAACGACCATGGTATTCTAATTAGTATAAGAACTAATCCTAATCCGTAGAAAATAGAGAAAGTTTTAAATTTTGATTCGCTCGTAGTTAATTTTTTATGTTTTGACCATCCAATAGTGATTAAAGTAATCGCAATAAGATTAATTAACGGATGTTCTAATGAAGTTAAACGTAACATTTTATCTGACATTTGCCCTAAAGAATTAAGACCTAACGGAGAAACAAAATACAATATCAAACCAATCAATAACTGAGTATGTGTACCGATTAATCCAAAAAGAGCAATCTTTCGGTCTTTTGACGTAAATTCTTTTTTTGATGCTAAACCGATGACAGCATTAATTACTGTAATCACTAATAATAAAAGCGCTAAATAAGCCCAGCCTGAATGAAACTTTTGAATAAATCCGTCCATGTTTTTTGGTGTTTTTTTTAACAAATATAAACAAAAAAGACATAAAAAAAACCTCATAATACTACTAGTAAATGAGGTTTTTCTAATTTAGAATCAATATTTTTTTTAATCACGGCTGAAAATCAGCTAATTATAAAAAACAGATTAAATGTTATTTATTTCTTAAAAAATGACCTAATAAAGAAGCTGTAGAACTATCGTGATTTTTAACTTCATTCGAATTGATTTCGTCCAGAATAGAATTCGCTAATTGCTTTCCAAGTTCCACTCCCCATTGATCGTAACTAAAAATATTCCAGATGAATCCTTGTACAAAAATTTTATGTTCGTAGAGAGAAATCAAAGAACCCAAAGATTTAGGCGTTAATTTTTGAATTAAGAAAGTATTTGTTGGTTTATTTCCGGCAAACACTTTGAATGGCAAAAGAAACTCAGCTGCTTCAGCCGACAATCCCTGTTTATCAAATTCGGCCTGAACTTTAGTTTCATCCTTTCCGTTTAATAAAGCTTCGGTTTGTGCAAAGAAGTTAGACATTAATTTATCATGGTGGTTGTTGTCACCATACAAAGGCTGAATGTAACCTATAAAATCTGTCGGAATCAATTTTGTTCCCTGATGAATCAACTGAAAAAAGGCATGTTGCGCATTTGTCCCTGGCTCTCCCCAAATAATTGTTCCTGTTTGATAATCGAGCGGTTTTCCGTCACGTCCTACGCTTTTTCCATTACTTTCCATAGTTCCCTGTTGTAAATAAGGCGCTAATTTCTGTAAATATTGTGTGTATGGAATTAAAGCTTCACTCTCTGCCCCAAAGAAGTTATTATACCAAACGCTTAGTAAAGCCAAAACAACTGGTATATTCTGATCAAAATCAGCCGTTTTGAAATGTTCATCCATTTCGTTTGCACCTTTTAACAATTCTTCAAAATTATCAAAACCTACCGCTAAACTAATTGACAAACCTACTGCACTCCAAAGTGAAAAACGACCTCCAACCCAGTCCCACATTGGGAACACATTGTCAGGATTAATTCCGAATTCAGTTACTTTTTGCAAATTGGTAGAAACAGCTACAAAATGTTTAGCCACATCTTGCTGAGAGGCCGATTTTAAAAACCATTTTCTGATTGTTTCTGAATTGGTCAAGGTTTCCTGAGTGGTGAAAGTTTTAGAAACAATTACAAAAAGAGTCGTTTCCGGGTCTAATTTTTTAATTATTTCATTAACATGATCTCCGTCAACATTCGAAACAAAATGAACATTTAAATTATTTTTGTAATACTGCAAAGCTTCCACTACCATTGCCGGTCCTAAATCAGAACCACCAATCCCAATATTAACTACATCTGTAAAAGCTTTTCCGGTATATCCTGTTCTTTTTCCAGAAGTAATTTCATCTGTAAAACCTTTAATTTTATTTTTTACTTCATATACTTCAGGAATGACATTTATTCCGTTTACATTAATTACTGCTGATTCTTTAGCTCTTAATGCTGTATGAAGTACTGCTCTGTTTTCTGTCTGATTAATAATTCCGCCTTCAAAATAGTCCTGAATTCCGTTTTTAAGTCCCATTTCGTTAACCAAATCAAGCAACAAAGACATCGTTTCCTGATTCACTATATTTTTAGAATAATCTATTAAAAAATCATTCCAGAGAATACTGAATTTTTCTGCTCTTGAAGCATCTTTTTTAAACATTTCCTGCATAGAAATATTACGAATTTCTTCAAAATGTTTTTCAAGCTTTTTCCAGGAATTGGTCTGAGTTGGGTTTAGTGTACTTAAAGCCATTATGTTTTTGTTTTTAGTTTTGTTCGTAAAAATACTGAAATTAGTTGTAATAGCAGAAATGATTCCGACTATAAAACATAAAAAACCAACCAGTTTATTTACAAAAAAAGAGAGATAACTCCTGATGAATTACCTCTCCTATTTTTTTTTAGATTGCCATCTATATCTCTTTTATTATAAGTTTCCGATACTGTCAAGCTCTCTTTTTAATGGTTCGATTGTTTTGAGGAATCGGGCTTTATTAGCACTTTCCATTGGAGTTCCTGTAGGCAGTTTTAACCTAAGAGCATCTACCTGCACACCATTTTTCCAAAAGCGATAACAAACATGTGGTCCTGTTGCTAAACCGGTACTTCCTACACGACCAATAATATCGCCCTGATTAACATGCTGACCCCGCCTTACTAAAATTTTTGACATATGTAAATACTGAGTAGAGTAAGTTCCGTTATGTTTTACTTTTACATAATTCCCGTTTCCGGCAGTATAACCGGTTCTTTCGACAACTCCGGTAGCCGTAGTCATAATAGGTGTTCCTGTAGGTGCAGCGTAATCCGTTCCTTTATGTGCTTTCCATTTATGCTGTACCGGATGGTATCTTCGCATCGTAAATCTCGAAGTTATTCTGCTAAATTTTATAGGCGATTTAAGGAACAGGTTTTTCATTGTTTTCCCTTCTTCATCATAATAATCAACTTTACCTGAAGCCTGATTTTGTACAAAAGGAAAAGCGTACATAATTTTACCTTTGTATTCAAAAAAAGTTCCTTCTATATTACTAACACCATTATAAATAGAATCGTTGATATAACGCTCATTAAAAATAACACCAAAGCGATCCCCTTTCTTTAATTTAAAAAAGTCAATAGACCAGGAATAAATTTTTGTAATTCGATTTGCCAGATTAGGTTCTACACCTGAATTAGATAAGGTTTCTGATAAAGATCCTTTTAAAACTCCGGTAATTAATCTTCGCTTAATAGTAACAGGTCTTACTTTTTTATAGGCTACAACTGCTGAATCCCGTAAGTCAAAAACATAATAAGTTAAATCATTAGGCTGATAAACAAAAACCTGAAGTTTATTGGTTTTATCTTTAGAACGAAGCATCGTAAACGTTCTTTTGGGTCTGATACTGCGTACATCGAATGTATCTTTAATACTGTTTACAATCTCATAAATTTTGCGGTCTCCAATATTTTGTTTACTTATAATTGTTCCAAAAGTATCACCTCTTTTAACAGTATCATGAACTACATTATAGTCGGCAAAGTTGAATCCAAAATCAGAATTATCTTTTATGGGAATTATTTTTTGAACAACTTTCTTCTTTCCAGTTTCATCATCTGATTTTTTACATGATACTACTAAGACTAATGCAATTATAATTGTTAAAACGTACTTCAAACTTTTATATATTTATTCAATTCTACTTATTATTCTTGTCCCCAATTTGCCAATTCAGCTTCACTCCATAATTCCGGAAAAAATATTCTTTTTTGATATTTCGGATGCATGTATTTACGCCAGTCACTTCCGCCTGTCGCTTCTCCGTCTCCCATACCACTTTGATCAATGTACTTAATAGCTACATTCAAATGCTGCATTACCCAGGTAATATTTACTGTATAATCAAAATGACGCATGGCATCTTTCAAAGCAGGAAGTTCCTGATCCAGAACAGGAAGTTGTTTGTATTTTTGCCAAATATTAATTGACTTATACTCTTCCATATAATCTAAGAAAGTAGCTTTATATTTTTTTTCAAATACTTCTAAGGTATAGGTTTTCTTTCCCGTATGATAATCTTTACCCGCTGCTTGCCAATACAGCATATCAAACGCTTTTTCATTTGAAATAGTATTATCAAATGCTTTTCTAAAACGATTATCAATTAAATTAACTAAATCAGTAGCACAAAATTCAATTAATCGGTACTGTGCACTTTGAAATCCGGATGCAGGAGTAAGTGTATTTCGAAATTTCATGTATTGGCCAACATCCATACCATTTTCCATAATAGAAAAAGAATTGGTCAGCATATCAAAATAGCGACTAATGCGTAACAGCCTTTCAGTAAAAAAAACGGTATCATTATTCTCAGCATGGGAAATCTGATTCATCTCCCAAAGAATCATTTTGAATATCAGTTCATTAGTTTGATGATAAAGAATAAATACCATTTCATCAGGGAGGACGGTTCTTTGAATTTGTAGATTTAATAAAGCATCAGTCTGGATATAATCCCAATAAGTAGTGGGTTTTGACCAAAGCAAACCTTCAAGTTGCGTATCTGTTTTTTGATTTATAGCTTCGTATTTCTGCTCTATTTCTTTTAAAATACTTGCTGTATTCGCATTAATATTCATTACTTTTTTATTTTAAACGGACCCTTCAATCCTTTGAAAGCATCCAAATCGGCTTTAAGCGACCCTACAGCTAAATCAGCCTTAATACGGAGCGGCAGTCTGTTCTGATCATCAGATACCCAGACCGTTAAACTCTCTTTTTCTTTAAAAACACGACCTGATTGCACTAAAGGTTTAAAAACCATTGAAGGAACAACCCCAAATTTAGTTGTAATATCCTGACGCCCCACAAATTTTAACTTAAATTTTGTGGTTTCATCATCAAAAAACATATCTATTTCAATAGACTCTCCCGGTTTGATTTTATCTATTGTAGGATAATTTCTTAAGTAATAAAAAGTAGATAATATATCCTGAGTATTTTTTGGAACAACGAATGTTTTTTCGGTCTTTCTTTTATAGTCTTTTACAGTGACTCTATTAGATGACTGGTTAAAAAAGCCTTCCTGATTTTTAGTATAACCACCTTCATTAATGTTTCTTACGAACTGATAGGGATTACCAGACTCTTTATCAATATAACTTTCATAAACATCAACAACTTTAAAAAAAAACTTTGATACACCTGTTGTATATCCTTTTCCCACAACATGAAACACTTTTTTATTATCTATGGTAGCTTCTTTGACTTCAAGGGTTGCATATCCAGCATTTACAAATCCGTAGTGAATACGGAATTTGAACCATTCACCCACACCATAAGCGTGATCATTTTGGGAATCAAAACCGGTCGTTAAAATCAATAATATTAGTAGGATTATTTTTTTCATAATTTACTTTTAATAATTTATTGATTAAACTTGCAAATTTTGTTCCAAATATATTAAAACAAAAAAACTCAGTCAAATAATGACTGAGTTTTTATGCTATTAACCAACCAAAAAATTATAAATTATTAAATTTATATAAACCAAAAGGAAACCACCCCTTTTGTTTTGATATAGCAAAGATACGGCAAGAAACTGCGATTTTTATAATAAAAATTCAGTTTAACAAAATTTTAAAATAAGATTCGCAATCAATGGTATTTTTTTTTACTTATCATAAAAAAAGAAGGAATAAAAAATAAAAGTGATAATTTTAGCTTTAAAATCAAAAGTGGAAATTTGGCTACTATGGCTTTTTTTAACACAAAAAAGGATGTGTTTTTATCTTTAAACGTCTCTTCAAGATGCTAAAAAGGAAATCCTACACTAAACCAGGTATAATTTGAATTCGTTTCCGGAGACCAGCTTCGTTTTATTTCAATGGGACCAATAACGGTTTCTAATCCATATCCTAACGCATATCCTGAAAATTCAGGAATTGAAACCCAGCCGACAGTGGAAAAAATGTCATCTCCTATATTTGCATAATTGGCAGTAAAATTAACATGATTGTTTTTAAAAATTTCATAATCAAACGTCACAGTCGATTTAATATAGCTGTTTCCACCAAGACTTAAAAAATCATAACCATAAAAATGGCTGAAATTATTGGAAACATTATATCCAAAACCTCCGAGAATGAAATTAAAAAAAGAAACACTTTTTTCACCAAATGAAAAACCTGCCTCTGACTGAATTTTTATATTCGCTGATTTGAACAGATTAAAAGCCACACCAAAATTAGCTTTTGCAATTGAAAACGGTTCAAATTCTTTAGTATAATCCGAAGAATACAAATAAGAATGAATATCCGCTGAAAAACTCCAACCTTTTTTAGGAAAAAAAATATCATCAAAAGAATCAAAATTCAACCGTGCAAAAACACTCAGGTAATCACTCTTATCAATTTGTGGATCAGCATTCGCTAAAGTCTTAGAATTAATATTTAAATATTTGTATTCTAATCCGCCGCCAATTAGAAAATGCTGAGCAAATAAGGTTTGCACATACATCTGGTTTGTAAAATCATATAAATCCACATTTAATGAATTAACACCTAAACCTTCCAGATCTAAATTACTTATCTGCCCTTCTACATTCCGGTTAAACTGATTAAGAAACGATTTAAATCCTACACTTATATTATATCCGTTCTCTATATAATAATCAAAATTATACCTGAAATTATCCCCTAAAATCACATCTAATGAAGCAACATCATTCTTGAAGAAATTCTTTTTATGTGTCATATTAACCAAAACAGCACTCTTATAAAGTCCGTCATAATGCATTCCGAATTTTAAATAAGTATTTGTCGGATTTTCTTTTAAAACTAAATTTAAATCATCTGTTTCTTCATTTTTGTCAAAATAATAATCAATTGCACTAAAGTTTCCTGTGGCATTTAAATTATTAATTCCTGTCTGCAATTGCTCATAACTAATTTTAGAATCCGGTTTAAACCTTAATTTTCCATAGATATACTCCTTAGTATAATTCTTTAATTTATTACAATTAATACTTACAACCTTTAAACTGTCTGTCTGATTCTTTAGTCCCGGTTTTTTATAATTCCCCGATTGTGCTCCTAATTGTTTCAATCTCTCAAAAACTGAAAAAGCTGCTTCTTCTCCTTTTCCTACAATTTCTCTTCCACTGTCAAAAGACATCACACCATAATCTCTAATATCAGGACGAATATAAATATCGGTTTTTAAAATATTCTCCTTCATCTTATCGATAGAATGAAGGTTAGTAATCTGAACTAAAATTTTGGTAGCATCGTTAAGCGCATTTCTATCCAATAAGTCATTTTGAACATCAACCCCGATTATGATATCCGCACCTAACTTTCTAATCTCATCTATTGGATAATTATTAACCACACCCCCGTCAACCAAAAAACGATCCTGATATTCTACCGGAGAAAATAACGACGGGAAAGCTGAACTGGCTATCATTGCTCTGGCTAAATTTCCTTTATTCAAAACCACCTGTTCGCCAGTTTCAATATCTGAACCAATACATAAAAATGGAATGGGCAACTTATTAAAATCACGTATATGGCGGACATTCCTGGTTATCCTGCTCAGTAAATTAAAATTATACAAGCCTTTAGATAGCGCATCAGGGATTCCTATTTTGTATTTATTAAAAGGGAGTACAAGGGCATATACCTCATCATTTCTTTTTTCATAAAAATTCTTAGTCGCTCTGGGAATATAATCACTTAACAGTTCGTCAAAATCGGTTTTATTAAAAATAGAATCCAGCTGAGCAGCATTGTAACCTGATGCATACAAACCACCAACAACAGCTCCCATACTGGTTCCGCCAATGTAATCAATCTTAACACCGGCTTCTTCCAAAACTTTGAGAACACCTATATGAGCAAACCCTTTTGCGCCACCACCACTTAATACCAATCCTATTTTTGGTCGGTCTTTTTTCTGCGCAAATATGCTCAAACCACTAAAAAAAATAAGCAATAAAAGGATGGATTTTTTCATAAAACAATATTCTTCTTTAGTATTTAAAATCAGCTTGTTGTGGTTCTGTAAAAATCGGTAATTTTTTTGGCTTTTGATAGTCCTACTACGTCTGAAATCTCTTTTTCTGTTGCCAATTTCAATCTTTTAACACTTTTAAAGTGCTTTATTAATGTCTGCATCGTTTTTTCACCAATTCCCGGTATGGATTCTATTGAAGAATTTAAAGCAGCTTTACTCCTTTTATCCCGATGATGCGTAATCCCAAAACGATGGGCTTCGTTTCGCAATTGCTGAATAACCTTTAAGGTTTCAGACTTTTTATCTAAATACAGCGGCACGGAATCACCGGGATAAAACAATTCTTCGAGTCTTTTGGCAATACCTATAATACTGATTTTTCCTCTTAAACCTAAATCGTCCAAACTCTTTAAAGCCGATGACAGCTGCCCTTTTCCTCCATCAATTATTATAAGCTGCGGCAAAGGCTGTTCTTCATCGAGCATTCTTTTATAACGACGGTAAACCACTTCTTCCATTGACGCAAAATCATTAGGTCCCTCGACCGTTTTGATGTTAAAATGGCGGTAATCTTTCTTGCTGGGTTTTCCATCTTTAAAAACCACACAGGCCGAAACAGGATTGGTTCCCTGAATGTTAGAATTATCAAAACATTCAATATGCCTTGGTTCAACCGGTAAAAGCAAATCTTTTTTCATTTGTGCCATAATCCTGTTTGTGTGTCTGTCAGGATCTACAATTTGCAATTGCTTTAATTGTTCAATACGATAAAATTTAGCATTCCGAACCGACAAATCTAAAATTTGTTTCTTATCTCCTAGTTGCGGTACGGTAACTTTGATATTTTCGCCCAAATCAACTGCAAACGGCACAATGACTTCTTTAGACAACAACTGAAAGCGTTCTCTTAATTCTACAATAGCCAGTTCCAGCAATTCTTCATCTGTTTCAGCTAATTTTTTCTTGATTTCCAAAGTATGTGAACGAATAATAGAACCGTGCGAAATTTGTAAAAAATTCACATAAGCGGCACTTTCGTCAGAAACAATAGAAAAAACATCAATATTGGTAATTTTAGGATTGATAATAGTAGAACGCGATTGGTAATTTTCTAAAACCTCTATTTTTTCCTTTATTTTTTGCGCTTCTTCAAAATGCATTTTTTGTGCCTGCTCCATCATCAGTTTTCTGAAATCTTTCAGACTTTCCTTGAAATTTCCTTTCAGAATTTCGCGGATAGCATCTACTTTTTGCTGATATTCTTCTAATGCTTCTAAACCTTCACAAGGTCCTTTGCAGTTGCCAATATGGTATTCCAGACACACTTTAAACTTTCCGCTTTCAATATTGGATTCACTTAAATCATAATTACACGTACGTAACGAATACAGTTCTTTGATTAAATCTAAAATAGTATGAACTGTTTTAAAACTGGTATAGGGGCCAAAATATTCTGAACCATCCTTAACCATTCGGCGGGTAGAAAATATTCTCGAAAAAGGTTCTTTCTTAATACAAATCCACGGGTAACTTTTATCATCTTTTAAATTGATATTGTAACGCGGCTGAAGTGTTTTTATCAAATTATTTTCTAATAAAAGCGCATCGGTTTCGGTAGGAACCACAATGTGTTTTATTGTCACAATTTTTTTTACCAAAACATTGGTTTTAGCCGTATCGTGAATTTTGTTAAAATAAGAAGAAACGCGTTTTTTTAAGTTTTTGGCTTTGCCAACATATAAAATTTTGCCTTCTTTATCATAATACTGATAAACACCGGGACCATCGGGTAAAGTTTGTATTTGAAGTTCGAGAGCTGGGATAGGCATTTTAGATTGTAAATTAACTATTCTTAAAATTTATTTTTGAAATTGTTATTGCTAATGAAATTTAAATCAGCCACAGATGAAACGGATTATAAACTAACAAATTTACAAATAACATTTTTCTAAAACGAAAAACAATGCATAACTTATAATTTACAATTTATAATTACATATTTTTAGCTTTTTAAATCTGCGATGAGAAACACAAAATCCATGATAATCTTAGGAGAGCCTATTTTACCGGGCGAAAGCAAAACCATCGATATGGAAATTGCTAAACTGCACAACTCAGCCAAGTTAAAAATCCCAATAATAGTTCAGCGGTCTAAAATTGACGGACCTGTAGTCTTATTTTCTGCCGGGATTCATGGTGATGAAATAAACGGAATTGAAATTGTACGCCAAATCATCACTAAGAAAATCAATAAGCCTAAAAAAGGAACCATTATTTGTATTCCTATTGTCAATATGTTTGGTTTTATCAATCAATCCCGGCAATTTCCTGACGGCAGGGATTTAAACCGTGTTTTTCCCGGAAGTAAAAAAGGATCGCTGGCCAGCCAGTTTGCTTATCATATACTGAACCAGATCATGCCTCATGTGGATTATGCAATTGATTTTCACGCCGGAGGAGCAGGCAGATTCAACGCTCCGCAAATTCGCCTCGAACCCAATAATGCCGAACTAAAAGTTTTAGCCGATGTTTTTAATGCTCCTTTTACCTTATATTCAAAAAATATTGCAGGTTCTTTTAGAAATGCCAGTCAAAAATCAAATGTAAAAATGTTGCTTTTTGAAGGTGGAAAATCATTAGACATTAATAATGCTGTTGCAAATGAAGGTCTGGAAGGTGTCAAACGATTTTTAGAACACCTGAACATGCTTCACCCAAAACATCATGCTGTCAAAAACAGTCAAAAAAGCATCTATATTGAAAAATCTACCTGGATTAGAGCCAATTCTTCCGGTTTATTACACAATGCAATCAGCATCAATGCATTTGTCAAAAAAGGAACAATTCTCGCCACTATTACTGATCCTTTTGGTAAATTTGAACGAAAAGTAAAAGCACCTAACGATGGTTATATCATAAATGTCAACCATTCCCCAATTGTTTATCAGGGAGATGCTATTTACCATATTTCAAAAACAATAGTGAATGGAAAATAATAAAAAAGCATTACGTATAAAATACAAATCACTTCGCCAACAATTATCAGAAAACGATAGTGAAACAATGAGTTTAGCCATTGCGAATCAGTTACTAAAATTACCGATTTGGGATAAGGATTATTTTCATGTTTTTTTATCTATCGAAAACCACCGGGAAATAGACACCCAATTAATTTTACACCTGCTTTCGGGAAGAGATAAAAATATCATTATCTCAAAATCCGATTTTGCAACCCGGGAAATGATTCATTATCTTTTAACCGATAACACCAAAATCAAAAAAAATCAATACAGTATTCCCGAACCTGTGGACGGTATAGAAGTGCCTTCTCAGAAAATAGAAGTTGTTTTTGTTCCGCTTCTGGCTTTTGACAAACAAGGACATCGCGTGGGCTACGGCAAAGGTTTTTATGATAAATTTTTAAGTGAATGTAAGCCTGAAACGATCAAAATAGGACTTTCTTTCTTTGAAGCTGAAACATCTATTGAAGATGTCCACGAAGGCGATATGCAATTGGATTATTGTGTGACACCTCATACTATTTATGAGTTTTAAAATTAGTCCACTCATTCTAATATTTAAAATCCGTACCTTCGTAAAAATACAAAGCCCCATTATTTTATGAAAAAGATTCAAAATTCCAGATTGTATGCAATCCTTTTAATTGCTATATTTTCTATTTCTTTATCCGGTTGCGCTGTTGGAATCAGAACCAGATCAAATAGTTCTAAATCTATTCCACCGGGACAGGCCAAAAAAATTACCGGCGAAAAAAGTGCCAAACGTTATGCTCCGGGACAAAACAAATAGTCCTGTAAAAAAAGAAAGACCTGCGTAAAAACAGGTCTTTCTTTTTATATTTTATACTAATTAGCTAATTATGATGAAAGGCTTTTTTATTAAAAACAATTAAAATCCCTACTCCTGTTGAAATTGCCATATCAGCCACATTAAAAATGGCATTAAAAAAGGTAAACTCTTTTCCGCCCCAAACAGGTAACCAAGCCGGAAGATTGCCATGCCAGATAGGAAAGTAAAACATATCGACTACTTTTCCATGAAAATATTTGCCGTAAGGCTGATCTGAAAATAGTGTTGCTAATTGCGAACTGCTGTCGTCAAAAATTACTCCATAAAAAACAGAGTCAATGATGTTTCCAAAAGCACCTGCCAGAATCAGAGCGATGGCTACAATCAAATAATTAGAACTGTGTTTTCTTTCAACAGAATCCCATAGCCAGTAACCAATGCCACCTACAGCCACTAATCGAAATAAGGTCAGAAACAATTTTCCATAAGTTCCTGGTATTTGAGTTCCCCAAGCCATTCCTTCATTTTCAATAAAATGAATTTTAAACCAATTGAAAACTTCCACTTCTTCTCCTAATATAAAATTAGTTTTTATATATATTTTCGAAATCTGATCAACCAGTAATACAATGAAAATAAGCAGATACGCTTTTAGTAATGACATTTTGAAAAATTTAAGTGCGCAAAAATAGGTAATTTATAAAAAATTAAATTCCAAATCCCAATAATTTTACAATTAAAGATGGAATTTGGAATTTTAATCCTGAGATTGTTAGAATTATCGTTGCATGTTTTTTGCTTCAATACTCATGGTAGCATGAGGAACAATTTTCAATCTTTCTTTACTAATTAATTTTCCTGTTACTTTGCAAATCCCGTAGGTTTTGTTCTCTACACGGAATAAAGCATTCTTTAAATCACGTATGAATTTTTCCTGACGGATTGCCAATTGAGAATTGGCTTCTTTAGACATTGTTTCGCTTCCTTCTTCAAAGGCTTTGAACGTAGGCGATGTATCATCAGTACCGTTATTCAAGTCATTCATGTAAGCACTTTTTATCAAATCTAAATCTGCCTGAGCTTTCTCAATCTTCTTTTGGATTATCTCTTTGAACTCTGCCAGGTCGGCGTCGGAGTATCGTGTTGCTTCATCTACCATAATCAATGTTATTTAGTAATCGTTATTTTAGTTTTAATGTCATCAAATTCAATTTCTGTGCCATCTTTGATTTCTACGTCAAAAACCAACTCCTCCGTTAATGTTTCTGATTTAATGTATTCTCTATTTTCAGTGACTGCGTCTTCTAGCACAGTATTGTTTTGCAAATAAACTTTAATCTTATCAGTCACTTCAAATCCGGAATCTTTTCTGATGTTCTGGATTCTGTTGACTAACTCTCTTGCAATTCCTTCTTTTTTCAATTCTTCAGAAATCGTGATGTCAAGCGCAACGGTAATTCCGTTTGAATTAGCAACTAACCAACCCTCGATATCCTGTGATGTTATTTCCACATCAGCTAGTGATAAAGTTACGTCTTTTCCTGCAATAACAATAGCAATACTTCCTTCTTTATCCAGCTGATTAATCTGATCCGGAGAGAAATTTTGTATCTCTTTGGAAATCAAACCCATATCTTTCCCAAAACGCGGTCCAAGTGCTTTAAAATTAGGCTTTATCTGCTTCACCAATACTCCCGAAGCATCGTCTAAAAGTTCAATTTCTTTCACGTTTACCTCCGCTTTTATCAGGTCAGAAACGGCCTCAATTTCTAGTCTTTGTTTCTCGTCAAGTACCGGAATCATTACCTTTTGCAGGGGTTGACGTACCTTAATCATTTCCTTTTTACGCAGTGATAAAACCAGTGATGAAATGGTCTGTGCTTTCTGCATTTTGCTCTCTAACGATTTATCAACAAAGTTTTCAACGTATTTTGGAAATTCCGCCAAATGTACGCTATCAAATTTTTCTGTTTGTGTAGCCTGTGTTAAGTCTCTGTAAAGCTTATCCATAAAGAACGGAGCTATCGGAGCGCTCAGTTTACTTACCGTTAACAAACAAGTATATAAGGTTTGGTAAGCAGCAATTTTATCCTGTGCATAGTCCCCTTTCCAGAAACGACGACGGCATAAACGAACGTACCAGTTACTCAAGTTTTCCTGTACGAAATCAGAAATGGCACGGGCAGCTCTTGTTGGCTCATAATCCGCATAAGCTTCATCCACTAATTGGATTAAAGTATGTAGTTCTGATAGAATCCAACGGTCGATTTCAGGTCTTTCATTCAATGGCACCTCGGCTTCATCAAATTTGAAACCATCTATATTAGCATACAAACTAAAGAATGAATAAGTATTATAAAGGGTTCCAAAGAACTTTCTTCTCACCTCAGCCACACCTTCAATATCAAATTTCAGGTTATCCCATGGATTAGCATTGGCAATCATATACCAGCGTGTCGCATCAGGACCATATTCTTTTAATGTTTCAAATGGATCTACGGCATTCCCTAAACGTTTGGACATCTTTTGTCCGTTTTTGTCCAATACCAATCCGTTAGAAACTACATTTTTATACGCAATAGTATCAAAAACCAAAGTTCCGATAGCATGCAAAGTATAGAACCATCCACGGGTCTGATCCACACCTTCGGCAATGAAATCAGCCGGGAATGATTTATTCTCGTCAATTAGTTCTTTGTTTTCAAAAGGATAATGCCATTGTGCATAAGGCATCGCTCCGGAATCAAACCAAACGTCAATCAAATCAGCCTCGCGCTTCATCGGTTTTCCGGAAGCCGAAACCAAGGTAATTCCGTCCACCACATTTTTATGCAAGTCAACCAAATCATAGTTAGCCTCGCTCATGTTTCCAATTTCGAATCCTTTAAAAGGATTTTCTTTTTGAACACCGGCAGCAATTGCTTTTTCAATTTCGTTGTATAATTCTTCCACCGAACCTATCAGGATTTCTTCCTGTTTATCATCGGTTCTCCAAATTGGCAATGGAATTCCCCAATATCTGGAACGAGATAAATTCCAGTCGTTGGCATTTTTCAACCAGTTCCCAAAACGACCTTCCCCGGTTGCTTTTGGCTTCCAGTTGATCGTTTCATTCAGGTCGAACATTCTGTCTCTAACTTCTGTGATTTTAATAAACCAGGAATCCAGAGGATAATATAAAATAGGCTTGTCCGTTCTCCAGCAATGTGGGTAACTGTGGACGTATTTCTCTACTTTGAATGCTTTATTTTCTTCTTTTAATCGAATGGCAATCTCCACATCTACCGAACGTTCCGGAGCCTGATCAGCATCATAATATTCGTTTTTCACGTATTTCCCGGCAAACTCTTCGCCTACATGAGCCGTGAATTTTCCTTGTAAATCTACTAATGGAACTGCAGTACCGTTTTCGTCTAAAACTAACATCGGCGGAACTTCAGGCGTAGCTTCTTTGGCTACTTTAGCATCATCAGCACCAAAAGTTGGAGCCGTATGTACAATTCCCGTTCCGTCTTCTGTTGTCACGAAATCCCCTGAAATTACTCTAAAAGCATTTTCCGGATTTTGATAAGGCAATGCCCAAGGCAATAATTGCTCGTAACGGATTCCTACTAAATCAGCTCCTTTTGCTTCAGCAACAATTTGGTACGGGATTTTTTTATCTCCGGCTTTATAATTGTCAAAATCAGCAGCTTCTTCAGTGGCGAAATAAGTTTTTCCAAACTGTTTCCCTACTAAGTTTTTAGCCAAAATCACATTGATGGGCTCAAAAGTATATTGGTTGAAAGTTTTTACTAAAACATAATCGATTTTTGGACCTACAGTCAAAGCCGTATTTGAAGGCAAGGTCCAAGGCGTAGTTGTCCAAGCCAATATGTGAATATCCCCAAAACCTTGTAAAAAGCCTGGCAAACTTTCATTTTTCGCTTTAAACTGTGCCACAATCGTAGTATCAGTCACATCACGGTAAGAACCCGGTTGATTTACTTCGTGAGAAGATAATCCTGTACCCGCTTTTGGAGAATACGGCTGAATGGTGTAGCCTTTGTACATCAAATCTTTATTATAGATTTGTTTCAACAACCACCAAACCGACTCCATATATTTGGATTTGTAAGTCACATACGGATCTTCCATATCAACCCAATACCCCATTTTTTCGGTCAGATCATTCCAGACGTCCGTATAACGCATCACCGTTTTTTTACAGGCTTCGTTATATTCTTCTACTGAAATCGTTTTCCCGATATCTTCTTTTGTAATTCCTAATTCTTTTTCAGTACCTAATTCAACTGGCAAACCATGAGTATCCCAACCTGCTTTACGCTTAACCTGAAATCCTTTTTGAGTTTTATATCTACAAAAAATATCTTTAATAGCACGCGCCATCACGTGGTGAATTCCCGGTAATCCATTTGCCGAAGGCGGTCCTTCAAAAAATACATAAGGTTTCGCCCCTTCGCGGGTAGTTACACTTTTTTCAAATATATTTTCTTGCTTCCAAAAATCCAGAACTTCCGACGCTACTGTTGGCAAGTCAAGTCCTTTGTATTCAGTAAATTTTGTACTCATTGTATCCTTTTCTTAATCGAGGTGCGAAAATAAGGAATTTTAAAGAAAATAGAGGAAAGAGGAAAGAAAAAAGAGGGAATAAACACAATTATAGAAGGTTTTTACAAAAAAAAGAAAGTTGTAAGCCTTAAAACCGTTCCAACTTTCTTTTTATGCTACTTAATTCACTAAAGGTGTACAGGCATCCCGATACCAAAATTTCGGTACGGGACTGTGCTAAGTTTTATCTACAAGCCCGAGCCATCGGTTTAGTTTTCTAAACCCAACTACCCACAAGCAAATCATTGCGAAGAACGAACCCAATCACGCAGATTTGCAGTAATCTTTTTCGTGAGGATAGCACGGATTTGCATAAATCATAGTAATCAAGGGTAAGTCATTGCGAGGAACGAAGCAATCTCATCAAGTAACTCCACAAAGTTGCTCCTCTTTGTGCGCACAGAATACAATTCTGCGCTAACGTTTACGTATATCCGAGCCATCGGGGAGTTCCCGCGCTTGGCGAGGTTGCGAACTTCGGAACTGATTATTTTCTGTTACTACTAAAGTTCTTGCGAAAGATAAACGTGAATTTACCACAAAATTCGCAATTGCGCCAAACGTGTGTTATAACCCGTTTTATTTTTTTTGTTTATTTAATTCTTCCTGTTTTCGCAATCTTTCTGCTTTCGCTTCTTCTTGTTTTTTTAATCTTTCAGCTTTCTGTTTTTTTTGTTTTTCAATTTCAATGTTTTTTTCATTAGTTTCTGTTTCTAATTCTAAAGATAAAGCTACAGTTTTATTAATGATGTTCTGTTCTTTTTCGCTTAAAGGAGAATTTGAATATTTCTCTGTAATTATTTGACCAATTTTTAATTTTCCTATTCTAATTTCTTTATCATCATTTAGAAGATTGAATAAATTGAAATGATTGTCTCTTGTTTGTAAATTTTTAAAAATTATTTGATAGACATCATCAAACGTTTTAAATTTCGAAAGAGATAATGCTTTAATAAACGCATTTATTTCTTTGGTTTTCGTTTGTAACCCCGTTTCCATTAATACTTCTGTAAAATCTGTTGTGGATTTAATAATATCATTTTCAAAAGCACAATTTACAGAGTTATCATAATAGTCAATCAAGTCTTCATTTATTATAGAATCTTTTATTGCCAAATCTAAAAAGTGTTGAAAAAATAATAGTTTATATGAATTCAAGTATTCGGTTTCTTGATTAAAGTCAAATAAATTATTTTCATCCTCGTTTTCATCTTCAATATTTAATGATATTTTTTCTTTTAGTTTTAAATATGCTTCTTTAAGTATGATAAAGTCGTTTTTTTCTAATTCACGTGATAATAATTGTTGCGACAAGTTTGATATATCTTCTGGGATTTTTGATAATCGTTCTAAAATATGAAGAGTTTCTTCTCTTTTTATTTTTAAGAATAATCCATAAATATCCTTTTGAATTTGGGTATTAATTTTCACAACATCATCTTTCACAATTTTAGTTTCTGATAAAAGACTTTTATTTTCTTCTCTTATCAATACAATTTTTCTTTCGATATGTGTAACGTATAATCCTAAACCTATTGCAGCAACACTAAAAAGAATACCGAAAATAGTTAAGTTAAGGGAAGCAGCAGATATTTGATTAGAAATGCTATCTAATGTTTTTTCATTTATTTTTTCTTGCTTTTCGTAATCTTTATTTAATTCGTCAATTTTCTCATTTAAAGTTTTTATTTTATCAGTATTTGAGATTATTTCTACGTCATTTTTTTCAAGTTTTTGCTTTTCAAAACCTTTAATTTCTGATGCGTAAATTGAAATTGTAAAAAAAGTAAATAGTAAAATTTTCTTCATATTTTCGTTTTTCAAAAATGAGTTATAACTAGTATATATGCGCATAAATTGAACTAGTTTTAAGCTTAATTGGCATGTTATGCGCATGTTTTGGTGGTTATTATTGCCTATTATTATTTCGCTAATATATAAATAATTCTTACAAAATTACTACTTCTGTATCATTTCTCTCAAAGTTTCAAGCTGTATTTCCAGTTTCTGGATATAAGCGTTTTTCTCATCGAGTTCTTTTTTTAGGGCTTTTTCCTGTAGGGTTTCAAAACGGTACGGCAGGTATTCGCCCAACTGCGCCAGAAAATTGTGTTTCAGCACCAGGCTTAGTTTCCACAAAACGGCAAATTGCAGCGAATCTTTCTTAAAATAATCCCTTAATCCTTTAGGACCTAT